>JAIQFF010000067.1 GCA_020073395.1 Terriglobia bacterium
AAGCGGGAGCGCACTTCGATCGCACCGCTCACGGCACACCGGTTCTGAACGGCGCCTTGGCCTACCTCGAGTGCCGCCTGCATAGCGCTCAAGATGCGGGCGACCACACGATTTTTATCGCTGAAGTCGAGCAAGTTGTGGTGCGGGGCGGCGATCCGCTGCTTTACTACCGCTGGGGATATCGGAACATCGGGGTCTCCCAGCCAAAGCCGCCGGAATATCCGGGGCAGGCCTAGCCGCCGCACAAAGGATGAGGACCGCATGAGACATCGGCTCAACTTGTTCGGCGGCCATTGCTAGCCGCATTTCAGAGAGTTGGCAGAGATTAGGACTCCCATGTTACGGATGAGCTGGTTGCTTCTGCTATGCGCTTCGCTGTTCAGCAGCGTGATTGCTCACGCCGGGAATGGTTCTCTGGAGAAGCAGCTAAGGCGTAATTATCGAGGGAGTGTCCTCACACTTCGGCAATTTTACGACGCAGACGAGCTGCACTTCGGTTCCGACGGGCGCCTGATCGGGGATGCGAAAACAGGGTCGTGGACTGTTGATGGCCAGCTGCGTGTGACTGATATTCACCTCCAGGACTGAAGGCTGCACATAAAAGGTAAACGCCTCCGACTCTTTTTCGACTCGGCCAGCAAGAAACTCCAAGACGTGACCGAAATCAGGGCGACCGACTCTGTTTCCAAGACACAAAACCAGTTTGGCAAGGGCAAAGATGAGAAACTTGCCAGGAAGGGCAATGGACTGAACGTGGTTCTCGAAATGAGTTCTGTGCCGCGGGGGATGACGGATATTGAGTCCGTGATGAACCTGGTTTTCCTCTCTCCAAACGATGAGCTTGCCGATTTTGTGCCTGTGTTCTGGAAGAATTTTGTCCTGCAATATGAAGGCAGGCCTCCGCGGGTTGCTCCGCCAGGTAACGAGCCGGTGTACGACGTCAAAGAGAACGTGTCCAAACCCCTCGTTGACTACCAACCCGACCCGGAATATTCAGAAGAGGCGCGGCAGGCCGGCTATGTTGGAGATGCGGAATTTTCGCTGGTTGTGACTCCGCAAGGCAACGTTCAAGACGTGAACATTGTGACGCCGGCTGGCTTTGGTCTGGACGAGGAGGGAGTCAAGGTGCTGAATCTGTGGCGGTTTGATCCTGCCCGGAAGGACGGAGTTCCAGTGGCGGTGCAAATCCATGTCGGCATGAGCTGGCGTTTGTATTGAAACTCGAAAGGGCTTACCTGAGCATAAAAGACACAGCCCGCGCGTCTTAAGAGCGAGTTTCCTGCGTGGCCAGGGCAGCCGGCTTGCGGCCGTAGGCTTCCTCCCAGGAAATTATGTGGTTGCGCAGGATTCCAATACCCTCGATTTCGCATTCCATCACGTCGCCAACCTTCAGATACCGAGCCTTAGGATCGCCGTTGAACGTGCCAGCTCCCGGACTGGTTGAAAGCACATCGCCCGCGCTGTAATTCATAGGCGAATAGTGCGAAAGAATTTCAGGGATCTTCACCGCCATCTTGCTGGAGGATGAACTCTGCCGGGGTTCGCCGTTCACTCGCAGTTCCATGGTCAACTGGTGCGGATCAGGAATCTCGTCAGCGGTCACGATCCAGGGGCCGAGCGGGCAGAACGTGTCGATCCCATGGCAGAACCCGGATGTCCCTGACTGCATTTCGCGGCGTTGAATGTCACGGGCGGTAAGGTGGTTGAAAACGACATAGCCTCCGATGTAACTGGAGGCGTCATCGGAAGCAAAGTGTTTTCCGCACCTTTTCAAAACGACGGCGAGTTCGACTTCGCCATCCAGTTCTTGCGTGAGGTGCTCGGGATAGATCACCGGTTCCTCATGGCCGATGATGGCGTCCACGTTCCGGAAGCCGGAGGCGTGGAAAAATTTCCTGGGGACAATCGGCGCCCGCATGAAAATCTCGTCAGCCGAGTAGAAGATGGGCTCTCCGCGCGGTCCGGTCACGCTGTCGTTTTCCAGTACATAATCGAGCGCCTTGCGGGCGGCTTCCAGGCTGGTATCGCCTCCGGCGAAGAGTTCGCGCATATGGGGCGAGACCAGAGCGTCGGCCAGGCGGTAGAAGGCGCCCTCGTTCTCGATGTCACGCAAATACAGGGCGCAGGCGGAATTCAGGTCAACCACCCGTCCGTCGGGAGTAAGAGCACCCACGCGGGATCGCCGCACGCTGTCTTCAAAAGTAATGAGTCGCATACCGGCGCCGCCGAGCGCAGCACTAAGAGTATAAACCGGGGGGCGTGACTGTCGTTCGTGGGTCAGTTGAAAGAAGCGCCCGGCACGGTAGTCGTTTGTCAAAGCGTGGATTGGGTAAAGGGTGGATCAGGCCGTCCAAGGGTGGAGCAGGCCTTAAGACCTGCATACTGCGCCCCGCTTAAGATGACCAGAATTCCTCCGATACTACCTGATTGTCCACGGTCGAACCGGAAGGCGGGCAGGTACGCTAAGATGGGTCGCTCTGAAATCCCAAACTTGTTGCGGACGGAGGCTCGATGGGGAATCGAAGACAATTTATGCGCGCGCTCTCCGGCGTGGCTGCCCTCAGCATCACCGCCGATGTGAGCAAACTGGGCAAGATGCGTTTTCTCCGCATGGCAACCGCCATGCCGGACACCGGCGCGCACGACCGCCTGGAACCGGACTGGTACCGGCGCAAGATTGCTCAAGTGCAGCAGAAGATGAAAGAGCGCAAGCTCAACGCCCTGCTTCTTCTGGACGCGACCAACATCATTTACACCGTGGGGTATTTTCACCTCTCGACCGAGCGCCCTCTGGCAGCACTGCTTCCAGAGTTGGGTGATCCCGTGATGTTCGTGCCCGGGCTGGAGACCGACCAGGTCAAGACCTGGTGGGTGAAAGACTACGAGTCTTATTTCGATTTTCCCGGTCCGGTGAACCGGGTGCGCTGGATCTTCGAACGGGTGGCCAAGCGGGGATTCGATCGGGCGCGCATAGGCATCGAGGAGCCCCGGCCCAGCCGGCTGCATCAAATAAGCCTGGGCGCTCCGAAGGCCAAGATTGTGGTCGCTGGAGACCTGGTCGATGACCTTCGCCTGGTCAAGGACGAAGACGAAGTTCGCATCATGCGTCGGGCCATGACTTACGCTGATTTCAAGGTGCAGGCTGGCCGCGAATTCGTGCAACACAATGGTAGCGTGACCGAGGACGAGATCCTGAAAGTGACAGCCGACGCAGTCGCCGACCGGATGTCGAAGGAACTGAATGATGTAGTCGGCGTCGGCATTGATCCTCCATTCGGAGGGTTGGTGCCGTTCGGCAAACGTTCGGCGTTCCCTCACGCGGTCCCGAGCAAAGACCGGCTCAAAACCGGAGACGCCCTGATCCTCAGCTTCGGCGCCCAGGTGGGAGGATACAACGTCGAGTGTGAGCGTTCATTCTGCGTGGGCAAGCCCACCGACTACGCCAAGCGCCTGTTCGACGCCATGCTGGCCGCGCACGACACCGGCGTCGAGAATTTGAAGGAAGGTGCGGTAGCGGAAGAAGTGGACCAGAAGAGCCTGGACCAGATTCGCAAGGCGGGGTTTGAGAAGTTTCTGAAACATCGCACCGGACACGGTATTGGTCTGGAAGGACACGAAGCTCCCTGGATCGCCGAAGGCGACAAGACGGTTCTGCAGCAGGGCATGGCTTTCAGTTGCGAGCCCGGGGTTTACGATCCGGATTGGGGCGGTTTTCGGCACTCCGACACGGTTATCGTTCGGAAAGACAAGGGCGAAGTGCTGAACAGCTATCCCACGCGCCTGGAGGATATGGTCATCGAGATTTGACGATGGGTCCTCGCGGCGAGTCAAACAGTGCCAGGAGCAAAGATCAACAAAACGATTCGGAGAAACGTAATGGCAGAGAAAATCGAGAAGCCTGAAGCAGAGTGGCAAAAGCAGCTATCTTCCGAGCAGTACTACGTGACCCGCAAGGCTGGGACTGAACCGGCATTTAGCGGCAAGTACTGGAAGACCAAAGATGCAGGCACATATGTCTGTGTCTGTTGTGGGCAACCGCTCTTCAGCTCAGAGACCAAGTTCGAGTCCGGCACCGGATGGCCCAGCTTCTGGAGGCCGGTGGACGAGGCCGCGGTGGTCAACCACACTGACAAAACTTACGGCATGGTTCGTACTGAAACCCGATGCGCGCGCTGCGATGCACACCTGGGACATGTCTTTGAAGACGGACCGGCCCCGACCGGTCTGCGCTACTGCATGAATTCGGCGGCGCTTGATTTGAAGCCGGAAGAAAAGAAATAAATAAGAGTGTGGGTCGGCCACTCTTGTCCGACGCTTTTGACTTTGCTTTTGACTTTGCCCTGTTTCCCGAATACCGAAAGTCAAAGGCGGGCGGACAGGAGTGTCCGCCCCACACATAGCCAGCTGAAGCGAACTAAACGCCTGCGACCGCGGCTGCCGCTCTGGGCTGGTCGGTTGCAGCGGGCTTGGTCTCAGATTGCGTCTGCTTGTGGGCTTGAGACTTGTCCTGCTTGTGCTCGACCGCGCGCACCTGCACGCTGCCCTTGAGCACAGCTCCATCCTCGACGCTGATGCGCTGGGTGATGACATCACCGGTCAGCGCGCCTTCACTGCGGATGTCCAGGCGGTCGGTGCACTGGATGTTGCCCTGCACTTTGCCCAGGATCACAACTTCGCGGGCAGTAATGTTGGCGGCGACGCTGCCGTTGCGTCCGACGGTGATGCGGTGATCGGCAAAATTGACGGTGCCCTCGATTCGCCCATCGATGTAGAGCGATTCCGTGCCGCTGACCTCGCCCTTGATGACCACGGAGCGGCCGATCGTAGCCTGTTCCACGGGCACGCTGACGGTCTTGCTGGGGCTGAAGGATTGGTTCGAGGGTAACTGCGATTTTTGAGAATCTGATGGCTGCAGCATCGGTTGCGGCGCTCCTTTAGTGTTCCGCGCGGCGCGCACCAGGGGCGTTACCGCATGCGGCGAGTCTGCTTGTCTATGGCCGATTGGCCAAGCTGACTATCGCATGGGAGCCAGCAATAAAGCAGGTTACGGAAGAACCTGTCCGGGTGTCGAAGGTATCGGGTGATCGCTGGGAAGCAGCAGACTGTTTGCCTGAAGCAGGGCTCCAACCCTGCATTAAATGCTCTATTTTCAATGGCGGCCTTAGCCGCTGCGGTAACATACCGAGCGCAACTGGTCAGGTCTGGAGCGCCTGACCCAGCTGCTCCCATTCCGCCATCCGCTTCTGCAGTTCGGTTCGTGCGGCGCCTAGTTCCTGCGTAACCCGCTGAGTTTCTTCGGCGCTGACGAAGGTCTGCAGGGCGGCCTCCCCCTCGGCGATAGCATCTTCCAGCCGGTTGATTTCAGCTTCAAGTTGGTGCACGCGATCTTCCATCTGCTTGCGTTTGATGGGATTCAGGCGCTTGGCTCCGGCATCCTCGGATTTCGGCGGCTGCCCGTTGGCATTGCCATTCCCAGGCAGCAAATTGGCCGGTAACGTAACCGCCTTCTGCAGGGCTGCGGCGCCGCCCTCCTTCCGCCAGCGGTAATCTTCGTAGTTGCCGGGATAAACCTCGACCCTGCCGTCCCCTACCTCCAGGACTCGGGTGGCCAGTTTGTCGATGAAATAGCGGTCGTGCGAGACGAAGACCACGGTGCCGTTGTAGTCGGTCAGCGCCTTCAGCAGCACGTCTTTGGCGCGCATGTCAAGGTGGTTCGTAGGCTCGTCGAGGAGCAGAAAATTTGCCGGATGCAACAGCATCCGCAGCAGCGCGTAGCGGTTGCGCTCGCCGCCCGAAAGCACGCCGATGCGTTTGAACACGTCGTCGGCGGAGAACAGAAAGCATCCCAGAAGGCTGCGCAACTCGGTTTGCGTTGAGCGGGGAGAAATCTCGCCCAGATCGTCGAGGATGCGCGCATCCGGATTGAGTTCCTTGTACTGGTCCTGCGCGAAGTAATCCGGATCGACATTGTGTCCCAGGCGATATTCGCCCTGGGTCAGCGGCTCGGTCTGCGCCAACAGTTTGATCAGCGTGGATTTCCCGGCGCCGTTCACTCCCACCAGCGCGATCCGGTCGCCGCGCTCGATCATGAAACTAACATCGCGAAATACCTCCTTATCGCCATAGGATTTCGCAACCCCGACAAACTCGGCCACGATGCGGCCGGCGGGCTTGGGTTGGGGAAAGGAGAAGTGAATGGTCTTCTCTTCTTCCGGTAGTTCGATGCGTTCGATCTTCTCCAGCTCCTTGATCCGGCTTTGTACCTGCTTGGCCTTGGTGGCCTGGTAGCGAAAGCGATTGATGAAGACTTCAAGCTGTTCAATGCGCTCGCGCTGGTTGCGATAGGCGGCCTCGAGCTGCTCCAGTCGCTGGGTCTTCGCATTCAGATATTTTTCGTAGTTGCCGCTGTATAGATGAATACGCTTGTTCCAGATCTCGACAATCTTGTTGATGGTTACGTCAAGAAAATAACGGTCATGCGAAATCAGCACAAAAGCGTAGGGATAATTGCCGAGATACTCTTCCAGCCAGTTGCGGGCTTCGAGATCAAGATGGTTGGTGGGTTCGTCCAGCAACAACAGGTTGGGCTGCTGTAGCAGAAGTTTGACCAACGCGATGCGCATCTGCCAGCCGCCGGAAAATTCTTCCGTCTGCCGGGTCCAGTCTTCTTTGCGGAAACCAAGCCCCGCAAGCACGGTGCCGACCTGCGCCTCGATGGCGTACCCGTCGCGGGTGGTAAATTCGTGCTCGATACGCTGGTACCGTTCTGCCACCTGCGCGTACTCCGGCGACGAGTGATCGAGCTCGGACATGCGTCCGGTCAGCTCTTCCATCTCCTGTTCCATCGCCCGCAGATGCGCAAACACCGACATGCACTCGGCGAAGACGGTACGTCCGGTGAGCGCCAGGCCATCTTGCGGCAGGTATCCCGCGCTGATGCCCTTGGCCCGGCTGACCGAGCCATAGTCGAGGCTTTCACTACCAGCCAGAATCTTCAGCAGGGTGGATTTGCCGGTGCCATTCGCGCCCACCAGTCCCACGCGGTCGCGAGGCGTAATCATCCAGTCCGCCCCTTCAAAAAGGAGCTTGTGGCCGTAGCGCTTGCCGGCAGAGGAGAGCTGGAGCATTCCTTCAATCGTCTCATGAGAGAGGCGATTTTGCAGAAGAACCGCGCTGTCATTCTGAGCGGAGTAGGAAGCCCGCGAGCGGGCTTCCTACGCAGTCGAAGGACCCCTACCTAACAACTATCCTTTGGGAGCGCAGGAATTCGGTAGCGCTCCGAATGAGTGAATGGAGAGGAATAGGGATGCTTCGACTTCGGCTGGCCGGTCGCAAGCGACCGTCCAGACTGCGCTCAGCATGACAGGAGTATGTGGGTGGGACGCCCCCACGACAGCCGCCGGGACGGCGGCGCCACTTCTTGGAAGGCTAGGGTGCGGCCGCGGCCTGGGCAGCGCCAATCTTCTCCAGCGCCCGATCGACCACGGCCTGCAGTTCGTGCGCGTATTTCACTTCGCGGCCCTTAGCCAGGGTCTTCTTGGTTTCCTCGGGGCTGAACCAGGTGGGATTCCGGCTTGCCTCGTGTGGCTCTTCTGCCTGCTCCACCTCGAGCAGAAACGCCTTGATCACATACTCCCGCACTCCCGGAGGCTTCCAGAAAACACCTTTGGAATGGATGTACAGGCAGAAATGACGGGGCTCAATGCGACCGCTGACGCCGGCTTCTTCCCGGGCTTCGCGTTCCGCCGCCTGGCCATGCGAGAGATTGGATTCGGGATCGCCCTTGGGAAACGTCCACTTGCCGCCGCCGTTCGTGTTCACCAATAGGAACTCGACCGCGGGGCCACGCCGCCGGTAGCAGACGGCTGCCACCTGCAGCGGAAGAGCGTGTTGTGGAATCCGGGCCGCTCCCATCCTCGAAGCCTCCGCAGAGCTTTCCCCACCAACAATGCTAATCCAGAAGATATTTCAGTAGTGTTAAAGTGCAACGGAAAAGGTGCAGCCCAATGTTACCAAAGAGTTACGGGCACTTTTCCATCTGGGCCACTGCCCCTCCGGCGGTCACCGGTCTTTCCAGCAGGCGCATGGTGTCGAGGACAGTCGAGATGACGATTTCATCCCCGACGGCAGTGTTGATCATCATGTGGTAGAGGCAGCGGGTAGGCCAGTCGGCGCCGAAGTAGTGTTTTACAAATTCGATGCGGTCGCGGTCCACGGTATCGACTAGCTCTTCGGCCTCCTTCTCACTGTGTCCGATCAGCCGCAGCCGCCTTAGCTTTTCTGACCGTGGCGCGTAAAGGAAAACGTGGAACGCATCCGGGAGCTCGCGTAGAAAATAAGGAGCGCCTCTTCCAACGATCACGCAATTTCCGGCCGTGGCCACCCGGGTCATTACTTCCTGTCCGATGGCCACAAAGCGGTCAGTATCGAAGGGCTCGGTGCCCTTCAGGAGTATGCTGCGTTCATAGCTGCCCCGCCAGAAGGTTTTGGCCAGGCGGTGAAAGGTGCTGTCCAGGCGCTCGTCGCAGTACATCACAGCGGACCGGTCAACGTGGGCCTCGCGGGCAATCTCCTCGGTCAGGGCCTGGTCCCAGAGCTTCCAGCCGAGGCGGTTGGCAATTTCGCGTGCGATTTCCGCGGCACCGCTTCCGAATTCCCGTTCGACCGTAATCACTCGAAACACAGGCTGCCCTCGTGTGGGTCGGACACTCTTGTCCGACGCTTTTGACTTTGCCTTTGCCAGCTCAACGTTGCTTCACGTCGCTTCGGCCCACGAACCTAAACCCCAACCCAAGACCAACTTCAAAAGCGTCGGACAAGAGTGTCCGACCCACACAACCTCCCACACAACCTAATGTACGGCGATGGCGCCGCCGGGCCGGGGCCGCTTCATCAGGAAGACCAAAGGAACCATCACCAGAATAGCTACTCCCAGCAGCCAGAAGTTGTCAATATAAGCCAGCATGGAGGCCTGGCGGGCAAAAGTCGCCTGTAACAGCGCGTAAGCCTTTTGCATGGCCTCTGACGCGGAATAACCCCGCGTCACCAGCGCTTGCGCCGTACCCTGCAGCATCGACTGCACCTGCGGACTCGAAACCGAAAGATGGCCCCCCATCCGGTTCATGTGGAATTGTTGCCTCCGGTCCAGCATGGTTGTCACAATTGAGATGCCTACGCTCCCGCCGATGTTTCGCGCCAGGTTCATCAACCCCGAAGCCGCGTTGTTCTTTTCCTTGGGCAGGAAGGCATACGCAGCGGTGTTGATAGGCACGAACAGGAAGGCCAGGCCCATGGTCTGGATCATCCGGGCAACCACCACCGTCCGGAAATCGACTCCCAAGGTGAAGTTGGTCATGTGAAACAGGGAAAAGGAGAGCGCCAGCAGCCCGAACGTCATCATCTTGCGCGGATCGTACCGGGAGAGCATAAAACCCACCAGTGGCATCAGCAACATCAGGCTGAAGCCACCCGGCAACAGCGCCAGTCCCGACTGTTCAGCGGTATAACCCAGCAGGGTCTGCATGAAGAGCGGGAGCAGGACGGTGCTGCCGAGCAGGGCAAACCCCAGCATGAACATCAGCAGATTGGCCGCGGCGAACGTACGGTTGGTGAACAGGTGCAGGTCAATCACCGGGTCTTTCCGCGTCCACTCCCAATAGATCAGAAACAGCAGGGACGCAGCCGCGATGACGGAGAGCACCACGATGAAATGCGATTCGAACCAGTCTTCGCGCTGGCCTTTGTCCAGGACAATCTGCAGCGTGCCCAAGCCCAAAGCCACTAGGCCAAGGCCGATGTAGTCGATCTTGGTTTCCGCGAGTTTCTTGCGCCTGAGGTAGGGCGGGTCCTGGATGAGACGCGAGGTCAATAGCAAGGAAAGAATGCCGACCGGAATATTCAGCAGAAAAATCCAGCGCCAGGTGAAGTTGTCCGTAATCCAGCCGCCGAGAGTGGGACCGATGGCCGGCGCCAGCACCACCGCAAGACCATACACCGCGAAAGCCATGCCGCGTTTGGCAGGCGGAAACGTGTCCGCCAGGATGGCTTGTTCACTGGGCTGCAGGCCGCCTCCGCCCGCGCCTTGCAGTATGCGAAAGAAAATCAGCATTCCCAGGTTAGGGGCCAGCCCGCAGAGCAGCGAACTGACAGTAAAGATTGCGACGCAGCTCATGTAGAAACGCTTGCGTCCAATGATGGAAGAAATCCAGCCGCTGAGCGGCAAGACGATGGCGTTCGAAACTAGGTACGAAGTCAGTACCCATGTGCTCTCGTCGGTCCCGGCGGAAAGGCTGCCCGCGATATGCGGCAGGGATACGTTGGCGATGCTGGTGTCCAGCACCTCCATGAACGTGGCCAGCGTGACCGCCAGCGCGATGATCCAGGGATTGACCGCCGGACGCGGCAGGGCCGCGCCGTCCGCGGTCAGAGCGGCCGAACTCATCGCACCCTACTCATAATCTGGGCCTTACTCATCTGAGCTTACTCATCTGACCCAGACCTTGGGTTCGACCGACATTCCCGGACGCAGAATATGTTCTTTGGTTTCTCCCGGATCAAACGTGATCTTTACCGGAATGCGCTGTACCACCTTCACGTAGTTGCCGGTGGCGTTTTCCGGGGGAAGCAGGCTGAACAGCGCTCCGCTGGCTCCGGCGATGCTTTCCACGTGTCCGTTGTACTTCTTGCCGTAAGCGTCCACCGAAATGGTCGCCCGTTGTCCGGGTCGCATGTAGCGAAGTTGACTTTCCTTGAAGTTGGCGGTCACCCAGATGTCGTCCAGATTAATGATCTTCATCAGCTCCTGGCCGATCTGAACATTCTGGCCGACTTCCACGGTCCGGTTACTCACGATACCGCTGACCGGAGCGACCACGCGGGTGTATTGCAGGTTCAGCATGGCCTGTTCCAGTTCAGCCTTCTTCTGCTGGGCCTGGGCCTGGGCGGATTGGGCTCGAGCACGAATCGCAGACATTTGCTGAGGCGCAGTCCCCGCAGAACGCAAGTTGGCTTCCGCCTGCTCACGTTTGGCCTGGGCCTGCGATACCATCTGCTCGGCGGCAGCGGCTGATGCCCGGGCAGCGGCAACTCCCGCGGCGCTGGAGCGGGCCGCGGCGACCGCCTGGTCATACTGCTGGTGGGAGATTTCCTGCTTGTCCACCAGCTGTTTGTAGCGGCCCACATCGTTCTGCGCCTTGATGTCATTGGCGATGGCTTGCTCCAACTGGGCCCGCGCCGCCTCCAGTTGCTGGCGCGCCACAGAAACCCCCGCCCGAGCTCCCTCTACGTCTGCCTGAGACGCCGACAACTGACTGTCTGTACTCACCGACGTGATCGGAACATTGATCTGTATGGATTCCGCAGTGGCCAGAGCATCGTGGTAGGCAGCATTGGCCTTGGCCACCGCCACCTGGAAGTCCCTGGGATCGATCTCCACCAGGGGTGTGCCCGCTTCCACAAACTGATTGTCGTTGACCAGAAGCTTGACCACGTGTCCGGACACCCGCGTGCTGATCGCGTTGAGGTGACCGTCGATCTGCGCGTCGTCTGTGGACTCGTAGCTGCCCAGGTAGCGCCACAGAAAGAAGCCCGCCACCAGCAACACAATTCCGCCCACGATCAGGGCCAGGCGAAAACGGGGATTGCGGGAGGCTTGCTTCCAGCGGAGGTCCTTCTCCGAAGCCGGCAGGGGCGGATGTTCCCGGGTTTGAACTGCAGGAGCTTCGGGCACGGTTGTCGTTGTAGTTTGTTCCATATCACTTACCACTAAGGTATTGCTTTACGCCCTGTTCAGCGTATCCCATGGCCCGTACCAACTCAATCTTGGCAAGGTTGTGAGCGTAGAGGCTTGAAATATAGCTTTCATGGGCCGCCGCGACTGTCTGCTGGGCCTGCACCACTTCCAGGTTGTCGGTAACCCCGGCGGAGAAGCGGTCGCGGGCCTGGATCAGCGTCTGTTCTGCCAAATCAACTGAACTGCGCGCGACTTCCACTTGTTCGTCGGCGGCCGCTATGTCGAGCAGGGCGGTGCGCACCTCATATTCAATCTGACCGCGCAAATTGTCCAACTGGGCGCGGGCCTGGCGCAGGGTGGCATCGGCTTGCAGCACATCGGCGTGGGCTTTGCCTCCCTGAAAGATGGGAATGTTCAACCGGCCGCTGACACTGTACGTTCCGTGGGAGTTCCCGAAGTTAATTCCCAGGTCGCCATAGTCGGCCAGCAGATCTAACGTGGGATAGTGTTCCGCGGTTGCCCCTTTGCGATAGTGCTCGGCCGCCCGGACCTGTTGCACCGCCGCCAGGTAATCCGATCGGGAAGCATAAGCGCGCTGCAGGCTTGCCTCAATTCCCGCCGTGGCCACGCGATCGTACGGAGCCTTGGAGGTCAGGGCAATTTCCTGGCCGGTCGGAAGCCCGATGGCGCGCACCAGGGCCAGCTTCTGCTTGGCATACTCATTGCGCGCCACGATCAACTGTTGCTGCCGGTTCTGGAACTCCACCCGGGCGCGCAGCGTATCAATGGCCGGGCTGAGGCCTGCGTTCTGCTGGTCGGTGGCCTTGCCATACAACGCCTGCGCGGTTTCCATCTGTGCTTCGGCGGTTTCCAGCCGCGCTGCGCCCGAGAGCGCCTGAAGATAGGCATTGCCGGTCGCCAGCACCACCAGCTCGCGGGCATCCTTGTAACTGAATTGCGCGGCCCGCTCGTTTTCGGACGCTCCGCGCTCACGGTTGAGAGCCTTAAGGTTCAGGATCGACTGGGTAAGGTACAGCCGGGCGTCGGTAAACCCGTAGGGTCCCACCACGGTAGGAAATCCGGGGAAGCGCAGCCCGCGCGCAGCCAGGTTGTCCTGCGCCACATTTACGCTGACCGCGCCACTAACGTTAGGGAGAAGCTCGCTCAGTTCCTTCCATTTCTCCCCCCGGGCGGCGATGGAGTTGTAACTCTGCAGCAGCACCCCGAGGTTGTTCTTCAGGCCGAGGTCAATCGCATCCTGGAAAGTAAGAGACATGACTTCCGGCTTGGCGTTTCCCTGGGGGACGCTGCCGCCAAACGGATCCTGGTTCGAGGGGGTCGTGATTTTTATGGAAGCCGCGGGAGTGGAGTCCTGTGCCGTGCTCGGATATCCGCTGCCGACCTGCCCCTGTGCTTGTCCAGACCACAGCGCGAACAAACAGAGAACGACAGCAGTCGAAACGCCAATTCTCCTTGGGGGTAACGATCTTCCGGGGCTCAGTTCTTCCATATCGAAGCAGGTGCTGAACAGATGCTGAACATAACCGGGGCGATAGGTTATCTTGATTCCCGGTGCCGCATTATAGATGCAAACGATTGCCGGCAGGTGGCTGAAGGCAATCGCACGGCTGGCCGCGCCTCGGAACCCTCTGAAAGGGTCTTTTATAAATCTTTTCACTTTCCCCCTGGATCGCTGTTGCATCTAAAGCGAATATAGGTTCGGAGGCTCACTTGAGAAAGCTCAGTCTACTCGTGGTTCTGGTTCTTTCCTTCCTCATACAAGGCACGGTTCATGCACAGCAGTTCGATGTCGCTTTTGGCGTGGGCACGCTCACGGCGCCCTCGGCTTCGAGCGCCTCGGGAAATCACAACCCGGTGTCGCTAACCGGCGGGGCCTACCCGGTTTTCAGCGCGGATCTGCTTTTGAAGCGGCAGTTTGGCGTCAGTGGCGAACTGGCCTGGAGAGGCAGTCAAAATCTCTACGCCGGCTTCCAGCCCTACCGCCCCCTCTTCTATGACTTCAACGGGATCTACGCTCCCAAGCTGGGGAATCACGCGGCGGCTGAGGTAATGGCCGGCGTTGGGTGGGAGAGTCTGCGCTTTTACACGGGAACTATCAATTGCGGCGCCATCAGCTGCACCGACTTCGTCAGCAGCAATCATTTCATGGGTCACATTGGCGGCGGCTTCCGCTACTACTTTCACGGCCATTTTTTTGTTCGCCCGGAAGCTCACCTGTACATGATTCGCAACAATCAGGAATTCAGTTCTCCTTATGCGACCCGCTTTGGGGTGTCGCTGGGCTACACTTTCGCGCCGGGATTCTGAAGCGCGGCGTTCCACTCTACAGCGCCGGCTTGAGGGTCACGAGGCGGTCCGCTTTGGGATCGACTTCGAGGACGAAGTCCTTGTACTCAACCTCGGACGCGCCGGCGTGAATCTGAAGGCCGGTGGGGGCCGGGGATGTGCAAGGCGAGCCGCCTTCTTCGCTGAGTTTACTTGATGGAAATCCCAGGGTGCTCCGGGTTAGGATTTAACCGCTGCCTCTACCGCCATGGTCCGCAAGCGCAAAATCATCGTCTGCATCGCCACCAGCGCCGACGGCTTTATTGCGCGAGCCGACGGCTCCTTCGACTGGCTCGATCGTCCGCATCCCAAGGGCAACTACGGCTTGGATGCGTTCTATAAATCGATCGACACCATCCTGTGGGGCAGGAAGACATGCGATATGGCGCTCGACTTTCAAAAGAAAGGCGTGAGCGGGTCGGCCTTCGATACAAAGGTTAAGAATTATGTCTTCACCCGCGGTCGCCCGCCATCGCCGGCGCCTGCGGGCGTGGAGTTCGTGAACGAACCGATCAAAGCGTTCGCTACCCGTCTGCGGCAGAAAAAGGGGAAGGACATCTGGATGATGGGTGGCGCCGGCATCATCGCGTCATTTCTCGACGAAGGCGAGATCGACGAGTTCATGATTCACGTGATTCCCACGTTTATAGGCGAAGGCATTCCATTGATCGCGCCCGGCCGCCGCACCGTGCCACTAAAACTGATCTCCTGCACGAAGTTCACAGACGGCGTGGTCGAACTGCACTATGCCGTCCGTAAGTAATCTTCCCAGAGGCCGTTAAGAGGAACGCGGCAAGAATCGCCGGATGCCGAAGTCATACACCGCGGCGCCGATCACTCCACCTACCAGCGGCGCTACGATCGGCACCCACCATGCCTGGCTTCCATCGGTAATACCGTTGTTGCGAAAACCGGCCAGCACCGTGAACAGCCGGGGACCGAAATCACGCGCGGGATTGATCGCATACCCGTGCATTGCCCCGAAGCTCATGCCAATGGCCACTACCACCAGTCCAATCATCAGCGGCGCCATGTTGGCGCCGGGAGGCATGTTGAATTCATCGATGATGGCGAAGACGAGAAGCAGCAGCAACGCGGTGCCGATTACCTGATCCAGAAATCCTGCCTGCGGTAAGTTGGGGAAGGCCGGGAAGGTGGTGAAGATGCCCGCCGTTTTCTCCAGTTTCGGATCCACTTGGTGGAAGGCAGGCAGATAGTTTCGATACACCAGCGCGGCGGCTGCGAATGCTCCGGCAGTTTGCGCGATCGAGTAAGGCAAAACCTTCCGCCAGGGAAATCCGCGGAAAATCGCCAGCGCCAGAGTGACGGCAGGATTCAAGTGCGCCCCCGAAACCTTCCCGGCGACGTAGATCCCCATGGTTACTCCCAGCCCCCAGCCCAAAGTGATGTTGGTATAACCGCCGTGAATCACCTCGCCCGGCCTTTGGGTGGGAAACAGCACGACCATGGCGACCACACCCGTTCCGAACATGATTAACACGAAGGTTCCGAGGAACTCGGCAATCAACTCCGCCAGCAGCGGGAACTTGGGATTCATCAAGGCTCCTGTAAATGATCCGAGAGCAGAAAGATCGCGACGTAGTCTAACAATGAATGGTGCTGACCGGGCGGGGAAAATCCGGCAGCGTCCGCTGAAGGAGCCACTCAAGCCAGCTCTCCTGGTTTCGGTCCTACCCGATGAGTTGCGAGTGAGCTAGTGAGAGGTAGCGGCGTGCACATTCAGGA
This sequence comes from Terriglobia bacterium, assembly GCA_020073395.1. Classification (GTDB taxonomy): domain Bacteria; phylum Acidobacteriota; class Terriglobia; order Terriglobales; family Acidobacteriaceae; genus JAIQFF01. Next base: position 15,824 of record JAIQFF010000067.1, read on the forward strand.
TGATGCGTCGGTAAGCCGTCAGCCGCGGTGACCCATCGTCCGTTACGGCCAGAATGATGTGCGCGGTCCCGTTTCCTGAGCATTGACCCAGGGGTAACCATTGCGGACGGCAAACCGCCGTTGCTGTCGCGACAGCCTGCGCGGTATCGGCGCCGCTGATAGTGATTGTGGCCAGGTTCGCATCGCTGCCGCCTGCCTCGCCGTAGAAAAACCACTTGTAGTGCAGTCCCTGGCCATCGGGATCGCGGCTCTGGCGTGCATCCAGCGAAACCGGCTTTCCTACCTCGGCATCGATCACGATGGGAGTGGTCCCGGACTGACTATTCACCTCCACCAGCGGATTGTGATTAGCATGAGCGTAGTCAGCGATGGTCCAGTCCATCCGCGCCGCGAAATCGTTCTGGAAAGCTTCGCGCCAGCGCCAGATCGTTGCCTGGTCGGACGTGTACTCCCTGCCGTCCTCGCCCGCCACCGTGTCCTGCGACGTGACCCGAGAGAACAGGTTGCCCCCCTGTGTCCAGATGGCATGAGTTTCACCATAGGGTTGCCGGTAAACATAGCGGCCTCCCCATCCGCCCCAATCGGGTCTGCGGTAGGAGTTCAGTCCGTTGTCGATCAGCCCGAGGAACGAAGGCGTGTCCCCTTCCATGATGAAGGCAAACTTCGGATACAGTTTCCCCAGCGGCCCCTTGCTTCGTATGTTCGCGTCCAGCCACTCGTTGGTGACGGTCGTAGAGTCTGGGCCCGCACCATTGCGGTAGTAGACATCCCCGCTGATCCCGGTCCAGGTCGCGTAGTAATAGTCGTCTCCTCTTTGGGTGGAGGGCTGGACAATATAGAAGAGGTTGGGAAATTCACACCGAATCCACGGGCCGGAATCGTCCTGATCGGAGATGGCATAAACCCTGATCTTTTCGACAAACCGGTCAACCCCGCCGGCCGGTCGCGTGGCCCGCACATGTAAGAGGGCCTGCGCCAGGGTGTTGGCCCCGCCCCAGACGCAAATCCACAGCGGGCGCGGGTCGTCGCGGTCAACGGCCCGAATGATCGCCTCCGCGCCTCCAGACAATTTGTCGGCGCCCGTGGCTGCCATGCCGTACCCCGGCTGCCCGGTGAAGGCTCGGGCCTCAAGATCCTCCGCGGTCGGCCAGCCCTTGGCGTGAAGTAGAAGATTGGACCGCACCCGCCCATACGCCTGGATCAGCGCGTGCATGGTTTCGGGATGTACCGCAGTCTTCTGCCAGGTGGAAGTTGAAGCAATGATCCCTTCAATTTCAAATTCGTTCGAATACAAGAGCAGACGAACGAGGGACATCTGATCGTCAGGCTCGTTGCCGATGTCGCTCATGATGATTACCCGTGGACGACCGGTGAAGTCGTCAATATGGGTCGGGGGAAGCGGTTCCGCCGCGAATGAGAAGCTGGCCAGGCTCAAACCCAGCAGGATTAGGACAATCGAGCCATTCCACGGACGCTTGGTCATCGCGCTTCGCGACAGATCATTTGCTCGACGATACTCGCCCAAGTGCATAGAGTTCCCCGGAATCCTCAATGTCCGGATGGCCCAGTGTATGTCATCGATGAAAGTGCGTCGTAAGGTGGTGATAATGGTGGAAAATGCCCTCCGAGTGCGGCCGAAGCGAAACCGTTTTAAGCTTCGGGTCCCGATTCATTCTTCCGTTCTACCCGCACACGATCGAGAGCCACCAGCGTACTTACCCAGAGTGACGCTGCCAGGTATCCTGCGATCACGTCGCTGGGATAGTGCACGCCCAGGTAAACCCGGGACAGGCCAATGGCCGCCACCAGAAGAGCAGCCAGCGTCCAGATCAGGACGCGCAGCATTCCGGATCGGATACGCCGTGTCAGTAATCCCGCGAGCACGCCATAGAAGCACAATGAAAACAGAGAATGCCCGCTGGGAAAACTGTAGGTGTAGGGCACAGGCACGAAAAACGGGACGGGGCGAGGGCGGTGGAAGGCATATTTCAGGCTCAGGTCCAGCACCAGCGCCCCCAGAATGGTGACCACCATCCACAGTGCCTCGCGCCGCCAGTGAAGGCTCAAGAACGCAATCACTGAGAGGATGGCGGCCGCAGTCAGCCCGTCCCCGCCCAGAAAAGAGATTGCAATCATCGCTTTGGTGAGACCGGGAGAGGCGAACCCATGAACCTGGTTTCGTATTGCAAGGTCAAAGCCCGCAGTCCGGTCGTGCGCGACACCATCCCCGATCCACGCGAACAGAAAAAGCGAAAGCACCGCAACGGTCAGGCTGGTGACAACCGCAGCTTCAAAGATAACATTCAACTTGGGAGCGGTTGCCGTCTTCGGCACCAGTGATTGATCCTCCGTCGTCACTTTCGCCTCCGTCTTGCCCTCGCCGCGCGCGTCGACGTGTACTCCGCGACCAGACTGCAGAGTTTGTCCAGCAAGGCCGCGTTTCCCCGGCGTGGATAAGCACTCAATCGCTCCCGGTAGTCCGGCAGATTGTAGAGAAACGACTCGACCCGCTCCTTGTTCAGGTCTTCCCAGTAAGTGCCGTATCCCATCTTGTCGAGCCAGTAGGCATTAAAAATTTGTTCAAACTGATGTTCGATCGGAATCGCAAGATACGGCTTTGCCAGGTGAAGGGCCTCGGTCATCAGGGAAAATCCGGCATTGGCGATTACGGCCTTCGCGCCGATCAAGTCTTCCAGAAATTGATCCATGCCCGGCTTTCTGTAGAGCACATTCCCACTCTGTCCCTCACGTCCGAAGCCGTAGGCGACAAAGGGACAGCGCACCGAGCCCAACAACCTTGCCAGAGCGGGCGCCGGAGAGGTCACATAGACGAGGACGTGCTCGCTGGTCGTGGGAGCGGCCTCCAGCACTCGCTGACGCAGAATCGGCGGAAACAGGAAGGTTCGAGGACGCTTGACTCGCGCCTCGAAGAACGAAGTCACAAGATACGCATCCGCCCGCGGAGTCATGATGCGCGTAACCAGCTTGGCCACCGCAGCGTCGCGCCGGTATTTCTTGGGATAGGACACGTCCGTATTGGTGAGGCAGTGCTGATTGTCGATGGAGACCACGGGCAGGCGCAGATGCCGACCAACGTGGCAGGTGAGCGGCTCAAAATCGGTAACGACTAGTTGGATTTTCCATTCTTCAACCCGTTCGGTCAGGAGCGCGATGCTCTTCGCCCGCTGCCGCACCGAAAGCAGGTTCCTGGTCAGCGTGCGTCCGTACCGGACCTGATTGTTCACGTACGCCAATCGGAGACCGTAGATTTCCGTCACTTCAAAGTTTTCCCGCAGATTGCGCAGCCCGCGATCGAAGGACGCCACATGGACGCTGTGCCCCCGAGCGATCAGATGGGAGATGACTTCCTGGGCCCGGGTGGAATGGCCTGAGCCTTCGCCATTGACGCCATAAAGTATGTTGGCCATCCGATGCCGCAGTATAGCGCGCACCTGCGTGGGTGTGGGTCGGACACTCTTGTCCGACGCCTTTGAAGTTGGTTTTGATTTGAATTTCGGAAAATCTAAGACCGGGATTTGGGGTGGGAGACGGGGATTGAACCCGCAACGTCCGGAGCCACAGTCCGGTGCTCTACCAATTGAGCTACTCCCACCGTTTCATAACGATTATAACAACTGGGGTGAGAGCTGTCAGAAGCAGGGAAGGGCGGCGCGGACGAGCGAAAAACGACTAGTGGCGGCCTACGCCGATGTACTGGAATCCCATGGCACGCAAGCGCACTGAGTCAAGAAGGTTCTTGGTGTCCACGATCACCGGACGTTTCAGCAGGTGCTTGATGCGATCGAAATCGAGGCTGCGAAATTCGGGCCAGCCGGTGCCAACCACCAGCGCATCCATGCCTTCGGCGGCAGCGTAAGGGGTTTCGCAATAGTGGACAGTGCCGTTCAGTTCCATGCGCGCTTCCGGAATGGCGACGGGATCGTAAGCCCGGACCCGCGCCCCCCGCGCCACCAGATTCTGCGCCAGCCGCAGCGACGATGAGCCAGCCACCGAGTTGGTATTGGGCTTGAAAGCCAGGCCGAGAATGCCGACATCCTTGTTCTGCACTGATTGCACCATGGTCGAAATCTTGTCCACGATGCGGTCGGCCAGGCTGAGGTTCACTTCCCGCGCCGCGCTAAGTATCTTGAGCGAGACCCCCTTGGCGCGTGCCAGTTCAGCCAGCGATTCCATATCAGACTCGGCAAAGATCCCGCCCATGCCGGCTCCCGGCTGCAGGCACCGGGGCGCGATTTTCTTGTCCAGCCCCAGCGCCATGGCCAGGCTGACGGCATCGGCGTTCACCTTCTCGCACAAGCTCGAAAGCTCATTGATAAAAGAAATCTTGGTGGCGACAAACGCCGTGGCCGATTCGCGCACCAGCTCCGCGGTTTCGTGATTGGTCACGATCACGGGAACGCCACGCATCACCAGGGGATGGAGAATCTGTTTCAACGCCAGCACAGCATCGTTGGCGGACGTGCCCAGAATGATCCGGTCAGGCCAGTTGAAATCTTCCACCGCGCAGCCCGGAGTAAGAAACACCGGCTGCGACACGATGGTCGCCTTCAGCCCGGCGTCCTTCAGCCGCTTCTCCACACTGCTCGCGGTTCCCACTGACACTGGCGTCATGATGGTCAGAATGGGAGGCTTCGGCGCCAGGCGTGCGATTCGAACTGCCAGGTCGGCCAGATGCTGGGGTGTATCTTCGGCCAGAAAGATCACCTGGGCTTTTCTGGCGAAGGATTCCATGTCGGTGGAGTACGCCAGGCGCCCGGAACGTACGTTACGCTTGATGACCTCGGTCAAGTTCTTCTCGAAGAAGGGCACATTGCCCTGGGCCATCTCCACCATGCGAGTACTATCGGGGTGGCAGCAGGTTACCGGAGTTCCAAAGTCCGCCAGACAGGCTGAAACCACAGTCCCGAGATAGCCTGACCCGTAAACTCCTGTCTGCATAAGCCTCCTGGCCGTAGTGTCCGAAAACCCGCGCGGGCAGCGGCTTTACGCAGCAACCCCACATCCTATGTACGCCCGGAAAGCCAGCTTGGCAATAGACGGGAAGGCCATGTACTTCAGAGGTGAGAAGCGGGCGCCGGGCGTCGGTCCTCAGACGTCAAAACCGCAGCCACTGATTTCACGGATTCACACGGATAAGGCAAGAAAATAAGAGATTCTAGTCCGTGAAATCAGTGAAAATCCGTGGCTGATTGTCCAACGTCTGAGGTCTGAGGTCCGCCGCCCGAGGCCCGCTCTACGAGACCAGTTGGCCGCCCAGCGGGACTCCGGCAAGATCTACCCAGCAATTCTGTTCGTCTTCGCGTACGAAAGTCAGCTCGCTCACCTGGATCTCGCGACTGCATTCAAAGTGCGCCCAGAGCTGGTGGGCCACGCGATAGGCTTGCTGTGCCTGGGGTTCGGCACTCATCTTCACGATGGTCAGGTGAGGCATGTACGGCCACTCTTCCTGGGCGGCCAAGGTCTTGGTGTTGAGCTGTTCGTGAAGCTCGCGCATGCGGTATGACCCTTCGCCAACGCGGATGAAAACCGTGGGCGTGCGCGGGATGAAAGTCTCAACCTCGCCCAGCGCGACCTCAAAAGGCGCCACCCGGCTGCAGGTCTCTTCCAGCATCTCCAGCGCCGAGCGCTCGGTTCCCTTCAGCAAGCGAGGCGGGAGCACGGTCAGATGCGCCGCCAGATGGGGGAGTTCGGGGTGCAACTGGCGGCGGAGGCGTTCGACAAATTCCCCGACAGGATTTCTTACGTAGGCCACCAGGGCATAACGCGGGGTGAGCATGATCCAGAGAGAATTATACGCCGTTAACGTAAACGGAGCACTGGATTGGGCCTTGAGGTTGGCTGTGAGGTAGGTGTCACCTGAAATGAATCCCGGACAGGGGCGACTCAAACGGTAGACCGGGTCGTGGTCTTTTCAGAGGCCCAACAAGTCTCATTGCGGCAGGCCCAATTGCTTCAGCAGGTCGATATAGCGAGGGTCGCTGTGCCACTGATCCAGCGCGCGAACGATTTTGACCGGCTCCAGCCCTCCGGATTTTTCTGCACGCGCCTTGTCCAGCCAGGCAAAAGTTTGCTCTTTATCGCCAAGTTGAGCATAAAGGTAAGCAATTTTACTCGGGTCCCCGTACCGGCGTTTTGCCAGTTGCTTCCTCAGTTCGACTTCCCGGGCGACGGCTGCTTTAATTCCGGACTTGGCGTAGACTCCGGCCGCGTCCTCGGGCAATTGACACTTCCTCGGAATCATTATTGAGGGCCGCGTATTTCTTCTACTCTTCCACGGCCAGGTCGTACTTGCCCTCGTCCCGGTAGATTTGGCGCAACTCGACATGGGCATAGGTGAAGTTTGGATCCATCTCCAGCGCTTTTTTTAACTGCTCCACGGCGGCGTCCTGCTGCCCTGCATTGGCCAAGACCTGGCCGAACCGACCCTCCAGGAGCCGCTGCTCGAAGGCGCGACGAAGAGGAGAAAGCGAGCTAAAGAAGCGCGATCGCCAAGTGGTCTCGCCTGCAGGCCGAATATCGGACGACCTGGGGACCGGCTGGCACTGAACCGGTCCCTCGCCTTATGCTGTGTGCTGGCTTTCCTGCACTGCGGATTTATCTTGATGTTGCAGCAGGATCCGGAAAGCGATGGCGTGCGTGATCAGTAGCAGCGGCACAATGAAAGTTGGGATGAAGTAGGCAGCGCTCAACTGCCCCGGCTTCAGCCCCGCGTGATTAGCCTGGTAGAACGCGTTCAGGAGATCGGCGCTGCCCCAGAGATTGAAGAGCCATGTGAGGACAACGCCCGCTCCGCGTGGCAGCAACACCAGTGAAAGCAATGCGAGTGTCGCCGCTATGATGTCTCCATAGGCGGCGGGACGCGCGAAAGCGGGCGGCAGATCTGGCGACACGACACCTGGCACCAGGAATGCCAAACCGACGAAGCGGAAGCTGTGCAGAATGAGTAAGGGCTGCAACGCTTCGGCCTGTTGCCGAAGGCGGAGTGTCGGCCAGATGTATCGGGCGGTGACGATCCCCCACGCGATGACACCGAATGCGATGCTTACGAAAAAGCATATTTGCGGGGACATGATTTTCTCCTTAATTAGAATTCCAGCGATGGGGCGCCGCTGGTAACAGCGGAATGGGCGTTGTCGCGCACGGATGTCATATGCTCAGCGGCAATGGCGTGCTCGAGCCACCACACCTTGGAGTCGGGGGCAAACTCCGGCTCCGCCGGGAACGGACGGCGTAGCTCGCGATCGTAACGCTCGAAATTGAAGCCACGGTAAAGCGGCGCCATCATGAACTGTGCGAACTCGCGAAGCCAGTTGCCGAGGGTCCGCTGATTGTGGGGCTGCGCCGCATAACGACGAGCGATCGTCTCGAAGTCCTCCGCCCGGCGCCCGGTCAAGTCAAGCACGGTGCTGGTCGGCGCTCCCACTTCAAAGGCACCGCGCTTGTGATCGTCGATGTAGTAACGAACATTGCTCATCAGATCGATCGGCATACCGCTCATCCGGGCGGCCTTCATGAATAGCCAGGCCGGTGTCGGCACAACCCTGACTGATCGCCCGACCGCCCTGCCGATCGCCTTGGCCATGTCTTCGCCACCGAGAAGCTCTGGACCAGTTGGGCGGTAGCTCTTCCCGTCGTGCCGGGCAGGATCGACCAAGGCCGCGACGGCGACGCGCGCGATATCCTCATTGGAAGGTGGCGCGTTCCGGCTTTCGCCGTACATCCAGGGAAAAATGCCGAGCTGTACGGCCAACCCAATCGTCACCAGATAGTTGTCGGCGAAGAAGCCCGGGTTGATGATCGTGTGCGCGACTCCGGGCGTCATCGTAAACAGCCGATCGATCAGCCAGCTCTGGCGGGTCAAGAGCGAAGGATGCGAGGGGCTCGCCAGCCATTGAGTCAAGCCGACGATATGTTCGAGCCCAGCTTCCTTCGCCGCAACCGCGAAGGCGACCGCGCCTTGAATGTTGTACGGATCGTAAGGTGGACAAAAATAGGCGCGCTGGACGTCCTTCAGGGCGTCCGCGGCGCGCTCAATGTCGCGGATGTCGGCGACCGCAATCTCGGCCCCCAGTGCCCGGAGTCGCGCGCTGCGGTCATCTTCCCGGTGCACCAGGGCGCGCACGGGATGACCAACCTTTAGTAGTTCAGCAGTGACTACACTGCCGGTCTTTCCGGTCGCGCCGGTCACGATGATTCTCGGCTTGTTCATGATCTTCTCCTTCTTGCTACACGACGTTAGTGATGTCCTGTGCCGATTGCTTTCGCATTCGCTGTGAAAAATTCTTGCAATGTC
>JAIQFF010000068.1 GCA_020073395.1 Terriglobia bacterium
CGGGGCGACCTCGCCAGGTGAAGAAGCGCCCGGTGATCTCGACGGGGAAGACGGTGCCGTCCCGCTTCTTGTGGTACCGAAGGGGGATGCGGATGGTGACCTCTGGAGCGATGGCGGTGTCCGTGGTGACGCGAGCGGTTTCGGCGGGCTCGGCCGACAGATCGGTGTTCCGGAGACCGAGGAGCTCCTGCTGTGGGTAACCATAAAGCTGAGCCGCGGCGGGGTTCGCCGCCAGGAGCTGGCCGGTCGCATTGTCAATGAGAACCAGTGCGTCGGTTTCCACCTCGAAGAGGGTCCGATAGGTCTCTTCGCTATCCCGGAGATCGCGATCGCTGGCGTCCCGCGCCCGCGCCTCATGCCGAAGGATGAGCGCGAGCAAGCCCGCGGTGAAGACGACGAAGCCCCACCCCTTCACTGTCTGGAGGCGGGTCAGGCCGACCGAATCAGTGGTCAGAAGGACGACGAGCCTGTCGGAGAGGTAGATCCACAGCCCGGCGAAAATCGCATACAGCGCGACGAGTCGCGGGACGAGCCACTGGGAGGGTAATGGCATAGCTACCCCTCTGCCGTCACAGAATCGGCGCTGCCGATGCCCAACGTGTCCCCGCATGACGATCGGCGGGGCTCACACAGCCGAAGAGCGCCAGCCACGAACTCCACGTACCCTTTGAGGACCACCCGCCCGGTGTCGGCTCCGCATCCCGGACCGCCCGCCATCCGGCATCGCGCCCGTGAGGTCTCCGCTGCAACCGGAGAGCGCTTTGCGGGCCGTACGATTCACCCGGGGGTAACTTAGCGAACGTCCCATTCGGAAGCAATGCGAAAATGCAGCATCAGCAAGGCGCGGGCTCTATTCCCGATACACCCACCGGCAGGAAAGGTCAGGGATCTCAGCGACTCCCGGCCTTTCCTGTGTGCTCTAGTCCTTTGTCGACACCCTGCGGCTCAGCCTCCAAACCCTCGCGCCCAGGCCAGGACTGCCAGGCCGATCAGGATCCGATACACGGCAAATGGGGCGAACCCCCGTCGCCGCACCCAGGCCATGAACCAGGCCACGCTGCCATAGGCGACGAGGAACGACACCAGAAATCCAATGGCGAGGAGCGCCCACCCGTGGGAATCCATATGGCTGGCGCCCAGGGGATTCGCGCCACCGGGCCGCAGGGTTTTGAGCAGGTCGTAGCCCGTGGCGACCACCATGGTGGGGATCGAGAGGAAGAAGGAGAACTCCAACGCGGCCGCCCGCGACATCCCCGCCAGTTGGCCGGCCGCGATGGTGGCCATCGACCGGGACGTCCCCGGGAACACCGCCGACAGGATCTGACAGGCCCCGATCCAGACTGCCTGGCCGAGGCTCATGGCCTCCATGTGCCAGGTGTGGATGCGGCCGCCTGGGGCCCTGGGCCCCGCAGCTTCCGCCCGCGCCTGCGCTGCGTCAACGATCCACATCACGATGCCCCCAAGCACCAGGGCGCTGCCCATGATGCCGAGGCTCTCCAGATGCTTGCCGATAACCCTGGTCAGCAGGAACGCCGGGACGGCGGTGACCACGAACGCCACGATCGTCAATCCCAGGGGATGTGTCACGGGCGTGCGGTCGCCCCGCTCGCCTCGCGGGAACGTCGCCACAAAGGTTGTGAGTCGAGCGCGGAAGTACACCGGCAGGCAGAGGATGGCGCCGAGTTGAATGACAATGGTGTACATCTTCCAGTAGCCGTCGGACAGGCTGATATGGAAGATTGCCTCGGAGATCCGCAAGTGCGCGGTAGAGCTGACTGGCAGAAATTCGGTGAGCCCCTCGATGATTCCCAGGACCACGGACAGCAGGTAGTCGTTCAAGCGTCCTCCGGAAAATGGAACAGGACAGTATTGCAGAAGAAGTGGCAGGGCTGAATTGTCAACCCAGACTCTCCACGGAAAACTCAGCGGCTGGCTATGGTGAGATTTTGGACTTCAACGTTTCACCGTAAGGGATACGTGACAAGGTTCCGCGCTTGTAGTCGGTCAGCCAGACAGAGTCGTGGCCGAAGCGCAGCGAATCGCCACCGAGGCCGACCCACTGCCTGACCACCTTGTTGCTTCTTCCATCGATGACGGTGAGCGGCACTCCGAACACTGTGGCCCAAACCAAATCTGCACCCCAGGCAATATCGCCACCGGGTCCAGGGATGCCAACTTTAACAGTGGTAGTTACCTTTTTGCTTTGCGCATCGACGCGGGTCACGCTGCCGTCGCCCTGGTTCAAGGTCCAAATGGATCCTTGGCCAGCAGTCAAGAATCTTGGCTTGGGGCCGACCGGGATCGTGGCCACCACTTCGCCCGTCGTCGCATTGACAGCGGTCAACAGATTCGAGGTCGTGCCGGTGATCCACACCGTGTTCTCGCTGAACCAGGGATTGTAGGAACCTGGTGTGATAGGAATTGTCTGCCTGACCTTGTTGGTCGCGGGGTCAATGCGGACGAGGCTACCGGCTTTGTCGGTGACAATCCAGACGCTGTCACGGCTGGCGGTGATCCCGCCCTCGCCCCCGGCTGGACCAATGGGAAGAATTGCGCTGATCCGGTTAGTGGCGGCGTCGACGCGTGCAATTGAGTTCGGCTTGCCACATAACGGTGTCCACAGGCTGCCAAAGGCGAACACCAGGCCAGCGCAGGGATCGCCGGGCATAGGAACGACGGCAATTTCCTTGTTGCTCCTGAAATCGATCCGGTGCACCGACGCAGGATTCGAGCTCGCTACCCAGACCGCATCATCGGTGATCTCCACCCAATCTGCGTTTTCACCGATTTTGAATGTGGCCTCGGGCTTGAGCGTGGCGAATGGGACCTGAACTTCCGCTACTCCCGGCCGCGCAATATTCCAGTCCACAGCGGAACTTTGCGCTGTACCCGCCTGTGCCGAAAGCATCACGAGAAAGAGGAAGAGACTGGTTTTCACCAGCCCAGAGCGGCCGGCACTTTTGCGGCTCACTGCGTGACGTTTCCGTAAGTCGGGATGCCTTGCTCCATCAGGTAGAGCAGGCGCTGGGCGCGAGCGCCCCAGTCCAACGATGTAGTTTGCGATGCGGCTTTCTGCGCCAACGCGACTGCCCTGGCTCTCGCTTCCTCTGACTTCTTCGGTTCTTCTTCTGTCTTGTAAATTTCGATCAGCGCGGACCAGCGCCAGGCGGCATCGTACAACGCCTCAGCTACCGCCGGAGACTGGGGATGCTCGGTGGCGTATTTCTCGTAAATCTCAGATTCCTTTACCGGACACTTGGAGCTGCCCTGCCAATCGCCGCAAAGCTTATTGTCAATTAAGTGGAAAGCGGCCAGGTCGGCCCATTTGGTCCCGGGAAATTTCTTGATGACCTCTTTCATGTATTTTTCTTCCATGCCTTCGCGCAGGAAAGCCTCGCGCTCGCGGGAAGAGGGACGCGACGACACATCCGCTTTCTCCAGTTGCCAGCGGATATCGGCTGAACGGTACATGGCCTCCCCGGCCAGCGGCGAGGTGGGAAAATAATCCGCGATACAGAAGTAGAGCCGCATGGCGTCCTGGGCCGCGCCGTTGCGCCCGTGTCGGCGGCTGGCCTGGTCTTCGGAGTCAACGGCTTCGCCAAACAATATCTTGTCGCCATTCGGGGTGGAGGCCCGGACGACTCCTTTGTCCAGTACCCAACCTGTAACGGTTCGTTCTTCCGTGAGGTTGGCCTCGACGTGCACCCACTCGCGGCTGGTTTCGAGAACAATGATTTCGCGCCCGCGATCCATCTCCGCGAGTTTCGCTGAGCTGGTATCGGGGGAGAGATAGACCTGAGCAACGCGCACCACGGCGCCGCGCTCGTAATTGGCAGCAGCAGCGGGGAAGGCGGAGGCGAGCGCGAGCAGACAGGCTAGTACTAGAAATGTCCTGAACCAGGTAGCGCCGGCGCTACTGGATCGGCTCACGCCTTCTCCTCCCTCAGCTCCGCCAGCATCTCTGCTTCGACATTTCCGCCGCTGATCACGGCTACGTTCGTGGTCGTCCCTGGCAGTTGGTCTCGATGGAACAGGAACGCAGCCACCGCCACTGCCCCGCTCGGCTCCGCCAGCGTCCGGGGATCGACAGCCAGGCGCTGCATGGCTTTTCGGATTTCGTCCTCGCTCACGGTCACGATGTCATCCACGTACCGCCGGATGTGTTCAAAGTTGATCGGGCCGATGCTCTGCGTGCGCAGCCCGTCAGCCAGCGTCCGGGTAACCTGCTCGGCCGGTGACTCCACAATTTTGCCAGAACGCAAGCTGGCCTGTGCGTCGGCTGCGAGTTCCGGTTCGGCGCCGATCACCTTCACCGCCGGCTTGCTCAGCTTGATGGCCGTGGCGATTCCACTTAGCATTCCGCCCCCGCCGACCGGTGCGATCACGGTTTCCACTTCCGGTAAGTCTTCCAGAATTTCCAGCCCCATTGTGCCCTGGCCCGCAATGATCATTTCGTCGTTGTAGGGGGGCACGATAGCGTATCCGTGCTTCGCCGCGAGTTCTTCTGCCTTGGCCTGCCGCTCGGAACTGGCCGGACCCACCAGTATGATCTCCGCGCCCAGGGCAAGGGTTGCCTCGCGTTTGACGGCCGGCGCATTTCCCGGCATCACAATAATCGCCTTCACTCCCAGCGCCCGCGCGGCATAGGCCACGCCCTGGGCGTGATTGCCGCTGGAATAGGTAATCACGCCGCGTTTGAGCTCGTCCTTGGATAGCGACGCGATCTTGTTGTAGGCTCCCCGCAGTTTGAACGATCCGATAGGCTGCAGATTTTCCGGTTTGAGATAGAGCCGGCGGCTGTCTTTGAGGATGTCCGTCTGGTGGATGTGTGAAGGGATCAGCTTGGTGCGCACGGCCACGCCGCGCAGGCGAGATTGGGCTTCGCGAATGTCGTTGAGAGTGACGATGAGACTATCTCCACTGTCATCCTGAGCGCCGAGTCGAAGGATCCTTATCGCGCCAAGTGCACTGCCGGGAATAGGGGACCTTCGACTGCGTGGCTGCTTCGCGAAGCGAAGCAGCCACTCCGCTCAGGATGACAACTCTTAGATCTCCAGTATCACCGGCATGATCAACGGCCGCTTCTGCGTCTGCTTGGAAACGTAGCGCTTCAGATCGGCGCGAATTTTTTCCTTGATCACGCCATAGTCGGCTTTTTCCTCGGCGCTGGAAGAATCCAGCGTCTGCATGACGATCTGCCGGGCTCCGTCGTCAAAGCCGTCTTCTCCCGGAGAAAAGCCGCGGGTCACGATTTCCGGGGGAGTCTCCACCTTGCCAGTGAGTTTATTGATGGCAATGATGGGCAGCACGATACCATCTTCACTCAAATGCCGCCGATCTTTGACGATCAGGTCTTCCACCACGTCGGTCCGCGACCCGGAGTCGATGCATACTCGACCAACACTGACGCGGCCGGATTTGCGCGCGCCCAGTTCGTCAAACTCGAGGACGTCACCGCTCTCGAGCAGAATCACATTCCCGACCGACCCTATCATTGCTGCTGCCATCTCGGCGTGCAGTTTCAGTTGCCGGTACTCGCCGTGGATGGGGATGAAATACTTCGGCTTCACGAGGTTGATGATGAGCTTCAATTCTTCCTGGCTGGCGTGGCCGCTGACGTGCACGGGCGGCGACGAGCCATCGTCGTAGATGACATGCGCCTCGCGCCGGAAGAGGTGATCGATCATGCGATAGATGGCCTTCTCATTGCCGGGAATGATCCGGGATGAGAGCATCACCGTGTCGCCCTTTTCGATCTTGGCGTGCTTGTGATTGTCCACCGCAGCGCGGGAGAGCGCCGACATGGGCTCGCCCTGCGTCCCGCTGATCAGCACGCAGACCTTCTCCGGCGGAAAGTTCTTCATCTCGCCGGGATGGATCAGCAAGCCCTCGGGAATCTCGATGTAACCGAGATCTTCGGCGATTTCCGCGGAATTGTTCATCGAGCGCCCCGCAAACGCCACCTTGCGTCCATGCTGCCAGGCCAGTTCCACCGCCAGCTTGATGCGATGGATGGAGGATGAAAAGCACGAGATGAAAAGCCGCCGCTTGGTATGCGCGAACACCTCGTCGAATTTCCGCCGCACCGCGCGCTCACTCGGCGTGTAGCCCTTGCGTTCCACGTTGGTCGAGTCTTGAAACAACGCCAGCACGCCGGTCTTACCGTACTCGGCAAAGGCGTGCAGATCGAACAGGCGGTTGTCGGTGGGCGTGGGATCGACCTTGAAATCCCCGGTATGAATGATCACGCCCAGCGGAGTGTGAACGGCCAGCGCTACGCAATCCACCAGGCTATGGGTGACCTGAATAGGGTGGATGGCAAAGGGCCCAATCTTGAAACCCTCGCCCGGACGGATCTCGCGCAGGTCGGCGTCGTCGAGCAGGCCGTGTTCTTCCAGTTTGTCTTCCACGTAGGCCAGAGTGAACTCTGTTCCCCAGACCGGTACATTCAACTCGCTGAGGATCCAGGGCAACGCACCGATGTGGTCTTCGTGGCCGTGGGTAAGGACGATGCCCCTCACCCGCTGGCGGTTTTCGGTCAGGTAGGTAATATCAGGGACAACAATATCGACGCCCAGGAGTTCGGCTTCAGGAAACATCAGGCCACCGTCGATGACGATGATATCGTCACCCCAGCGTATGGCCATGCAGTTCATCCCAAACTCGCCCAGGCCCCCGAGGGGTACGATGTGCAATTTTCCAGTTGGCATGCGGTAATTGATCGTAGCACACGAAGTAGCGCCGGCATCCCTTCGACTGCGCTCAGGTCAAGCTTGCCGGCTGTCCCGAGAGCGTCTCGCCCTCGGCGGTGCGGGCGGGACGCCCCACGACAGCCGCCGGGACGGCGGCGCTACCAAGCCCAGCACGAGCGGGACGCTTGCGCCTACGTCAACCGTAATCTTCCCCATTAGCCACCATCTACGATAAGGTTGAACTGCATGCTTGAGCCGGAGCGAAAAACATGGCTGAGACGGCGGGTCGAGGACGGCCTGCGCCGCGGCTTCCAGCGTGCCTATGAGACCGTCAAGGTGGATCCGGCAAAGTTCCTGTTGCAGGTGCGGGCCGCTCATGGCATTCCGATCACCAATTTTCAAGGCGTTTACTCGGTGGAGGTCGGCCAGCTTGATGCCCTGGCGCAGCGGGTGATTCGCAGTGGGATGAAGGTCGCAGCCGCCGAAGGTGCCGGATTTGGGCTGGGTGGCCTGATCACGATAATTCCCGATCTAGGAATCCTTTCGGGCGTGACCTTGCGGACAATTCAGAAACTCAGCCTGCTCTACGGCTTCGAATTCAACACGGAAGAGGAGACCGCGGAACTATGGATTGCGGCCGCCAGCGCCGCCGGCGTGGACATCAGCCGCGAGCTGGTGGAGAAAGAGGTGATCGCCAAATTCGTGCCCCGCGTCATCCAGCGCATCGCCGCGCAGGCCAGTAGGGAAGTGGTGGAAAAATGGTCGGGCCGGATCATTCCTCTAGCCAGCTCCGTGATCGGGGCGGGATTGAACTATTATTTCGTGCGCGCCTGGGGAGAACGTGCCCGCTCACACTTCCGCAAACGCCATATGGAGATACGCAGCCAGATGGCGGAGGGCAAGCTGATCGTCGTTTCTGATGCCCCAAGAGTATTGCCGTCCTGAGCCGGCACACTTGCACGCAACCTCATGAAAAGTTTCGACAGCGCAGCCATTCTTTTTGATCTCGATGGCGTTCTGGTGGACTCCACTGGCTCAGTCACTCGCCAATGGCGAAGGTGGGCTGAGGAGCAAAATCTGGATCCGGATGAAGTGGTGGAGATCGCGCACGGTGTCCGCACTATCGAAATCGTGCGACGGCTGGCGCCCCATCTCAACGCCGAAGCGGAAACGCTGAGATTGGAGAAGCGGGAGGCGGACGACCACGAGGGCGTCTCAGTAATGCCCGGCGCCTCGGAATTGCTCAAGGCCATTCCTGAAGGCCGCTGGTGCGTGGTGACTTCCGGCACTCACTATCTGGCGACCTGCCGGCTGAAGCTCGCGAACCTGCCCACTCCGAAAGTGCTGGTTTCGGCGGATGACGTGTCCAGAGGCAAGCCCCACCCCGAACCCTATCTGATGGGAGCAAAACTGCTGGGCATGAACCCTGCCGAATGCCTGGTGATCGAAGATGCTCCCGCGGGTATTCGTGCAGCCCATGCCGGAGAAATGAAGGCTATCGGAATTACCAGCACCTATCCGGAGCCGGAGTTGCAGGAAGCCGATGCGGTGGTTCGAAAGTTGGCCCAGATCAGGGTGAGTGTGGACGGCGGGAGCAGGCTGAGAATCCGCGTGGAATAGCCGGCTGCGATTTCACCTCAGCCATTCCTCCAATTCAATCCCGCGATCCGTCTTGTCGTCGCGATACTTCACGATCACCGGGGTGTAGAGCGAAAGATTCCACTCCGCCGCTTGCCCCTTCTTAACGGCCCGTGATCCGGGCACAACCACGGCATTTTCCGGCACCTCAAGCGGCTTCTCATCGGTGGCTCTATAAACCTGGCCGCGCACGATGTCGTAAAGCGGCGTGGACCGGGTCAAAATGGTGCCCGCTCCCAGCACCGCTCTTGCCCGCACCAGCGTGCCTTCGTAGATGCCGCAATTGCCGCCTACCAGCACGTCGTCTTCGATGATGACCGGGGCGGCATTGACCGGCTCGAGCACCCCGCCAATCTGGGCCGCTGCGCTCAGGTGCACCCGCTTGCCCACCTGCGCGCAGGACCCGACCAGCGCGTGCGAATCGACCATCGTGCCTTCATCCACATACGCGCCAACATTGATGAACATTGGCGGCATGCAAATTACCGAGGGCGCGACATAGGCTCCTTCTCGTACCGATGATCCGCCGGGAACTACGCGCACCTTGTCAGCCACGGCAAACTGGCGGGCCGGGAACGTATCTTTATCTACGAAGGAAAGAGTCGAGCCGCCCATCTTGGAGAGTTCGCCCAGACGAAAGCCCAGCAGGATGCCCTGCTTCACCCAGGCGTTCACCTTCCAATCACCGTTGACCTTTTCGGCGGCGCGAATCTTGCCTTGCGTGAGTTGCTCGCGAAACTCGAGAAATGTTTTACGGGCTTCCGGATTCCGTTCCACCTCACCTAGTGTCGCCAGGCGTTCGATGGCAGATTGCAGGGAGGGCATGAGAAGGGAAGTATAGAAGAAAGGATTTCAGATTGCAGATTTTAGATTTCAGATTGCAGAGCAACCGCGAACCCGTACGGCAATGTGAAATCTGAAGTTCTTCAATCTGCAATCTACAATCTCAAATGCACTTGCACTCGCTCCGAATCAGCACGCCGGGCATGTGCTGCGAGGCCTCGCGGGCCTCGGATAGAGTCGGGTACGGGCCATGCCAGCGGGCATGGTTGGCATCGTGGCCAACGGGGCGCCCTTTGCCGTGATTACACTGGCCGCAACTGGAGCGGTGCAAGACGATCTTGTGCGGCCCGGCCAGCCAGTTTTCATAGACATAGAAATCAGCGGCTTCCACCGCAGCCGAGGCCGGCTTGCTGATCAATCCTGCCTCGGCGGCGATCTTTTGCAGCTTGGACCGGGTATCGCGCCGCATGGGCAGCATGGGCAGCCGGTACACCTCTTCGATTTTGCCCATCATGGCCAGCACAGCTTTCACCGGCATCGGGTTGGACTCAATAAAGTTTGCCAGCATCAACGGCAGATATTTCCGGTGAATGCGGCGCGCGGTCTCCCAGTCGTTATTGAGCGCGGCCCGAGTCATCTCGGACATTTCACGCGGAATCTCGTTCGAAGCCACCGAGATAATGCCCACGCCGCCTAGTGCGATGAGCGGCAGGGTAACCGCGTCATCGCCCGACAAAACGGCAAAGTGTTCTGGAACGGCGTTGCAGACTTCAGCCATCTGATTGATGTTGCCGCTGGCTTCCTTGACGCCGGCGATGTTCGGGAACTCGGCCAGCCGCGCCAGCGTACCGGGCTCGAGATTGGCGCCGGTGCGTCCGGGAACGTTGTAGAGAATGATGGGCTTGTCCACAGCCTCCGCGATGGCGCGAAAGTGCCGGTACTGTCCCTCCTGCGTCGGCTTGTTGTAGTAGGGCGACGCCGTGAGGATGCCATTGACCCCGGGCCGCGCCGCCACTTCTTTGGCTTTGCTCACGGCATCCTGAGTCGAGTTCGAGGTAGCGCCCGCCACAATGGGCACACGCCCGGCCACTACTTCAACCGTGATATCGACGACCTGCAACCATTCATCATGTGAAAGTGTGGGTGTCTCGCCGGTGGTGCCGCAGGGAACCAGAAAATCGATGCCTGACTCCACCTGCCACGCGACCAAGTTGCGCAGGGCCGTCTCGTCGATAGAGCCGTCCTGCTTAAAGGGAGTAACCAATGCCGTACCGCAGCCACGGAATTGCATAGGATAAAGATAACGCTAATTGGCGGCGGGCGAAACTCGTTCCGGGCAGTAAAAAGCCGAGCTTCGCTCCGCCAGGCGGGTGAGGGCACCCGTCCCTACGTGGTTACAGTCACGAAACAGCTCGGGACAGCCTAACCCGGTTGTCTACGTCTCTCTCCAGATGTCCTTAAAATCAAAGAATCCCTTTTTCCCATCCAGCCATTCCATGGCCCGCACCGCTCCTTCGGCAAATCCCCGGCGCGACTTGGAATCGTGGCACAGATAAATCGTGTCGTTGGGTGAATCGAGCACGATCTCGTGCATGCCGACCACATCACCCTCGCGGAACGAGATGATTTCCAGCTCCTTGCCCGAGGCATCGCGGATGATCTTCTGCAAGGTGACCGCCGTACCCGAAGGCGCGTCTTTCTTCTGCGCATGGTGGCGCTCGAAGATTTGTCCCGAATAGTGATGTTGCAAAATTCCGGCTGCGGTCCGTGCGGCCTCAAAAAGCAAGTTGATGCCGATGGAAAAATTCGCGGCATACAGGAAGCCAGACCCTCTGTTTTCGACGAGTTGGCGCACTTTTTCCAGTTCGCTGTACCAGCCCGTGGTCCCGACCACCATGCTCTTGCCGGCGTCGACGCAAGCCTGGATATTTCCCAGGACAGCCTGCGGGGTTGTGAAATCGATTACGACATCGACATCGCGCAGTTTCTCCTGAGTGAGCGCCGACGCGTTCGGATTGTCCGCCGCGCACAGCAATGTGATGGCGTGGCCACGTTCGCGTGCGATTTCCGCGACCAGAGAGCCGGTCTTTCCGCGTCCTAAGATGAGCAGCTTCACAGACAGTTCCTCGAAATTCCGTGCTTCGTCGGCCGAACAGCGAACCCCAGCGGCTGAAGCCGCTCGGTTTCGGCTGCTGGTGGCACGACTGAAGTCGCGCCCTTCCACACGCCCATTCGGATCGCACACCCGTTCGGATCGCGCTCGTCCTCCGGCACCTACGCGAACACTTCCGGATCCAAATCTGAGAAGAACGTCTTGTGCAGCCGCTGCACTACGTCGGAGACCACGTCCTCTTCGACCACAAACGTAAGATTGATCTCGGAAGCCCCTTGCGAAATCATGCGAATCTTGACGTCTGCCAGTTCGCCGAAAACGCGCGCCGCAATGCCTGGAGTGTCGCGCAGATTCTCGCCTACCAGGCAGACGATGGCCTTGCGTCCCTCATATTTTACGTCCGCCAGTTTGGCCAGGTCCGCCGCCAGGGGCGGAATCGATTCGTTCGAGTCCACGGTGAGCGACACGCTGACTTCCGAAGTGGAAACTACGTCCACGGCCACGCGATGCCGGTCAAAAGCAGCAAAAATCGAACTGAGAAAGCCATGCGCCAGCTGCATGCGGGGAGCGGCAACATCCACAATAGTTATCCGCTTCTTGACCGCGATGGCCTTGAAGGAATTCCGGCAACGAGGCGCGCGGGCGGTGATGCGCGTACCTTCGCACTCTGGATTGCCGGAGTTGAGGATGTACACCGGAATATTTTTCTGCACCGCGGGCAGCACGGTTGCGGGATGCAGGACCTTGGCACCGAAGTAGGCCAACTCGGCGGCTTCGTCGAAGCTGATGACTTTGATGCGACGCGCGTCCGCGCACAGACGCGGATCGGTGGTCATCATGCCGTCCACATCGGTCCAAATTTCGATGCGTTCGGCTCCCAGGCCGGCGCCTGCGATGGCGGCAGAATAGTCTGATCCGCCGCGGCCAATGGTGGTGGTGATTCCGGCTTTGGATGAGCCGATGAACCCTCCCATGACCGGTACTTTACCTGCTGCCACCAGTGGCGCCACTCTTGACTGCAAGCGCTGATTGGTCTCTTCGAACAGGGGAGCCGCGCGCATATGAGCGCTGTCAGTCACCAGCCAGTCGCGGGAATCTACCAGCGCGGACTTCATCCCCAGCGCCGAGAACGCGGCCGCTACAATCTTGCTGGATAATATTTCTCCGAAGGCGGAGACGTAGTCGGTAGTGCGCGGAGTCAATTCGCCCACTGCCGCGATGCCGCGTAGCAGTTCTTCCAGAGTCTCAAAGTCAGCGCCCAGGTCGCCGTGAAACTGGGTGAACAGTGCCGTCCCCAGGAGCTCTCCGGCGGTGTTGTAGTGGCGTTCCTGCAGGCTGCGGCAGAGTTTCAGCGCGGTCTTGCGGTCGCCGGCCCCGGCGGCGCGGGCCATGGCCAGCAGCTGGTCGGTCACCTTGGCCATGGCGCTGACTACCACCACCGGCCTTTGCTCCAGACGGCCTGTGACGATCGCGCCCGCGCGCTCAATCGCCCTGGCGTCCTGCACCGAGGTGCCGCCGAACTTCATGACAATCATTGGGGTTGATTCCTCAAGCACGGAGGAACGGGGAGGAGCAAAGGAAGTGTGAGGCGGTGAATCATCACTTTCAATCGAAAACAGGTTTAGGGTTGAGCAGCGCTTTAGCGCTGCACTCGCGGGTCTGGGCTTTAGCCCTGGAGGCTTCGAGGAGTACCTCAGCGGCTAAAGCCGCCACAAAGATAAAACCTCCAAATGCAGGGCTAAAGCCCTGCTCCACCCTCGCGCTAAAGCCCTGCTCACCCTAACCTAATCTTTGGCTTCACCCGAGAAGCTCACTCGAGATAGCCCTGCACCTTCAGCAACTCCGCGTTCAGCAGCGCGGCTCCCGCTGCTCCGCGAATCGTATTGTGCGAGAGCACGGTGAACTTCCAGTCCAGTACGCCACAGGGACGCAGCCTGCCGACGGTAGTCGTCATTCCGTTTCCCGAATCAACATCGAGGCGGGGCTGGGGACGATCACTGGGCGTCATATAGTGCACCGGCTGCTCCGGCGCGCTGGGTAGCTTCATCTCTTGCGGCAGGCTACGAAACTTGTTCCAGACCTCGATAATCTCCTC
The DNA here is from genome assembly GCA_020073395.1 of Terriglobia bacterium. GTDB lineage: Bacteria > Acidobacteriota > Terriglobia > Terriglobales > Acidobacteriaceae > JAIQFF01. The sequence goes on from JAIQFF010000068.1 coordinate 13,322, forward strand.
GGGCTTCGCCTTCTGCTTCAGCTTCACCGAGACGGATTCGGTATGGCCGTCCTCAACCGCGACACGGTTGCACTGGGCGCTCATGGCGAATGAGCCCATCACGATGCCCGAGCCGTTCAGCTTGCCCAGGAGCTTGCGGGTTTCCTCTTCCATCTTTTCTTCTTCTTTGGAGATGTAGGGAATCACGTTGCCCAGAATGTCGAGCGAAGCCACTCCGGGATAGCCCGCGCCACTGACGGCTTGCATGGTGACCGCCATCACGGTGTCCAAGCCGAACGCCAGTTGCAGGGGAGCCAGTGCGATGACCAGGCCAATCGCCGAACAATTTGGATTCGTGACCACGAATCCGCCCGACTTCTTGCGCCACGTCTGGCATTCGAGCAGCTTGACGTGATCATGATTCACTTCCGGAATGACCAGGGGCACATCCTTTTGCATGCGCAGCGCGCTGGAGTTGGTAATCACCGCGCATCCAGCTTCGGCGAAACGAGGTTCCATCTCGGCTGCGATGGAGGCATCGAGCGCGGCGAAAATAACTTTCGGCGCCCCCTCCGGGTTAGCGGGCGCAACCCGCATGTTCGCCACTCGAGCGGGAATTGCTGTCTTCAACTTCCAGCGCGCAGCGTCCCCGTAGGGACGGCCTTCAGAGCGGTCCGAGGCCGCCAGCCACGCCACCTCGAACCAGGGATGGTGCTCCAGCATCTGTACAAAGCGCTGCCCGACGATACCGGTAGCGCCCAGGATTCCGATAGGGATTTTCTCAGCCATAAGGGTTTCTTCAGATTTTACAACACAGGTGGCTTGCGCCCTCGGATCGAAGGCGAAACTGTTGCCTGACAAGTGTCAATGTCTAGCGCCGGTCGCTACCAGGAAGCACATGGGGGCGACTGTCCCCACGTGGTTTGTGCCTATGTTCTGGGAGTGATCTCGGAGCCAAAGGAATATTCATTCAGCGGTCCGAAGCGCTTTTTCTCGGCATAGAGGCGCCAGCGTCGCCACACGATGCGCAGGCTGGCCATGATGGGGATGGAAAGGTAAATGCCGAGCACTCCCGCGATCTCGCCCCCGGCCAGCACCCCGAAGATGGCTGCCAGCGGGTGCAGTTCCATGGTTTGTCCCATGATGCGAGGTGAGATCACGTAGTCCTGTACCATGCGCCAGGCGCCGAGGAAAATCAGCAGGATGAGCCAGTGCGGATAGCTCATCAGCAAGGCGACGCCGAAGATGACGGCGGCGGCAACCAGCGGTCCCACCACAGGAATGAATTCCAGGATTCCGCCTGCGGTTCCGAGCACCAGAGCGTAGGGAACGCCAGCCACTTCCAGGAAGGCTATATAGGCGACAAACGAAAATGCCGCGAGGGTCAACTGCGCACGGATGAACTGTGCCAGCATCTGGTTCAGATCGCCCAGCACGCCCTCCATGAACTCGCGCTGGGGACGGGAATGTATGAAGGAGAGCAGGACTTCGCCGAAGGCGCGTCCGTCCTTGAGAAAGAATGCCGCCAGAATCGGTACCACGATCAGCAACCAGGCTTCCTTGGCCACGTCAGCTACACGCAAGCCGATACGCTGAGCCAGGCCGAGAAGATCATCGCGATGGCTGGCCAGAAGCGCCGACAATTGCACCCGTGTATGTACGCTCCACCCCTGCTCCTTGCCGATCTGTTCGGCAATCTGGCCGGAACTGACTGTTTCCAGAAGCTTGGGCAGAGACTCGCTCAAACGCTGCCCCTGGCGCGCAATCTTTGGACCAACGAAGAAGAAGAAGGTGATGAGCAGGACCAGCAGCAGGAGATAGATCACGCCAATCGCCCGTCCCCGGCCGCGTACCAATTTTTCTACGCGGGAAACGGCAGGATCCACCAGATAGGCAAAGAAAACCGCAAACAGGAAGGCGATCAGAGTGTGGCGGGCAATGTATAGAAATCCGAACCCCAGCGCAAACAGCAGCACCGTGAAGAGGACCCGAGACGTACGTGCGTCGATCAGGGACATGGAAAGAATCCGATGCTTAGTCCCGTACTACTTCCGTGTTGTCGCTGGGCACCAGAATGCGCACCAGCTTGAACTGATCGTCGAGCCACAGCGACCAGTCTCCGGCGTCGCTTTTGAGCAGAAAGTGATTGAGTTCCCGCTCCACGCCATGCACCGGAGTCTTCTCTTTCCCGGTGAAGGCCATACTCACCAGTAGCGAGGAACGCTGGTGCGGATTGATGGCGCCGAATTTTACCTGCTGGTCCTGCGGACAGGCGACCTGTCCTTTGTCCTGGCGGCAGCCGGTGGCCAGATATTTCCACACCAGAATTTCCCGGTGGATAAAGAAGTAGTCGTCCAGAACACTGGTTGACAGTGGAAGCAGGAAGGGATGTTCCTCCTCTTTATCCTGCGGGTTGTTGGTCGAGCGTTCGATCAAGAGATTATCGTTGGGCGTGATCACCGCTCGCGCTTTTCCCGGGCTGACTTCTTTCCATTCGTACTTCCGCAGATCACCGTTAGGCTCCAGCTGCAATTCTGAAGACTGTACGGCGGGGGCAGTGGCCACCTCGGTCTTGAATTCGGAAGTGGCAACGCTCCCGGCGGGGTTCTGCTGAATGGAAAATTTTTCGGTGGCAACTCTCCGTCCATTCATGAAAACGCCAAAGGACCCGGCGTCCACACTCTGGTATGCAGGCTCCTTGTCCTTGGCCGGGCCCGCGACGGCCGCCGAGATCAGCAAGAGCCACGAGATCCCTACCATCCCAGCCGTTCTTACCTTCACGTTCGCACTCCTTCGAAATGCTGTTCTCCGAACTTCAGCCGGCTTTGATGAGCCCGCCATTGCGCGGCTAACGAAGCCGCAGGCTGTCGATCACTTCCGCCGCTACGCAGTCCACGTCTTTGCCCGTGGTGTCGATGCGCAACCGGGCCTTCAGATAGCAAGGCCGGCGGGTCTCATATAACCGGCGGAACTCATCCAGATCGCCGCGCAACGGACGATCTACCTGCTGCTGCCCGCAGCGGCGGAACAACTCTTCCACCGGAGCGTCCAGGAAGATGGTTGAAAATCCAGCCGCTTCGAGCAAGGCGGCATTGTTCGCCTGGGCGAAAGCACCACCCCCCACGGCCACTACCTTAGTGGAAGCACCCAGCTCCGCAATCAATGAAGCCAAGGCTGCATGCTCCAGCCGGCGGAAGTGGGCCTCACCGGACTGCCGAAAAATCTGCTCGATGGAGCGTTGTTCCCGGGCCTGGATGCGGTCGTCCAGATCCTCAAAAGGCCAGCCCAAACTGCGGCTGAGTGCGGCCCCGACACTGCTCTTGCCAGCGCCCATGAAACCGACCAGGACGAGGGCCCGTACTCCGAAGACAGACGCAAACTTCGTGGTCTCGGGCGGCCCACCGGGTCGAGTGCTCATGTAGGGCAAATCGCGGGGCCCATCCAACCGCTCCGCCAGCCTCTCACTGTCGCTTGGGTTTTTAGCGCTTCTTGAGGTGAATTTTACCACTGAAGGAAAACAACCGGACCGAAGATGCTGCCTTGTTCATCGTACCTGCGAAGGCACTCCCTGCCTTGACCACGAAGGGGGTGTGTTTGGGTTCCAGGAGAAAGTCGTTCTCCACTTTGCCCCGGACCGAACGCGCGGTCACGTCAAACGAGGCGTCGGTCGGAGCGCAAGCCTCGATATCTCCGCTGTGACTGGTCAGCATGTACTCGCCGCTGCGGCCGAAATCGCCTTCATAGAGAATCTTCCCGCTGGTTGAGTTTACCTGCACCAGCGGCCCGTTCACCGAATTCAGCACCACGTCGCCGCTGACAGATGTGACTTCCACATGTCCATTGCTAATATTATTCAGCGTTACTGAGCCGTTCAGGGTGCGAACGTGCACGTGGGCATTGCTGATGTCACGCACTTCCACATTGGCCTGGCTGCCTTCCAGGGTCACATCGCCGTGCAGTCCCTCGGCATGTAGAAGGCCGGTGGAGGAGCGCAGGGTAACGCTGGCGTCGGCCGGAACAGATACTTCGTAGTCCACGCGGCCGGTGTCGGCATTGGTCTCGGAAAGCAGATGGGTGAGAATATCCACGCGGCTGCCGCTCTGGGTGCGGTCAATCTCGACCTGGTCAGAATGGAGGACCGCGGTCACGATAACCTGATTACCCACGCCGGGCTTCACTGAAATCGGTCCGTACTGATTTGTAACCGAGATGACTGATTTGGGGCCCACGGTAAAACGGAATTCCTTGCGAACCTCGGCGGAGGCGCAGATTGCTGTTGCCAGAATCACCACCGAAACCAGTTGTGCGCGCCGCGCTCTCGCCATAGTTCTCTCTCTCACAGGCACGCCGCCCGGTTCGCAGCGACTATGAGCCTATCCTGCACTGCTAGCATCCTGCCGTGTACCTGCCTCCCATCAAGGCAGGGAACGGTCCAAAGCCATCTCGTAAATGGCCGCGCGTTGCTCGTACGCGTCCATCACAATCTGCTGGGCTTCCTCATCGTTGGGGTCAGCCTGGGCGGATTCCTCGGCATCGCGAATGTATGCATTCACATTCTGCAGGTTCGAAGCATACTGTGCCTGCATGGCCGGGGAGCGCGAAGCCACCGCAGCCAGCAATTGCTGGTCCTCACTATTTACAGTGGGCGTGCTCTTAGCACTCTGTGGGTTGGCGACCGGGGCAGGAGCCGTGGCCGTCAACTGCTCAGTGGCTTGCAGGTTTTTTGATCCTCTCTGGTAGACGCCGATCCCGAAGGCGACCAAGGCAAGGGCCGCCACTGGCGCCAGCCATGCCCCCAGGTTCCAGCGTCGCGAGACGGGCGGCAGCAACGATGGTCCCCGTTGAGGCTCATGGATGACGCCTTCGCGCCGCAATTCGATCTCAATCGAGTTCCACACCCGCGGACTGGGCTCAGCCAGCTCTTGCAGGTGCCGCGCCTCACGAGCAACCAGATCGAGGTCTGCCAGCAGGCCCGAACACATGGGACAGGACTTCAAGTGCGCTTCCTGCTCCGGCGTCCTGCCGCGGTCGAACACCTCCGGCAATATTTCCTGAAACTCTGCGCAGTTCATACTTCATCTCCCCCGTACCGCTCCCTACCGCTCTCCCATCGCTCAAAACGGCTTGGTGGCCTTTTCGGCTCTGCTCGTTCTGAGCGATTCGCGCAATTTCATGCGCGCCTTGTGGAGCTGAGATTTGCTGTTACCGATGGAGCATCCCACCATCGCGGCAATCTCGTTATGCTCGTACCCTTCTACGTCGTGCAGTACAAAAATCCTGCGATATCCCGGCGGCAGCGCGTCCACTGCCCGCTGGAGTCGCAGCCGGTCAATCGAACCCGACAAGACCGGATCTTGCGCGCCCAGTTCCTTCTTCGGGGCTTCTTCCTCGTTCTCCAGCGTTTCTTCCAGCGGGACCACGGGAAGGCTTTTCTTGCGCAACTGCATCAGGACAACGTTTACCGCCATCCGGTGCAGCCAGGTAGAAAAGGCTGATTCGCCTCGAAAGGTGGCAATTTTGCGAAACAACTGCAGAAAAGCTTCCTGAGTCAGGTCCTCAGCTTCCGCTGTGTTTGCGGTCATGCGGAGACATAGCGAGTAAACCCGCCTCTTATGGAGGTTGTACAGAAGCTGAAAAGCTTCTGCATCTCCCTGCTTGGCGCGCTCAATCGCCGCTGCTTCCGAAAGCTTGTCGCCCTGTAGTTTTTTCGCGTCCGTCAAGTCGCCTTTTCCGGCCGCACTAATTCAGATGCGGCGTAACTATCTTTTCGTTGTACTGCTTAAGGGTTTCCGATTGGCCTGAAGCCGTTTCGAACTACGGACTGCCATCCCCGCTCAACGTTCCCAGTTCCGATGACCTTCGTAACTACTTAGCAGCCTATCGAGGTCGGGTAAACCACGTCAACTTATGATTCTTTGTAGCTATGATTCTTGGTAGTCCCGGGCCTAGCTCCCCGCCAGATTCCGGCTCGATTACGAACGGGACGGGCTTATTCCGCGAGCTTGCGGGCCCCTTGGCGCCCCATTGCGCTCAGGGATTTGACCTCCATTCCTATTCATTTTCATTGCAGCTGATCCGACCCGTTACAGCCCAACCCGACTGCGGAACAGGGCATCTTATTGCACTGAAAATATCAGCTTAAGGACAGAAGCTACTTCCGTCCACGGTCGTAGGGGTCTGCCGAATAATCAGGAGATGTTCTTATGAAACGTATCGCTCTATTAGCTGTGCTTGCTGCTTTAATTGCTCTGCCGGGCGCTGTTTTCGCGCAGAACGAAAATCACGTAGAAGTTGGTGGCTTCGCCCAGTATTACCGTTTTGATCAGGGTGGCAGCAGCCAGATCAACTTCGTTGGACTGGGTGGCCGGGCTGGTTTCTACGTAAACCCGTGGGCCAGCATCGAAGCCGAATTGTCCTATGACTTCGAACGCAACCAGACCAACTTCTTTAACAATGGCGCAACCACGAGTTTTGTGACCACCAGGACCCGCCCTCTGCACGGTCTCTTCGGTCCCAAGTTTAACTTCGGCACCGGGAATGCCAATCTTTTTGCCACGGGCAAAGTCGGCTTTGTAAATTTCGGCAACAGCGACCAAAGCCTGGCCCAATCGTTTGGCAACGTGGATGCGGGAAACACCCGGTTCGCGGTCTATCCCGGGGTCGGCGTTGAGGGTTTTTGGGGGCACATCGGGTTACGCGCAGAAGTCGGCGATGAAATCTACTTTTCGGGCGGCCCGAAAAATAATCTGAAGATTTCGCTGGGACCTCACTTCCGCTTCTAACCGGATCGCCCTTTCGTCTAACGTAACGGCAGCCAGGACCTGGGCTGCCGTTTACGTTTTTGACCGTTTACGTTTTTGACCCAGGCATTTGTCCGCTTCCTTGCCTGGACCCTCCAAGTGCCTCTGGGGCTTGCTCTGAATCAGGAGACACCCCATCGCAAACTATTCTTGAGGCGTGCTCGCAAGCCTGTGCTAGTATCCGCCGCACACGGTTTGTGGGGGCTGACCGCTTTGCCAAACCTCAATCGCCTTTTTCGTTCTCCTGTAACAGTCAGCCTTTGCGGCATACTCTTGTTCCGGCCGAATGCAGTCTCGCAGTCCATGGATGAAGTCCACACGATTCCGTGGGTCAGTGCCGAGTCCTCGAGACCCCCTGCGACCAAGCCGAGCGATTCCACGCTCCATCGCGCAAAACCACTGCGGTCCGACGTGGACGTTGTGTTGGTGCCGATCACGGTTACCGACCCCATGAATCGTCCGGTGCTGGGATTGCAAAAGAAGGACTTCAAAATCTACGAAGACAACACGCCGCAGGAGGTCCAATACTTCTCTGCCGAGGAGGCCCCGATTTCCGTGGGCCTGCTTCTCGACACCAGCAAGAGCATGGCGAACAAGTTTGTGACCGAGCGCGCCGCCGCGGAGGAATTCTTCAAGAATGCCAATCCTCAGGACGATTATTTCGTAATCACGTTTGCCGACCGGCCCCGGCTGCTGGACACCTCCATCCAGTCGATCGAGGACATGCAGGAAACTCTCACCTCCGAACCTCTGGACGGACACACGGCCCTGCTGGACGCGATATATCTCGCCATCGCACACATGCGATCGGCTCGCTACCAGCGCCGGGCCTTGCTGATCATCTCTGACGGCGCTGACAACCACAGCCGTTACGGCCTGAAGGAGGTACGCAGATTGGTGGAGGAGGCGAATGTGGATGTGTACGCCATCGGCATATTCGACAGCCTGTTTTTCCGCTCCTTCGAGGAATTGATGGGGCGGCGTTGGCTGGCGGAGATCACGGATGTGACCGGGGGCCAAACCGTCGCCGCCGCCCGCCTCGACAAGGTTCCTGAAATCGCCGCCGCTGTCAGTCGCCAGATGCGCAACCAGTACGTACTAGGATACCGCCCGCAAAATATCAGCCGTGACGGCAAGTGGCGAAAGATCAAAGTGCATGTTGCCTCTTCGGCGGGCGCGCCACGTGTGCAGACGCACTACAAGAAAGGCTACCTGGCTGCTTCGAGATAGGGGCGATCCCCGCCGTCCACGGTGCCCGCGCCCTGGTTCGATTGTGCGCGGCTTTTCTTGGCGCTCCTAGAATGATATCGGCGAGGTCAGACCCTTTACGGCAAAGGGCGCAAGGAAGACCGCAAAGGAGGAGAGGACTCTGAATCAGGACATTACTCGCCGCTAGCCCGGATGGATCGAGCGCCTCTGACCGTGATAGAGTGTTGCACTTCGGTATTCCTGAGAAGGGCCTCCCAAGCTGATTCCGAGAGGAGTCGTCCATGTCGCCGATCTATGATCTCGTAAAAGACCGCCGGGTTTATTCGATCGAAGCCGACCGCAGCGTTCTGGAAGGAGCGCGGTTCATGATGGAGCATCGCATCGGCGCGCTGCCCGTTTTGCGTAACGGCGAACTGGTGGGCATCTTCTCCGAACGCGACATTATGAACCGCGTCGTGGCCGCCGGACGCCTGCCCGGAACCACCAGGATCTCCGAGGTGATGACCGCCAATCCCAAGTCGGTCAGCGTTGAAGAAACCATAGAAAATTGTTTGTACCTTATGAGGGAATTTGGCTTTCGCCATTTGCCCATCGTGGATGGCAAGGAACTGAAAGGGCTGGTCTCTTCCCGCGACATCCTGTTGCGCTACATTGCCCAGAAGGAAGCCGAGCAGGGGCGCATGGCGGTATGACACAGAATGTGTGTGGGTCGGACACTCCTGTCCGACGCCTTTGCAGTTGATTTTGTTGTTTGGCAATTATTAAAGTCAAGAGTCAAAGGCGTCAGACAGGAGTGTCCGACCCACACGTTTTCAGGCCACGCAAACGCACTCACTTGCAAACCTCATGACTTACTCAACCGTAGTCTTGAAAATCAAGCGATCCAACCGTGTCCTTGTCATTGCTCTTTTCGCGCTGGCCAGTGTCAGGGCCTATGCGGCCGAACCCAGCAAATCCGCGCCAGAGGCGGGCCTCGCGCCAATCCTCAACTACATATCGTCGGGCTGGGACACGCTGACCCGCTCGATGACGGACTGCCAAACCGTGGTCGATCCCAAGCTGACCGAGGCTTCGGTGTTGTACCTGCCTGCTGATTTTCCCGCGTCTCCGGCGGTGCAGGACCTGCAGAAGCGCTGCAAGGTCCAAGTGCGGGCGCTGCCTGCTGTCATCACCGCCCCCGGACAGATCGATCCTGGCAAGATCGCTCCCGGCTTGTTGTACCTAGAGAACAAGTACGTGGTTCCCGGCGGCCGGTTCAACGAAATGTATGGCTGGGACAGTTATTTCATTATTCTTGGACTGGTGCGCGCAGGACGCCTCGACCTGGCCCGGGGCATGGTGGACAACTTCTTTTTCGAGATCGAACACTACGGCACCATTCTGAATGCAAATCGCGCTTACTACCTCACTCGCTCACAGCCGCCGTTTCTCACCTCGATGATCATGGAGGTGTACGACGCCGACAAGGCTGCCGGTCACGAAAATCGCGGCTGGCTGGAGAAGGCATACGGCTATGCCAGCAAGGACTATGAAACCTGGAACCGGGAACCGCACCTCGCCGGATCCACCGGTCTTTCGCGCTACTACGACTTCGGAAACGGTCCTGCTCCGGAGAGCTTGAAGGACGAGGCGGGGAGCTATCGCAAAGTTGCCGGTTACTTCCTGTTGCACCCGCAGACGGGGCGGAACTATCTGGCGGAAAATACTGCCGACGCTGATTCCGGGGTCGGCTTCCAGTTCTCGGTGCAGGTTTGTGACGCTGCAACCACCATGGCAAGGCCGGATTGCGAGCCGGCCCGGAAGATTTCACTCACGCCTGACTATTACAAGGGCGACCGCTCCATGCGGGAGTCGGGGTTCGACATTTCTTTCCGCTTCGGCCCGTATGGCGCCGCGACTCATCACTACGCTCCCATCTGCCTGAATAGCCTTCTTTATAAGACTGAAAAAGACTTGCAAGCCATGGCCGAAATCCTCGGTCGCAACGAGGAAGGGCAGAAATGGGCGCGGCGGGCGGAGGTGAGAAAGGACAGGATCCAGAAATATCTGTGGGATCCCGGCCGCAGATTGTTCTTCGATTACGACTTCGAAACCGGGGTTCGATCCTCCTACGAATACATCACCACTTTTTATCCCCTGTGGGCCGGGCTGGCCACCCCGGACCAGGCGCAGGAGTTGGTCCGCAATCTGGGCATTTTCGAGCAGCCCGGGGGCCTGGCCATGAGCAGCAACTTCGCTGACGTGCAATGGGATTATCCCTACGGCTGGGCGCCCACCCAAATTGTCGCCATCGAAGGCCTTCGGCGATATGGATTTAACGACGATGCCAATCGAATTTCCTATAATTTCCTGGCCACCATCGCGGAGAACTTTCGCCATGATGGCACCATCCGCGAGAAATACAACGTGGTCACTCGTTCGTCGGAGTCAGGCGTGCACGCGGGATATCAGCAGAACGTGATCGGCTTCGGCTGGACCAACGCCGCCTTCTTGGTGTTTCTGCACGAACTGCCGAAGGATATGACGGAGCGCCTGGCCAAAGAGCAGGTAGGGAAGGCGTCGTCAACGACGCAATGAACGTGTGGGTCGGACA
>JAIQFF010000069.1 GCA_020073395.1 Terriglobia bacterium
TGATCTCATTCTTCAACACGCTCAAGTACCCGCCTTCGCTCGACTACCTGCTGATGACGCTCGGGCCGTCCCTGATCGTGCTCGGGTTGCTTGATGGGGCTAAAGCGGAGCGCGGGCTGGGCCGTATTCTGCTGGTCTTTGGCCGGGTGCCGCTGTTTTATTATGTCCTGCATCTCTATCTACTTCACGCAATGGCTATCCTGGTCGCGTTAGCCTTTCACCAACCTCTCTGGCACGGCCCCATCATCGCAGGCACATCGCCGAAACCTTTCGGGTATGGTCACGGTCTGCCTTTCGTTTACGCCATGTGGATTCTAGCCGTGGCGATTCTTTATCTGCCTTGTCGGTGGTTTATGGAACTCCGGCGCCGGCATCGGGACTGGGCTTGGCTAAGCTATCTGTGACGGGCGTCTGAGATTGTGTGAGATTGCGCTCATCCCAAAGCTCACACACGATGCGCTCGATCCGCTGCTGTCGTGCTGTCCCCATGCCGGTGCCCCCGACCGGTGGAGGAGACAGTTTTTGGGAGGTCGACTTTTTGCAGAGTCGAGCTGACGACATCAAAGGTTCTAACCTGGGGAGTTCCCGCCAATATCTTTTTCAGGATCTCCAATACCTCTGGATAACCCATTGAATTGTAAACTTGTGCGCTCTCCTCCTGATCCCAGAAGCTGACCGAAACGATTTCTCTGCCGCCCGGGACAGCTAATGTGATCGCATCCAGGAACCCTTTTTGCTTTCGGAGCCAGGGAAGGATTTCGTTGTCCATGACCCTGGTAAATTCGGCTAACGTGCCGGGTCTCAATTTGACGGCGACGTGGCGAGCAAACATTATAGACCTCCTCGGGTCTGGGGCGAGAAGGAGGAATTCTCCCGCCCGCCCGACCGGGATGGTAAGTTCCATGTCGAGAGAGAGCTCCAACGAAAAGCGAATTATAGCGAATGCGGGCACCAGCACGTTATTGTCATGATTTCGCCGCTCCACTTGGCGCCCGCTGGAACCCGCAGGGGACCGGTGTGATGGAACTGAGACCCGCCTGAAGTCACTCCCCCAGACGCGACTCTCTGCTAAACTACGCGGCCATGAAAACATTCCTCATTCGAACCCTTTTCTTAATAGTGTTGCTGGCGACTCTGGCCGCCGCCCAGGATGTCATTGCCCTCTACCCCGCCACGCCGCCGGGCTCGACGCAGGAGAACTATCCGGAGAAAGAGTACTTCTCGAAAGTCTGGAACACTGAAGTCGTCAGCAACGTGACCAAGCCAAGCCTGACAGTTTTCAAGCCTTCTCCAGAGTTGAGAAACGGCACCGCTCTGGTGATCTGCCCGGGCGGCGGTTTTATGGCCCTCTCCATCAACAGCGAGGGCATCGATGTCGCCAAGTACATGGCCGCGAGAGGCGTGACGGCCTTTGTGTTGAAGTACCGCCTCGCACGCACCGGCGAGGACGCCACACAGGAATTTACCGCGCTGTTTGCCGACAAGCAGAAATTTCAGGAAACGGTAGGGAAGGTCATTCCCCTGGCCGTCGCCGATGGGCTAGCGGCAGTCACCTACGTTCGGCAGCACGCCTCGGAATGGGGAGTTTCCCCCGACCGTGTCGGCATTATCGGATTCTCCGCTGGTGGAAGGGTCACAGCCGGAGTTGCTTTTCATTACTTGCCTGAAGGCCGACCCGCCTTCGTAGCCCCGATCTATGCGGGCGGGGACATATCTAAAGATGTTCCCGTTCCAGTGGATGCACCGCCTATGTTTGTTGCGGCTGCGACCGATGATCAGCTCGGACTCGCGCCGGAAAGCGTTGCCTTGTACGAGAGGTGGACGGACGCTCATAAATCGGCAGAACTGCACCTGTACGCGAAGGGTGGCCACGGCTTCGGAATGCGCAAGCAGAACCTCCCTACGGATCATTGGATTGACAGGTTCGCCGATTGGCTGGTGTTACAAGGGTGGTTGAAGAAGTGACTACCGCGACTTGATGCGGTTCGTGGAGTTCCGGCTCGTTCTTCGCCCCAATTGGACTGGGCTTTCAGGCAAATATCAACTGCTGAAATATCGCCGTTACGCTCATTGACCCGGTTCTGAGTGCTATGGCCTGCTTGAGCCCAGCGAATCGTCAACTGAGCCAGCCAATCGGCATCACTGCAACAGACAACGCCGCAGCGCATAATGTTAAGAGAGGCTCTCCATGAGCCACTCAATCGGAGGTCCTTATGTTGAGACGATTTGCGGCTGGATCTGTCGTGGCATGCATTGCGACCGCCATCGCTAGTGCTGTAGTTCTTATGATTTCCGGCCTAAATCCCCAACGACTTTCATTGATCCTTGCCATTTGGTGCATTGCGCCGTGTGTTTGGGGCCTATGGGCAATGCTTTCTCCCTCCAAGTGGGTACCACAACGCTTGCCAATCTGGGGAACGCTTCTCGGTATTTTTGCGGGCCTGATGGCAGTGTTTGTCCTCAATATTCCTTACCGTACCCTCGGAGCAGCTTTACCCACGACCACGGGAGCATTCGGCGTTGTCGTGGCCGCGCTGTTCTACTACTTGTTGTGGACAATAGTTAGGATCGTATATACGAGCCTCTCTGGATCGAGTTCTAGGCCGTCGGGAGGGTAGCTGACGAAAAATCGCCGACATTGTTATGGAATCATTACACTCATGACCCGGCAGGTGCTGTAAACGCGCCGTGGACTTGAAACACATTCTTTGCAACGTCCAACCCAACCACTTTCGTCTCGATGGCCATGAAACCTCCTGCCTCGACATTAGCAAACTGCTAGTCGTCGGGCCGGGTCCATACCATCAGGTCAAAAGCAAAGGGCACTGACATTCTGACCTCGTCGCATCACAGACACGCGAACGGATTTCCTACCGAATGGGTCGCGAAGATGGGGAAGCCTTGTAAGCATCATTTCTGTTCAGAGCCGTTAACAATCGGGGATGTGCGGCGGGGCACAGTTTCTTGACTCGGGGCCGGAGTACAATTCCTGCCTGGTCAGCCTGATTCCAGGGCTAATCTGTGTGGGAGGCTCTTTGTCGGATCAACTCTTCCAAGCGATGCGCCAAAGCATCATTGACGGCGCGTCTGATACGGCCACGCAATTGGCGCAGCAGGCGTTGGCCAATGGCGTCGATCCGATCGAGGCGGTGAACCAGGGATTTGCCGCGGGGATCACGTTCGCTGGCGATCAATTCGGCTGCGGCCAAATGTTTCTGCCCGATCTGCTCGCGTCGGCCGAGGCCATAAAGGCCGCCATCAACATTCTTGAACCGGAGATGCTGAAGCGTGGCTCGCAGCGTGAGGCTCTGGGTAAGATCATCCTCGGCACTGCCCGAGGCGATATTCACGACATCGGCAAGAATCTCGTCGCCACAATCCTTTCCGCCAGCGGATTCCAGATCTTTGATTTGGGCACGAGTGTGACTCCCGAGCAATTCGTTGCCAAGGCCAAAGAAGTCGATGCCGACATCGTTGGCATCTCTGCGTTGCTGACAACGACCATGGCCGGGCAGAAAGCCGTGATCGAAGCGCTGGACAGAAACGGGTTGCGGCCGCGAGTCAAAGCGATCATTGGCGGCGCCGCGGTCACCCAGAAGTGGGCCGCTGAAATCGGCGCCGACGGCTACTCCCGTAATGCCATCGGTGCCCTCGAACTGGCCAAGAATCTCATGAGCAAAGTGATGAACAAAGGAACGGCTTAGGCATGAGACCCAGAATTCAACTGCTCACGCCTGAACTCATCGGACGCATTTTGTGCGAAGCGTTTGAACTGCTCATGAGCCCTGGAGTTCGCGTGGGCTCGGCGCCGGTGGTCGCGCTATTGCGGTCGGCGGGGATTGAGGTCAATGACGGCGTGGCGCGTGTTCCTGAGTCGCAGGCGCGAAATTGCCTGGCATCGGCCCCACGGGACTTCTACCTGTACAACCGCCAGGGGGAGAAAGCGGTTCATTATGGCGGCGACGACGTGCATTTCGATCCCGGCTCCTGCTGCGTGCAGATGCTCGATCCCGATACCCTGGAAGCGCGGCCGTCCGAGACTCGCGACCTGGTGCGCCTCATCCAGGTTACGGAAACCTTGCCGCAGTTCGCAGCGCAGTCCACTGCCGTCGTGTGCAACGATGCGCCCAGCGCGATCGGCGATCTCTATCGGTTGCTTGTAGTCCTGCAGTATTCTCACAAGCCAGTGGTGACGGGATCGTTCTCCGCGGCCGGATTGCAAGGCATGATCGACTTGCTTGCCGCCGACAGCGGCAGTCGAGACAATTTGCGCAAGAAACCTCGAGCGGTTTTTGATGTGTGTCCCTCCCCACCGTTGAACTGGTCGGAGTTCGCGTCGCACAACCTGCTCGACCTGGCCCGCGCCGGCGTGCCCGCGGAAATCGTCTCTATGCCACTGGCCGGCGGTACCGCTCCCGTAACGCTGGCAGGTTCTGTGACGCAGCACGCTGCCGAAGTCCTCGCCGGCATCACGCTGCATCAACTCGCGGCACCGGGCTCGCCCGTAGTCTGGGGCGGCGCTCCGGCCATCTTCGACATGCGTACCGCAGGCGCGCCCATGGGCGCGGTGGAAACTGCCATGCTGAATATGGCGTGCGCGGAAGTCGGCAAGCATCTGGGCCTGCCGACCCACGGTTATCTGGTCGCGACCGACTCGAAGTTTGTGGATGCCCAGGCCGGCGCGGAGAGCGCCCGCTCGGCGATGCTGGGAGCGCTCACGGGTATCAACATGATCTCGGGAGCAGGTATGCTCGAATCTCTTGCCTGCCACAGCGTCGAAAAGCTGGTCATTGATGCAGAGTCGATTGCCTCGGCGTACCGTTTGGTGCGAGGCGTTGAAATGCGCGGAGAAACTCTGGCCACTGCTATGTTCGCGCAAACCGGGCTCTCCGGAGAATTTCTCAAGCTGAAGGAAACGCGCGCGCTTTTTCGGCAGGAGCAGCATCTTCCCTCTCCTGTCATCGATCGGAACGCGCCAGGCTCGGAGCCACTGAGCGACGCCTTCACGCGGGCCCGCGACCGAGTCAACGAACTGGTGAGCATGTATCAGAAGCCATCTCTTCCCGAAGACGTGCTGCGGAAGTTCCAGTCAATCGTCGAGCGCGAGGCAGACAGAGCAGGCGTGGCTTCAGCCCTTCACGGGAAGTGAGAAGTTTGAAGATGAGACCGCGGCCGATTTCGCAGCAGAAGGACTGTGGAACACGATTCCCCCTGCTCGGACTTGTTGGGTTCCGGTGCCCGTCAGCCGCCGACGTGATCTCTCTCGCATTTTTGCGTTCTTGTAGAGCTCGAATCGGCAACTACAAAAGATAGTGAGGGCAGTTTCAGAGCGCTCTGTCTCCTATCCCGGGCGTTCATTGACTGCCGTTGCAATCCCACCTAACATTGGCCCGACTCCATGATTGGTTGCAAATGATCAGTCAGAACATGATCGGCCAGACCATCTCCCACTACCGCATTATCGAAAAGCTGGGCGGTGGTGGGATGGGCGTGGTGTACAAGGCCGAGGACACCTCGCTGGGGCGTTTTGTCGCGCTCAAGTTCCTTCCTGATGATGTCGCCCAGGACCCGCAAGCTCTGGAACGTTTCCGCCGCGAGGCCCGCGCCGCCTCCGCGCTCAACCATCCCAACATCTGCACTATTTACGAAATTGGCGAGCATGAAGGCAAGCGCTTTATTGCGATGGAGTTCCTGGACGGTCTGACTCTGAAGCACATGGTAGCGGGCCGGCCGTTGGAGAACGACACGCTGCTCTCGCTGGCCATTGAGATTGCCGACGCCCTCGACGCCGCCCACTCCGAAGGTATCGTTCACCGCGACATCAAGCCGGCAAACATCTTTGTCACCAAACGCGGGCACGCCAAGATTCTGGATTTTGGACTGGCGAAAGTCGCGCCCACCGCCGGGTCGTCCAGCCAGGTGGCATCGGCCAACACCATGACGGGCACCATCGACGAACAGCACCTGACCAGTCCGGGCACCATGGTAGGCACGGTGGCTTATATGTCGCCGGAGCAGGCGAAAGGCAAGGAACTCGACGCCCGCACCGATCTGTTCTCCTTCGGCGCTGTTCTGTACGAGATGGCCACCGGTACCTTGCCCTTTCGAGGCGACACTTCGGCACTGATCTTCAAAGCCATCCTGGATTCAGGGCCTACGCCCGCCGTTCGCCTGAATCCCGACGTCCCGGCCAAGCTGGAAGACATCATCGACAAGGCATTGGAGAAGGACCGCTCCCTGCGCTATCAGCACGCCTCAGAGATGGCGAGCGATCTAAAGCGTTTAAAGCGTGACACTGACACCGGGCGGACGGTATTGCCTGCCGCCACCAGTGGCGAAGTGGCAAGGGCCAATGCGGGACCCTCGAGTTCCGGACGGTACGACGCTACCGAGCACGCTTCAGCGGCGGCCGGCTCCAGCCAGGATCGGTCCTACGGGAAGATCAGCGGAAAAATCGTCGCGCTGGTTGCCGCCGTTGCGGTCGCGATCGGCGCTGTTGTTTTTTGGCAACTCCAGCATCGCGCTTCACCAACGGTCAGTTCCGCCAACCCCACTACAGTCGCCGTTCTTCCTTTTCAGAACATGAGTGCCGACAAGGACGTCGATTTCCTGCGCCTGGCCTTGCCCGACGAAATCGCTACCGCGCTGAGTTACGTGCACTCTTTGTCCATCCGTCCTTTCGCCACCACCAGCAAGTACAACGCTTCCAGCCTGGACCTCGAACAGGCGGGGCGCGAGATGCGGGTCGCGAACATTGTCACCGGTCACTATCTGAAGGAAGGCGACCAGCTGCAGATCACTCTGGAAGCAGTCGATGTCGCGAACAATCGCTCAGTGTGGCGCGACACGCTCAGCGTAGGGGCGGTGGACATGATTGCCATGCGGGGACAGATCGCGGCGAGGGTCCGTCAGGGACTGGTTCCGGCACTAGGCGGCAGTGACAATGCAGCCGATGCCAGGACGCATCCCAAAAACGAAGAAGCCTACGATCTGTACTTGCGCAGCGTCTCGCTGCCTCACGATGCCGCTCCTAATAAAGAGGCCATCACCATGCTGGAGCGTTCGGTTGGTCTCGACTCCACCTATGCGCCCGCGTGGCGCGCCCTGGGAGAACGCTACTACTATGACTCGCACTACTCCAATGGCGGCGAGGCCATGTTCCAGCGTTCCACTGCCGCCCAGGAGCGTGCCCTGGCCCTCGATCCCGACTACAGTGACGCGGCCGGCATGCTGATCACCAACCGCGTAGAAAGAGGTGAAATGGGCAAGGCCTATCAGGATGCGAAAGCACTGGTGGCGCGCCATCCCGAGAATGCCATGGCCCACTTTGCCCTGAGTTACGTCCTGCGCTACGGGGGGATGCTCGATGAAGCCGCGCCCGAGTGCGACAAGGCGATGTCTCTTGATCCCGGGAACTATCAATTCCGCTCCTGCTCTTTCGTGTTTGATCTAATGGGCAATTCGGATCGGGCCATGGATTTCCTCCGGCTGGATCCCGGTTCGGGTTGGGTCTCGTCGAACTTGCCTCTCCATTTCGAACGCGCGGGCAAACGGGGGGAAGCGCGAGCCAGCGCGGAGAAAATAGGCCCCGAGGATCCCTTCAATGGAATCATTATTGCCTGCTTCGCCTCTTCGTCGCCAACCCAGCTGGAAAAAGCGGTGCGCACATTTACCCCCTTGTCTTTCGCTGATCCCGACGCCGAGAACAGGTACTGGGACGCCACCCTCATGGCAGTCTGTGGCAAGCAGGACATCGCCGTGCGTCTGCTCAAGAGCGCCATCGCGGGACGCTACTGCGCCTACACCGCCCTTCAGAAAGATCCCCTGCTGGCGACCCTGCGGAACACACCTGAGTTCTCGCAGTTGCTCTCCGCCGCAAGAGAGTGTGAAGACAACTTTCTCGCGGAAAGGGCCCAATCTTCGCACTGACGGAAATCACATCCTGGGGAGCTCCCATGAAATCCTGCTTCATGAAATCCTGGCTCCTGGCCACTGCGGCCGTGCTGCTTTTCGCTGCGGCGCCAATTCACTCACACGAGCAGTCTTATCAGCCCTTGTGGTTTCATCTCGAGTGCTCGGGC
The DNA here is from genome assembly GCA_020073395.1 of Terriglobia bacterium. Taxonomy (GTDB): domain Bacteria; phylum Acidobacteriota; class Terriglobia; order Terriglobales; family Acidobacteriaceae; genus JAIQFF01. Next base: position 8,082 of record JAIQFF010000069.1, read on the forward strand.
AGCGATTGTCCGCTGCTGCGAGGAGCCCCGCAGACGGCGGGGATGCGCAGCGGATTTGTCCGGCTCAAGCCTGGCCAATCGGTGGGCGAGCATTCGACCCAAGAGCACGAAGAGGCGCTGGTGGTTCTGCAGGGACAGGGCAAGGCCGTAGTCGAGGGCAGGGAAGCGATGGCAATCTCTTCCCGGATGCTGACCTACATCCCTCCCCGGTCGCGGCACAACGTCACCAACACCGGGACCGAAATGCTGGAATACGTGTACGTGGTCGCCCCGATCGCTTCCGGAAAATGAATTGTGGGTGTGTAACAGCCTGCGAGGGAAGCCTGGTCCTCGCGTCTCCGGCGTTTTTCTCAATAAAACGCTAAAGTCAAAGGCGGCGGACAAGAGTGTCCGCCCCACACTCACTGGCGCAGGGTCAGTGTTCCCAGCACCGCCTGCTGCTTGGCGATCAGCGCCTGCACGCCCTGGCTGGCCAGTCCTATCATCTTTCCCAGTTGTTCCTCATCGAACACCTGGTGTTCGGCCGTGGCCTGTACTTCGACCAGCTTGCGGCCCGCGGTCATCACGAAGTTCATGTCCACGTCGGCGCGCGAGTCTTCGTCGTAGGCCAGATCGAGCAGGATTTCGCCATCCACAATTCCGACGCTGACCGCCGCCAGGTAGTCGCGGAAGGGAACCGACGTAAGCGTGCCCGCCTGCACCAGCTTTTCCAGGGCCAGACCGAGCGCCACGAAAGCCCCGGTGACGGACGCAGTGCGGGTCCCGCCGTCCGCCTGGATCACGTCGCAGTCTATCCAGATGGTGCGCTCGCCCATGCGTTCCAGATCAGTGACCGCGCGCAGGGCGCGCCCGATCAGCCGTTGAATCTCATGGGTTCGTCCGCTGGGGCGCCCTTTGTTTACCTCGCGCGGCGTTCGCGTCAGAGTGGCCCGAGGCAGCATGCTGTACTCGCTCGAAATCCAGCCCTTGCCCCGGTTCCGCATGAACTGCGGCACCGTTTCTTCGACCGAAGCAGTACAGATCACTCGCGTATTGCCGAGTTCAATCAGGACCGATCCCTCGGCCGTGTTGATGAAGTTGGGGATGATATTGACCGGCCGCATCTGGTCCGGCGAGCGATTGTCGGAACGATAGAACATTTGAGGATTCTAGCAGCCGGAGGAGGAGGAATTGGCAATTGGCACTTGGCATCTGGCAAATAGCACCTCGTCCCCGGCTCCGACCTTTTGGTGCGGGTCAATTTGAACAAATCCTCTACCCGGCGTCATCCTGAAGGGCTTTAGCCTGAAGGATCTCGCGCGGACATTGCGAGGAGCCAATTGCTAATTACCGAGCGCTTCACTTCTGCAACTCGCCCACCATCTGTGCCACCGCCGAAATATCATAAAGACACGACAAATCAGCATGACCCGCCAGCGTCTCCCGCTCCTTCCCACCCACCAGGATCTTTACCCGATTAATTCCGGGGATACCGGTCGCCAAAGTCTGGACCAGTGAAGCCACGGTGAGTTCTTCCACCAGAACGCCCGAGCGATGCCCGTCCGCAAAGGCATCATTGAGGTCAATCACCGCCAGCCCGGGATCCACCAAATACACGTCGCGCACCTCGCTCCCCGGACCCAGAGGGTGGGACGAAGCCTTGTCCATATACAGGCCGAGCAACTCTCGCAGCAACTCCTGCGCCCGCTCCTGGCGTCCCGCCGGCAGCGGAATGCTGGCCGATTGCGCCCGCAGCATACCGGGATCGTCGTAGGCCACGTAAAGTGTGACCTGTTCGGTGGGCCCTTGCACCGGCGCCGCCACCGGGTGAGCGTACTCGGCGGGGGGTTCCATCTGCGTGGCCCGGCCTCGCATCCGCCACGCGTAGAGGCTCATTCCCAACGCCACCGCCAACATGGCAGCAACTCCGATAATCAGGTGACGCGGGATCATCGCGCGCCTCCCAGTTGGTTGCGCACGGCTTCGATTCCTGCCGTGACCGATTCCGCCACCAGTTGCAGGTAGGCCGGAGAACTCAGGTCCTCAACCTTGCCTGACGGGGGTGCGATTTCGATGGCCACCGCGGCCGCTGCAATGTTGTTCAAAGGGCGCAGAGGCGCGAACAGGGAACGGACCGCGATCTGTCTCTTCCCCAGCTCCGTCGCGAGGCTCGATACGGCGGTCTGGCTGGCGGCGCGAAACCCGGACTGTGCCGTGTTCCAATCCACAAAAGGCCCCTGGTTCTCGCCCCCGACCGGAAGCAAGGCGGTATACAGCCGGATCCCGGTGCCCTGGGATGTTGCGTGCAGGCAAATGTAGATGGCTGGATGCGCCGCGTTGGTCATGTTCGCGCGCTGGTCCAGGCTCATGGTTGTGTCTCCCTCGCGCAGCACCAGCGTCGAAAAGCCGTGCGCCTGAAGCTGCTGCCGCAGGCGTAACCCAAAAGCCAGCGTGACATCTTTTTCCGCCAACTGGTCGTTAAGCGCGGCTCCGCGCTCGTCCCCACCGTGGCTCGCATCCAGGACCACGAAATACTGCACTGGACTCGACACGGCCGCAGGCGGCGCCGCTCCCGGCGGCACCTGTGGAGCCGGACCGCCGGGAGCAACAGCGGGCGGCGGGGCCAGGGCCTGTGTGTTCGGCGCGGACTGCGGCGCCGGCGTGATCGTGATGGTGCGGCCGTTGTTGCTGAAGCTGGCGAACAGCGGAACCGGCCCGTTCACCGCAATCTCCGCCGCCCCGTTACTCTCCTGAAACGTAGCCGAAGGGATGGCCGGGCTGTCAAAGGTCAAAGTCTGCGATCCGGGAGGGACCAGCGGCTCCCGGGTAAACACCATGCGCAGTTTACCCGGCTCCGTTGCGATCATGGGATTTACCGGCGCAGTGAAATTCATGACCAGGGTGGGAGGATTCGTCCGGTTAACCTGGGCGGTAAAGTGGACCGCCACATTGCCGATAAACAAGCGCCGCGAAGTTTCGTGAAAATTTACCGCGGTACCCAAAAAGCGCTGCATGAGTCCCGGAAGAGAACTCAGGGGCACGAGGCCGTGCCCGTTTTCCAGCCAGAAGTTGGCCGGTAGATCGAAACTTTTCCCTTGTACCCGCACCCGGGTCTGTCCGGGAGTGAATTCGCTGTCCACACGATTGAAACTCAGTCGCCAGAGGCCGCCGTCGGTGCGGGCGCTGACCGACCCCAGGGGCTCAAGGATTTCGAGCAGGCCAACGTATTCCGCGCCATTCTGCTCTCTGACCGGCACGGAGTAACTGGCCGCGCCGGAATAAACCGACAGGCGCTTCTCTTCAGAGAAGCCGGAAACCGCTGCGTCAAAAACCAGCAATGCCAGCAGGACCGCCATGCCAGCCATCACCACCGGAGCGGCGTGGTCCCGAGGTCGGCTACTCCAGGGCATAGATGGTCAGACCGGTAAGCAGCTTGGGGTAAAAATCAGTGGATTTCTGAGGCAGCACTTCACCGGCAAAGGCAATATCACGCACCTGCGCCATGCGGACCGGATTCATGAGGAAGGCCACATTAGCGGTTCCGCTCCTCACCTGCGCCATGGCCTCGCCGATGTCGCGTATGTAGCGCACATTTTTCTGCTCGCGAATGGCTTCTTCCGAAATCCCCAGCACGCCCTCGAGCAAGCACTTGTGCAACTGCACCACGTCGAGTGCCTGCTGCCGCAGCGACCACCCGGCAAAAATTTCGCCGGCCACTGCCTTTGGCCGATCGAGCAGAAAAACCCGGTCGGAGGTGACGGCGAGCAGGGCCGTTCCCATGCGTCCGGCTTCGCGCAGAATTACGGTGGCGCGGGCGGCGTCCACCGCCGCATCCACCTCTTCCACGCTGAAGTAGGCGCTGGCCCCGGTGCGGAAGGCAGTCGAAGAAAATGACGTCAAACCGTGCACCACGCGGTGGGTGGGCAGGATGACCATGCCGGGGCTGTCCATGTTGACCAGAGTCATCATGACTAGTTCGTAAGGCGCCGCTGCCGGATCGGAAGGAGAGCTTAAATTTTGGTCGCTTGCATTTTGAAGCGAAGCGCGCTCCCTTGGGACCGTCCCTGACGGCCGAGCGGCAGCGCGGCGTTCATTGCGATAATTCAGCGCGGTTTCGTAGCGGTGATGGCCGTCGGCAATCACCAGTTTTTTGTCCCGCATCTTGCCCCGCACTAGATTTACCAGGCCGGGGTCGGAGATTTTCCAGATCCGGTGGGACACTGCATACTCATCAAGAGTTTCGAGATCGGGCTTGCCGCCGGGGGCCAGCAAGCTTTCGATTTCGCCCGCAGGATCGCTGTACAGCATGAAAAGCTGCCCAAAGTGGGCCCGGGTGGCCCGTAATAGTTCCAGGCGGTCGGCCTTGGGCTTGGCCAGAGTCTGCTCATGGCGGAATACGACGCCGGCGGAGTAGTCCTCAATCCGGCCCAGGGCGATGATGCCGCGCCGCTCCAGTTCAGCCGTTCCGCCAGGGACGGTAAAGCGCTGGACGTAGAGGTAGAGCGAAGGTTGCGCGTCCTGCAAGAAGATGCCCTGCCGCCTCCAGCCCCGAAAAAATTGCGCCGCGCGGGTGTACCGGTTTTCTCCGGAGTGGTCGCTGGCGTGCTCTTTCCCCAGGATAATACGCACCAGGTTCTGCGGGCTGGCAGCGTAGTAGCCATCCTGCATCTCAGGGGTAATCTTGTCGTAGGGCTGGGTGACGACTTGTGGAATCGAGACCCGGGTCGGGTCATAACGAAGCGCGCGAAAGGGCTCAATGTGGGCCATGGCTAAAGAAAAAAGTTGAGTCTGAAATTGTACAAGAGCTTTCTTCCGCCCGTGCGAAGGCGATGTTCGCGACGCGGGGAAGACGAAAAAACGGGCCCGCTCCGAACCATGACCAGGCAAACCTTTGCGGCGTCCTCGCCATCGCAAGGTCTGCGAAAACGTGACAGAAGCATGACAACTGGTTTTGAACCTATGATAGTATCGCGATTAATGAGGTAATTATGGCCCGCCTTCATGGGCGCGGGTCATCCCGCCCATCGACCCAAGCTCGCACGTCTCGCTTGGCCCTATCCTGGACCCTGAGATGGCTTATGCTGTCCAAAGAGCAGGCCCGTGCCGTTTCTGTTTTTCTATTCCTGACCCTGATTGTCATTTCGGCTTCCCACCTCGCCCGGGCGCAGAGCCCGGTGGACGATGTTCACGTAAACCCGAGAGTTCAGCCTCCTCCAGCCGCCGAGAAGCAGATCATGGACCCTTCCCTGAGGACGCACACCAAGCCCCTCAAGGTAGATGTGGACCTGGTACTGGTCCCGGTCACTATTACCGACCCCATGAACCGTCTCGTGACCGGGCTGGACAAGGAGAATTTCACCCTCTTTGAAGGCAAAGATCGGCAGGATATCCGGCATTTTTCCAGTGAAGATGCTCCCGTCAGCCTGGGTGTGATCTTCGACATGAGCGGGAGCATGAGCAGCAAGATCGAGCGTGCCCGCGAGGCTGTGATCGAGTTTTTCAAAGCCGCCAACCCGCAGGATGAATTCTTCATGATCACCTTCGCCGACAAGCCGGAGGAGATTTCCGATTTCACCCAATCGATTGAAGATATTCAGGGCAAGCTGGTCTACACCATTCCCAAAGGCCGGACCGCGCTGCTGGACGCCATCTACCTCGGCGTCAGCAAGATGAGACAAGCCAAGTATCCCAAGAAGTCGCTGCTGATCATCTCCGACGGTGGTGACAACCATAGCCGCTATACCGAGAGCGAGATCCGGTCCGTGGTGAAGGAAGCGGACCTGTTGATCTATGCCATTGGCATTTATGACCGCTACATGTCCACTCCCGAGGAGCAGTTGGGCCCCGCCCTGCTGAGCGACCTCACCGAACTCACCGGGGGGCGGGCCTTTACCATAGATAACCCGAATGATTTGGCGGACGTGGCAACAAAAATAGGGATCGAGCTACGCAACCAATATGTGCTCGGATACCGTCCAAAGAACCCGGGGCACGACGGCAAATGGCGTAAGATAAAGGTGAAGCTGCTTCCGCCGAAAGGGTTGCCGCCGCTGCGGGTGTATGCCAAAACGGGTTACTATGCGCCTACGGAATAGTCGTGTAAGGTTCCGGCTTATCCCATTATTTTTGTTCAGCTTGACAGTCTGGGCCCAAGACACGACCCCGCCCCAGGCTCCGCCTCGCAGTTCCCAGCCTGCTCCCAGTGAGCCCTCATCTCAGACCCCAGCTCCGGCTTCGGCAACCCAGGGCCAGGAACCCGAATCCGAACCCGGTGGCTTCGTCTTCCATAGCGAGGTGCAGGAGGTCCTGCTGCACGCCACGGTCATTGATGACAAGCAGCGCATCATCACTGACCTCGACCGGAACGCTTTTACCGTGTTCGAAGACGGCAAGCCCCAGGCCATCAAGTCTTTCCGCCATGAGGACATTCCCATCTCCCTGGGCATTGTGATTGACAACTCAGGTTCAATGCGGGAAAAGCGTGCCAAGGTGGTCAAAGCCGCCATCAATCTGGTGCGCGCCAGCAATCCCAACGATGAAGTGTTTGTGGTCAACTTCAGCGATGAGTATTTTCTCGATCAGCCCTTCACCAACAAGATCAACCTGCTGCAAACCGCCCTGGAGAAATACGAGACTCGCGGCGGAACCGCTCTTTACGATGCGGTCGTGGCCTCGGCCGACGAGTTGAAAAAACACGGCAAGCTGCAGAAGAAGATCCTGTTCGTCGTGACCGACGGCGAGGACGATGCCAGCCGCGAATCCCTGGAACAGGCGGTGCGAAGATTGCAGGAAGAGAATGGACCCACGGTGTATGCCATTGGAGTGCTGGGCGAAGAGCGACAACGGCGTGCCAAGCGCGCCCTGCAAACCATTGCCGAGCGTACTGGAGGGATCGCATTTTTTCCCCGCACCCTGGATGAAGTGGACGCCATCAGCAGCACGGTTGCCCGTGACATCCGCAATCAGTACACCATCGGTTACAAACCCACGACCCCCAGGACCGTCGCTGGATATCGCACCATTCGGGTTGACGCCCGCGCCCCGGGACATGGCAAGCTCACCGTGAGGACCCGCAGTGGCTACTATGCCGGCCGGGAACAAGCCGGCGGGAACTAGATATAAAAAAACCTCAGCTGCCGGCTGACGGCTCGGTCCCCGATTGACGCTCCGCTTTGGGTTCCGTACCCTGTAGAGTGCAGACCAAAATCATCGAAGGCAAGCGCCTGCGCGTCACTGACGACATTTCTCAGCTGGTTGGGGACACTCCCATCCTGCAATTCAAGAAGCTGGTTGCAGACGATGTTGCGGGCGTCTTTGCCAAGCTGGAGTACCTCAATCCCGGCGGCAGTGTGAAGGATCGGGCCGCCAGCGGAATTATTTTGCGCGCCGAAGCCGACGGGCAGCTCCGGGCCGGAGGCACAATTGTCGAAGCTACCGCCGGGAATACCGGTATCGGCCTGGCGCTGATCGGGGTCCAGCGCGGCTACAAAGTTGCCCTGTTCGTGCCCGAGCGCTTCTCCGAAGAAAAAGTCACGATCATGCGTGCCCTCGGTGCTCAAGTGATGCGGACTCCCGATGCGGAGGGTATGCTGGGAGCCATCCGGCGCGCCAATGAATTTGTGGCGTCCAGCCCAGGCGCTTTCATGGCCGGCCAGTTCGACAACCCCGCCAATCCCGACTATCACTACGAAACCACCGCCCCGGAAATTTTCGAGCAGATGGAAGGTCGTATCGATGCGCTGGTCATCGGCGCAGGTACGGCGGGCACATTTACCGGCGTGGCGCGCTTCATGAAGGAGCGCTTGCCCCGGGTGCTGGCGTATGCGGTCGAGACCCAGGGCTCCATTCTGGGTGGGGGCAAGCCCGGTCCGCACAAAGTGGAAGGCATTGGGGCGAGCTTTATCCCAGGAAATTTTGACCGCTCAGTGTGTGACCAGGTCCTGATGGTCACCGACGCCGACGCTTTCGCCATGGTGAAAGCGCTGGCGGCGCGGGAGGGCGTCCTGTCCGGTTCGAGCGGCGGGGCCAATGTCGCGGCGGCGGTGCGGGTGGCAGGCTGGCTGGGGCAGGGAAAACGGGTGGTAACCATGATTCCTGATTCCGCCGAGCGCTACTTGTCGAAGAAAATCTTTGAAGGTGGAATTTGAAAAGGCAGCAATCAGCTATCAGCTCTCAGCCTCTGAGAACCGGGAACTTAAAACTGAAAACTGACAAAATCAACTCATGCCATGAATTCACAACCGATGAATTCAAACTCATAAAATCAACCTGATGAACCAAAACTGATAGCTGAGAGCTGAAAGCTCCTCATGAAAAACAAACGCCCGGGTTTTGCCACCATCGCCATCCACGCCGGCCAAGAGCCCGATGCTGAAACTGGCGCCGTGGTAGTTCCCATCTACCCCACATCCACCTACGTGCAGCAGGAACTGGGCAAGAACAAGGGCTACGAGTACGCTCGCGTTTCTAACCCCACCCGCACCCGCCTGGAAGAGAACCTGGCGGCCCTGGAAGGAGGAAGCGCCGCGCGCGTTTTCGCCAGTGGGATGGCTGCGATCAACGCCATTTGCACCATGTATAAGTCCGGCGATCACGTGGTCTGCGGCAACGATCTCTACGGCGGCGTGCCTCGCCTTTTCAACCAGGTCCTGGCCAACTTCGGGGTGCAATTTACCTACGTTGACACCACAGACGCGAAGAATGTGGAACGGGCGATTCGCAAGAATACACGCATGGTGTATATCGAAACGCCCACCAATCCGCTCATGTCGCTCAGCGACATCGCAGCCATCAGCCAGGTATGCCGCGACAAGAAAACCGAACTGGTCGTGGACAACACTTTCATGTCACCCTACTTCCAGCAGCCCATCGCCTTGGGGGCGGACATGGTAGTTCACTCCACCACAAAATTTCTGAATGGACACAGTGACGGCCTGGGGGGCGTTGTAGTTTGCACCAAAAAAGAGCAGGCCGACAAACTTGCCTTCGTGCAAAAGGCTGCGGGAGCGATTCTCTCTCCGTTCGAGTGCTGGCTCGTCCTGCGAGGAGTAAAAACCCTGGCCGTGCGCATGGAGCAGCACGACCGCAACGGCAGATTGGTCGCCGAGTTTCTGGCCCGCCACAAAAAGGTGAAAAAAGTCTTCTACCCCGGCCTCGAGGAACATCCGCAACACGACCTGGCGCGACGACAGATGACCGCCTTCGGCTCCATGATCACCTTCGAAACCGGGTCTCTTTCCAACGCGAAAAAACTACTGAAGAAAGTGCGCGTGTGCTCGCTGGCGGAGTCTCTGGGCGGAGTCGAGACCCTGATCTCGCATCCCGCCACCATGACCCACGCCGCGCTGGGCGAGAAGGGGAGGCGAGAAATTGGAATCACGGACGGCCTGGTGCGCATTTCGGTAGGAATTGAAAACGTGGAAGACATCGTGGACGATCTCGACCAGGCACTGGCCGCGATTTGAAATCGACTGGAATGCCCTCGGCTGTCCGGCGGAGCGACGCTCCGCTCCGTCAGAGTTCGAGTTTCACCTGTTCCGCCAATCGCCTTGGCGCAATCAGTGTGTAGCTTCCCAATAGCAGTTCCCGCGCTTCATCCCAATCGACCTTGCCCACGTCCAACCGCAGCGCGACCCAGCCCTTTGATGCCAGGTATGCGGGCAAATAAAATCTACCGGGCTGCGCCTCAGCCAGAGCCTTGTTGTCGCCGGGCAATACCTTGCCTGTGACGGCGACGATGCCATCGCCGTGATGGTTGTCGAGAAAGTACGCAAAGGTCTTTTTCCGCACCAGAAACTGAGCGTGCGATCCATAGATTTGGCGCGTAGCCTCCGGGAGTGCAAGTGCAATCTCCGTTAAACGGGTGAGGCGTGGGTCTTCGCTCGAACGTCTTACCACAACTAAGATTTACCTCTGAGGTTAAGGTTACACCGTCCTATTGGCGTCATGAGACAGGTCTGCTCTTTTCACTTCACCGATTGCCCAATCCAACTAAGGTATTCCGCGCTGCCCTCATCGATCGCGACACAGATGCACTCCGGCACATCATAAGAGTGCTGTTCACTGATGGCATCGCGCACCCGTTCGAACGCGGCGCGGGTGGTCTTGACGATCAGCAGCCATTCCTCCGCTTCCTCAATCTCGCCTTCCCAGCGGTAAATCGAATCCACCTGAGGGACGATACTTACGCAGGCAGCCAGCAGGCCTTCCACCAGGGCGCGACCGATCTTGCGCGCCTCCTCTTTCGAACTTGCGGTGGTGAGGACGAGAATCTTGTCTGTCATATAGAATCAGCCTTCAGTTTATGGCTGACAGGGTAGCACCCCGGTCGAAATCGGGAGATTAACATGACCACAGAAATTCATTTTGGCACCTCAGGCTGGCGCGCCGTCATGGCCGACGAGTTTACCTTCGCCAACGTGCGCCGCGCCGTGACCGGAATCGCCCGCTACGTAGTTTCGCAAAAAGCTTCCGGCGCGCGAGTCATTGTGGGACGCGATCCGCGTTTCCTGGGCGAAACCTTCTGCTCCATGGCAGACGAAATTCTCACCGCCCACGGCATTACACCGCTGTTGATTGCTGAACCGGCTCCCACTCCGGCCATCTCTTACGCCGTGATTCGGGAAAAGGCGGACGGCGCTATCAACTTCACCGCCTCCCACAATCCGCCGGAATACAACGGCATCAAGTTCTCCACTCCGGACGGAGCGCCCGCGCTGCCCGAAGTCACGAAACGAATCGAAGCCGAAATAGCTGCCAGCGATGCGGATAACGGGAAGCCGAAGCCACCAGGGAAAACCGTGACCGCCCAGGCACTCGAACCTCGCAGCGCGTACCTGGCGCGGCTGCGCGAGATCATAGATTTCAAAGCCATCCAGAAAGCCAAGCTGCGCGTCGTCTTTGATCCTTTCTGGGGTGCGGCGCGAGGATATTCCGACTCGCTGCTGCGTGAGGCCGGCGTAGACGTATCCACCGTCCATGATTGTCGCGACGTGCTCTTTGGCGGCCACGCCCCCGAGCCCGACGACCACCTGCTCGAAGGATGCCGGGAACAGATGCGAGCTACCAAGGCACACATCGGCATCGCCACCGACGGCGACGCGGACCGCTTCGGTATTGTGGACGCCGATGGCACCTTCTTCACCCCCAACTACATTGTCGCCCTTCTGTTCGACTACCTGGTGGACAGCCGGGGCTGGAAAAATGGCGTAGCCAAGTCGGTCGCCACCACCAACCTGATCAACGCCGTCGCCAAACACCACGGCATCGAGCTGCATGAGACCCCGGTAGGCTTCAAATACATCGGCGAACTCATCAAGCAGGACAAGATTGCCATTGGCGGCGAGGAGAGCGCCGGACTTTCGATCCGCCACCATGTCCCCGAAAAAGATGGTGTGCTGGCCGGTCTTCTGTGCTGCGAGATGGTAGCGCAACGCGGCAAGTCGCTCAGTCAACAGTTGCAGGAGCTATTTGCCGAAGTTGGTTCCTTTTACAGTTTGCGCGAGAACTTCCACTTGACGCCGGAGGTGAAGGAGAAGTTCACTGGAAAGTTGCAGCGAGAGCCCCGCGATCTCATGGGCCGGAAGATCACCGAGGTGGTACGCACGGATGGCCTGAAACTGCTGTTCGCGGATGGTTCCTGGGTTTGCTACCGATTATCGGGTACGGAACCGGTGGTCCGGGTTTATTCTGAAGCCCGCAGCAAGGAAGACCTGGAGAAATTGAGCGCAGCCGCCAAACAATGGATCTTCGAATAGAGCGACCGAAAATCCGGGTCATGCCGCGGGCCCAGCGTGGACTAAGCGCGCTGGTTGACTGCGCCCCCCAGGCCGAGGTCTTCGGCCAGCGCATTAAGCAGAGACTGCGCCCAGCTTCCACGTGGCTGTACGCTTCCCGGCGTCGCCTGGCCACCGTGGGCGTCGCTGCGGTCACGGTTTGGCTGTTTCTCCACGTCATGTTCGGGGCCAACGGGATGGTGGTTTACCGGCAAAAGCGTGCTGACTACCAAACCCTGCGCCACGAAATCGACGAATTGCAGAAGGAAAACAACCACTATACGGGGCAGATCAAGGCCCTCCAGACCGACCCCAAGACCATCGAGAAAGAGGCGCGCGAACAGCTGCACTATGCCCGCCCGGGAGAGGTCGTTTACGTGGCTCCCGCCCCTCCCCCAGTCCAGATTCCCGCAACCAACGCTGCCCAGAAATAGGGCCTGGCGTCGGACCTCGGACTTCGGACCTTGGTCGTCAGCACCTCAGACGTCGGCTCTCAGCCCGCAGGGACACATGACCTCACCTGTTGGGCGGAGCAACGCTGCTCTATTTTCGTCCTCAGGAAAAAAGGGGTGAGAATACAGGTTGCCTTTCGCAACCTCGGTGCTGGAATTACGCTAGAAACAGCCGCGAAGCGGCGCAAGAATGCAGCCCAGGGCGCAAGCCCTGGGTGAGGATTGGACGATCAGATAGCCCTGAAAGGGCGAAAGAGGTGAAGGCGGGCCGCAACCCGCCCGCCGCCGGGAACAGGCCCATCAGACCCGTCCCTCATCTGTGTGATATATTTGCACAAATTCCAGTTGGAAGAATTAATGAGTAACCAACTGCTACCTCGCCACGTCAATCCAAGTAGCACAGACGCTCGCAGCGGGGCGTTGCTACAAATCCGCGGCTACCGGCCGCCAAAAACTCGAGGAATTCAGCCATGAAGAAACTGCTCGTAATCTGTTTCGCCCTCTCCTTGTTGTTCCTGATGGTGGCTGTAGTCTCAGCCGATGACATGGGCAAGTCCCAGACCGTAAATGGCTGGGTCAGCGACTCCAAGTGCGGAGCCAAGGGCGCCAACGCCGGCGCAGCCGCCTGCACCAAGAAATGCATCGAGGGTGGTGCCTCCGCGGTCGTCGTCACCGACGGCGACAACAAAGTCCTGACAGTTGACAACCAGGACGCACTCAAGGGACATGAAGGCCATCACGTGGCCGTCACCGGACATGTCAAAGGCGATTCCATCCACGTGGAAAGCGTAAAGATGTTGTGAAGTAAAGTAGCGCCGCCGTCCCGGCGGCTGTCGTGGGGGCGTCCCCGCCCCCCCACCGAGGGCAATTAAGAGCCCGCGGTACAGCCGAGGGGAAAGCGGCGCTACACCGTCACCGCGGCGATATCCCGCCGCGTCCAATCCGCCAGAAGCTGCAGCTGCGTGCCTGATTAATTTCTTCGCCGTTTCATCCGTCAATTTCCCCTCGGCATCAAACCGCTGGGCGGCATTGCCAATCATCACTTCCGGCTGGTTGACTGGAAACACATTCAGAAAAACAAACACCTGGCGCAGATGATATTGCCCGCGCCGCCCGGCAAAGATCTCGACGAACAGCATTCGGCACTCGCGCGCCGAAACAGGGGCTGCACGCCACTCGATGCCTCGGGTCTATACTCAGCGTGTCTGATGTTTCCGGAAAGGAGAGTTGCAATGAAGATTAAGAGTTTCCTACTCGTTCTGATATTCGCTCTGACGCCCACGATGTGGGCGCAGGACAAACCCGTACAAGCACCTCCCGGCCCCGGCAGTGGAAACCATATGCGGGCCGAGCATCGCCAACAAATGATGGAGATGCATAAAAAAGAGATGGAGGCCATGAGAGCTGACATCGAGAAGAAGATGAAGTCCTCGCTTGCTCAGATGAAGGCTAACGTTCTCACGATCAGGGATCCGAACGAGCTATCACGCTGGCGAAACAACGTGGATATGTGGGAAACGGTGGTTAACCACATGGACCGAATGCAAAGGAACATGGCATCGATGGGACCCGGCATGATGCACGGCCATGGCATGGGCGGCCCGCCTCCTACTCCGCCAACCGAAAAGAAACCTGAGTAAGCGCACGAAGTACCGTCGCCCGCAAGCGGGGGACGACCCGAAAGCCTTCGCGTTCTACGTGCGAAGGTTTTTCCATTTATATAGGTTCGCCAAAGCCAAGACTACACGCACACGAGTGTGCCAAGTCACTGGTTTGAAGCATTGTTGACGAAAAAGTGCGCCGTGAAAGGCGCTGGACTTCAGCGGGTGCAACTCCCGCCCGGGAACTGGATGGCTCCACCCGGAAGCAATCGAAGCGGCGGCGGAGGCAACAAACCTGTCGGAGCTTTCGATGTAAAGGGTCGTTTAGCGACTCGGCGAGCGTGCAGGCCATAACGTGAGTGAACGCTGAGCAGGCCTCGAAAAAACAATTGCAGGAGCCGACCTGACTTTTTCACAGGGAAGGCCGCTGTGGATGGAGAGAGACGAGCGAACAAGCTCCATCCAACCTGCCGGGGTAATGGCGATGGCATGTACGCAGAGGAGACCAGAGGCAACACGGGAAGCCCCAGCGGAGATCGCAGTCAGGATCAACTGGCAACTCGCGAGAGACAGGCCGGGCCGTCTGGGGTGGCGGAGAGGTCCGTAGTACCGGGGAAACCGGGCAACTCCGGTGGAGGGAAGGGGCCTCGGTTAAAGACGAACGCAACAAGCGACAAAGGACGAGGGATTGGCGATGAGCCTAACAACTCCATTCAGTGTTCAGAAGTTGCAGACGGCGTTGCACGCAAAAGCGAAGGAATCGCCCGATTTTCGTTTCTATGCGCTGTACGACAAGGTGTACCGGAAAGATGTCTTGGCATTCGCCTATGAACGCTGCAAAGCCAATGGCGGAGCAGCAGGAGTCGACGGCCAAAGCTTCGAGGACATCGAGGCGTATGGAAGAGAGCGATGGTTGGACGAACTGGCGCAAGAGCTGAAAAGCCGAACCTATCAACCACTGCCCGTGCGGCGGGTGTACATACCCAAGCCGGACGGGAAACAGCGGCCGTTAGGGGTACCCGCTATCCGCGATCGGGCAGCGGAAATGGCGGCAGTTTTGGTTCTCGAACCGATTTTCGAGTCCGATCTGCAGCCGGAACAGTACGCCTATCGGCGAGACCGCAGCGCACTGGACGCAGTACAGCACGTCCACAAGCTGATCAATACTGGCCATGGAGAAATCGTCGACGCAGATCTCAGCGGCTACTTTGATACCCTTCCACATTCCGAACTTCTAAAGTCGGTAGCTCGCCGAGTCGTCGATGGGGCGATGCTGCATCTGATCAAGATGTGGCTGGAAGCTCCGGTCGAAGAGACGGACGAGCGTGGAAACAAGCATCGAAGCACGCGCAATCGGGACGAAGGTCGAGGGAGTCCGCAAGGCTCTCCGATCAGCCCGTTGCTGAGCAATCTGTACATGCGCCGGTTCGTGCTCGGATGGAAGAAGCTGGGACACGAAAAGCGTTGGAAAGCGTACATCGTGAATTATGCCGATGATCTCGTGATCTGCTGCCGTGGCAACGCCGAAGAGGCCTTAGGCACGATGCGGAACATGATGACGAAGCTGAAGTTGACGGTGAACGAAAAGAAGACGCGGGTCTGCAAGCTGCCGGAAGAGAAGTTCGACTTTCTCGGGTATACGTTCGGGCGCTGCTACTCGATGCGCAGGGGCCGTGTCTTTCTCGGCACGGTACCCTCGAAGAAACGCGTGCAACGTATCTGTCGAGCTATCAGCGACGAAACCGGACGTGACAAAGTCTGGCAAGATTCGAAGACAGTCGTGGACAGGCTCAATCGGATGATGATTGGCTGGGCCAACTACTTCTGTCTAGGGCCAGTCAGCAAAGCCTATAGTGCGGTCGATTTACACGCCCGCCGGAGGCTGCGTCGGTGGTTATGCGACAAACACAAAGAGCCGCGACCGGCATAC
>JAIQFF010000070.1 GCA_020073395.1 Terriglobia bacterium
TTTGCAAATCTTTTGAAGGTGCCGCGTTCCTCCGTTACCATAGCGTCCGGCCTGAGCAGTCGCAGGAAAGTCATTCGAGTGAGTGGAATTTCAGCCGACGAAGTGCGAAAGCGATTAGGGGTTTAGACGTGAACCAACGTTTCGACACTTGGGAGTCCCGTTGAACATTTCTGAGCGCCTCAGCGAAATTCGCGCCGGTTTCGAGCGGCCGTTCTGGGTCGCCAACATTACCGAAATTTTCGAGCGTCTTTCCTACTACGGGGCATTCGCTTCTCTGGCGTTGTACCTGCAGGAGAAACTGAATTTCTCAACCCAGCAAACCGGAACACTGACTGGCATATTCGGAGGCATGGTTTGGTTTCTGGCCATCTTTGGCGGGGCCGCCGCCGACCGCATGGGGTTCCGTCGTGCACTTTCGATCGCATATCTCATCCTGGCTACCGCTTATTTTCTGATCGGGTCCATCGGCGCATCATGGCTGGCCCCGGTGCGGAACTCCGTTCCGATCGGACTGTTTGTGGGTTTCATCCTGGTCCTTCCGGCGCTGGGCATCTCGCTGGTGAAACCTTGCGTGGTTGGGACCACCGCCCGCGCCTCCAAGGAGAACGTTCGTTCGATTGGCTATTCGATTTACTACACCATGGTCAACATTGGCGGCGCTGCCGGTCCCTATCTTGCTTCCTGGGCCCACCGCCACCTGGGTGTCGAGAATGTTTACCGGGTGGCTGCGCTCAGTGTCTTCGCGATGTTTTTTGTGGTCTTGTTTTTCTTCCGGGAACCGCGCCAGGCCGGTGACGCGCCACCACCCTCGATCGCCACCGTGGCGCGGAACTTCTGCGTTGTCGTGGGCAACTACCGGCTGGTTTTGCCGGTACTTGGAATTGCCCTGGTACTGCGCATTGTCTCGTTTTGGTACCCCGTCAACGTGCCTTGGTGGATTTGGGTCGTGCTTCTGCTTCTCGTGCTCGCCGGCATCAGCCGATTCATGTGGTTCCTGGTGCTATTCACTGGCTACTGGGTTGTGTTCTGGCAGCAGTACATCAGCCTGCCCGGCTACATCCACGGATATATCAATGCCAAGGCGGACGTCGAATTCATTCTCGTGACCGACGGACTTACGGTGATCTGCCTGACTCTGCTGGTGAACCACCTGACCCGCAAGATTCCGGCGTTTCAAGCCATCATTCTCGGCACGCTGATAACGTCGGCTTCGTGGCTGATCCTGGCCTTTAGACCGACGGTCTGGGGTGCGGTCCTCTCGCTGTTTGTTCTTGCCCTGGGCGAGATCATCCAATCACCGCGCTATTACGAATACATCTCGCGCCTTGCGCCACCCGGCCAGCAGGGAACATACATGGGTTTCGCGTTTCTGCCCATCGGAATCGGCTCGTTGATTGGAGGCTGGTTTGGAGGAACCATGGCTCACCACTTCGGCGAGATCGCACACCAACCGGCACGCATGTGGTGGACCGTGACCGCTGTAGGTATGGCCACCGCGGCGCTGCTCTGGATTTACGACAAGAGCATACGGCCAGCGACCGCAGCCGCGGTGAACTAGATGGCCAGGAGAAAGGTGACCCCGGCATCGGTGGCCGACGAGATCCGCCGGGCCTTGAAGGCCGGCGGTTCTCCTGAACGTTCAAGCAGCGTGCAGCGGTTTTTCAAGGAAGAAGTCCAGTCGCACGGCTGGCGTACGGCTGAACTGCGGCGTGCAGCGCTTGGTTGGCGGCGTGAAATCCTGCAGCATTCCGATTTGAAATTCCTGTTTCAGGTGGCTGACCGTCTGTTCGCCGGGAAGGTCAACGAGGACAAGAATGTAGCCGTGTTCCTCCTGGAAAATATCACCGCCCGATTCGGCGATGAAGAGTTCAGACTGCTCGAGTCCTGGCTGCCGCGGATCAGCAACTGGTCTGACCACGACGCGCTAGTGCATTACCTGATTGCACCCATGATGGTGGCGAAACCGGCGCGGGCGAACAGGATTTTCCGCTGGGCGAAGTCGCAGAATCGCTGGTTTCGCCGGGCCGCCTGCGTAGCTTTGATCCAAGGCACGCGCCGGAGAATGTTCTTTTCTGAAATCATTCGCCTGTCCGGAGCGCTTCTGTCTGATGAAGATGACATGGTGCAGAAGGGCCTGGGGTGGCTGCTTCGAGAAACTGCCAAGGCGGACGCGCCACGAGCCGTACCTTACCTGATGAGTATTCGTAAGAGCGCACCCCGCCTGGTGCTCCGAACTGCGTGCGAAACCCTTCCCGGCGCAACCCGGAGAGTAATTCTCGGAACCGCTTGATCCAGAATGAATGAGGACGGCATCCAACCGTCCTCGGATTCGCTCAAATCGCTTCCGTTGTTTAGAATGGTTGTTTGCCCATGGATATTCCTGCCATACAGGCCGCGTTGCGCGAGCGGAACATTGATGCCTGGCTTTTCTACGATCACCACCATCGCGACCCGATCGCTTACCGCGTGCTGGGTTTGCCCGCCGGTCAAATGGTCACCCGGCGCTGGTTCTACCTGATTCCGGCCAGCGGCGATCCGGTGAAACTGGTCCACAAAATTGAACCCGGTCATCTCGACTCGCTCCCCGGCAGCAAGCGCCAGTATTCGGGCTGGCAGGAATTGTTCGATCAAATAAAGGTCTTGCTCGCCAATCATCGCGATATCGCGATGCAGTACTCGCCGAACAATCTGGTATTCACAATTTCGCTGGTGGACGCGGGCACCGTCGATCTGATCCGCGGACTGGGCAAGAACGTGGTCAGCTCCTGCGACCTGGTGGCGCAGTTCGAAGCGACTCTGACGGAGGAGCAGATCAAGTCTCACTTTGCCGCGCGCGATGCGATTGACGCCATCACTGCAGCGGCTTTCCAGGAAATCGGACGGCGGGTGCGCAATGGCGGGACCCACGAATACGAAATGCAGCAGTGGTTCCTGGAGGCCTTCAGGCGAGAGAACCTCGTCGCCGACGATCCTCCGCTGGTGGCAGTCAATGCGAATAGCGGCGATCCGCATTACGCGCTGCGTCTGGAGACTTCAAAACCCATTCGCCAAGGTGACTTTGTGCTGCTCGATGTCTGGGCCAAAAAGAACACACCCGGGGCCGTATACTACGACATTACCTGGACCGGTTTTGTAGGCAAATCTCCATCTGATCGCATGCGGGAAATATTCAGTATCGTCCGCCAGGCGCGCGATCTGGGAGTAAAAACGGTGGTCGAAGGCGTGAGTGCGGGCAAAGCCCTCGCCGGATGGGAAGTTGATCACGCAGTGCGGGGCTACATTCGGAACGCAGGATTCGAGCAGTATTTCATTCATCGCACCGGGCACTCGATCGGGACCGAAGTTCATGCCAACGGCGCTAACATGGATGACCTGGAAATTCATGATGAGCGCCGCATTCTGCCCAACTCATGCTTTTCGATCGAGCCCGGCATCTATTTGCCGGAATTCGGGGTGCGCAGTGAAGTAAACATGCTGATCAGGCTCAGTGCAGCCGAGGTAACAGGTAAAATCCAAAGTGAACTCGTAATCATCTGAATGGCAAATTCATCTAGAACCACTCCTACAGAAGCGCAGAAGGCAACGACAGCGGGCTCGCCCGGTATGTCAGTCATCGCTCCGGCTGTTGCCTGGTTCATTCCGGGGGCGGGACATCTGATCCAGAAGCGCTGGGTGCGCGGACTGCTGATCATGGCCTCGATCACGACTATGTTCGTGCTCGGCCTGCTGATGCAGGGACGCGTCTACCGGCCCAATGGCGGCGATATTCTGGATATGCTCGGGTTCGTCGGCGACGTAGGGGCGGGCGGCCTCTACATCGTGACCCGCATGCAGGGCTGGGGGTACGGCGCAATTGCTCACGCTACCGCCGATTACGGCACCAAGTTTCTGATCGTCGCCGGACTGCTGAATTTTATCTGCGCGGCCGACGCCTACCACATTGCCATCGGAAAAAAGCCGTGATTGGAAAAATAGAATGACCCTGGAACTCTCCCATTTCACCGCCGCCGTGCTGTTCTCGGTCTTTGCCTCGGTAGTTTTCGGAATCACCCAGCGAAACACCGCCCGCGAACAGATCCGCTACGGCTTATATTGCTTCGTCCTGTTCGTCGGCGGAGTGTTCCTCGCGGGATGGATCATGTGGCTGCTGCGGCACTAGAGCAGGCGTCGAACCTCAGACTTCGGGCGTCGGACCTCGGACTTCGTGCTCCTTAGCTAAAAGTCAGGTCGCCAGAAAAACGAACCTCTTGAAGCATGGGTTCGTGGGACTCGCCGCGGTCGGTCAGAGGAAGCAGTCAACGGATAAGGTCCGAGGTCTGAGGTCCGACGCCCGCTCCTACCCTTCCCACACGAACGCATCGAACACGCGCTTGATGTCAAATCCCAGGCGTTGATAGAGCGTTACCGCGCGTGCATTTGCCTCCGTCACCGTGAGCGACAGTATGGAGAAGTTTCGCTGGCGCAGGTTTCCGGCGGTGGCTGCGATCAATAACTCTCCCAAGCCGTGCGAGCGATAATCCGGTAGCACACACACCTGGGTGACGTGTCCGACGTCCTGGCGCACCCGAGAGCAGAGAATGAGTCCAACCAGGCTACGCGCCCGCTTGTGCACCGCGACAAACGATCCCTCCGGATCAAAGGTGCCGCAGCCTGGAAAACGCACAATGTTGTTCAGGAAGCGCAGCGACCCGCTCAGGGTACGATATTGATCATTGATTTCGGAGTCCACATGGCCGCGGTAGGCGCTGGTGATCAAGGCCGCGGCCGGCTGGTAGTCATGTTCCGCCCAGCGCCTGATCTCGATTTCAGGGTCCAGCGGCGGTAACGGCTTGGGCGTGCCATCCAGGGGAAAGACCATGAAAAGTCGCGGGTGCCGCTGAAAGCCCTGCTCGACAAAGGAGCGGGCCACCACGCCGGCCTCGTGCACCAGCAATTGCGCTTCGACCCGATGGATCCCCGGCGACTGTTGCAGGGTCTCAATCACATGCAGGAGCAGTCGCGATTCCACGTCGTGCGGATCGGACAGGCGTCCACTACTGGCAACGAAAAGGTCGCCAATTACTCCCTTACTGCCTTCGTAAACAAAAAAAGCGTAGCCCACGATGCGGCCGCGCTCGACGGCAGCATAACCGGGCAGGATTTTGGCATCCACGTAGCGCAGGATCATTTCCGCTGAACCGCTGTAGTCCCAGGAGAGCAGGCGGGCCCATTCCCGGACTTCGTCCTCCAGCAGTGGACGCAGATCGACAGAGGAAAAATGCCTGAGGTCGAGAATCTCCACCTGGAGGCTCCTGGAGGGTTCGGGCTTGCTAAGCGCGCTCATGGCGGGCTGCGAACAGCGAGTGTAGTGCTTCGTCCGGCAGCTACGCAAACAGGGGGACAAGAATGGGCAACAGGGCTTAGCACTTCACGGTCGGGATTTGGCAATTGGCAATTGGCACTCAGCTACGACCTGGCAGCCACGCCGCCGAACATGCGGCTGAGTGTACCGACGCTGAGTCAAGTGCCAGTCGCGATTTGCCAAGTGCCAAGTGCTAATTGCTGCTTTTTCCCACCCAGTAATAGTCCATGCCCTGCGCCGCCAAGCTTCCCAGATAGGTTACGCGCCGCCCGGGAGTCCACTTTGCGATGTTTTTCTGCCACGCGGCTGGAGTGATCAATAGATGTTCGCCGGCGGGAACTTCTCCGGCTTCATAACGCGCAATCTTCTGATTGCGGTAGAAATGGAGACCGTATTCGGTCTCGCGTGACAGCCGCAGAATCGCCAGGGGTAGTGACCGGTTGTCCACGTGGCTGATTTCCTGAGCAAGTGGGCGCGCCGAGAGAGTGACATCCAGGGCAGGAGCTCCCAGCCGCAAGACCGCCGCTACCGCCAACACTACGGGAACCAAAGTGACGAAGCGCAACAGGCGAAGGCCCGGCGGGCGACGCAAAGTGAGCGCGATTCCAATCGCCAGCACCAGCGCAAGCCCGGTTGAGATCGCAGCCGCACGGCCCCATGGCAGACGGTGTTGAAACACGATGTACTGCATCATCAGCGCCGCCACTACCGGCAGCGCTGCAGCCAGGGAATGAAGGACGATCAGCACCAGGCTCGGGGGATCATCGTTGATCACATGGCGGCGAACATATTCTGCCAGCAACAGCGTGCCTGCCGGGAGGGTCGGAACAATGTAGCCCGGCAATTTGGATACGGAAAAAGAAAAGAATACGACTGGAATAATCAGCCAGATGACGAGAAACGCCAGCAGGGCATCGTCCGACTGGAACAGCTCTCTCTTTTCCGTCCACCAGGCACGAACCGTCTCCACTGCGGCCGCGGTGACAAACATGGTCCAGGGCACTAGTCCGAGCAGGGCGACGGGCAGGTAATACCAGAAGGGCTGGGTGTGGTGATAAAGGTCCTTTCCAAATCGTGCCAGGTTGTGTTCCAAAATAAACACCCGAAAGAACTCCGGGTTCCTCAACTGCACCGCGACGTACCACGGAAAAGCCGTCACCACAAAGAGCACGATGCCCGGCACCCAGCACGTCCTCGCCATGAGGCGGTAGTCGCCCTTGGCAGTGGCAAAAATCATTACGATTACCGCCGCCAGAAATGGAGCTACCGGTCCTTTGGCCAGCATCGCCAGCCCGAGGAAGATGTAGGACAGGGCGAGGTAACGCTTGCTGGCACTTTCGTACCAGGCATACCAGGCCAGCATGGCAACAGTGAAAGTGGCGGCCAGCGGCATGTCGGTAGAGGCCGCGCGCGCAAAGCCGATGACGCCACTGGCGGACGCCGCCATGAGCGCGCCATCCAGCTGAAAGCCCGGGCGAAATCGTCGCAGGAAAAGATATACAGCAACCACCATCAGCGTGGCATCCAGCGCGGAAGAGAAACGAGCAGCCCAGTCGCTGACGCCGAAAACGCTGTAGGCCAGCATGGTTTGCCAGTAGTAGAAGGCCGGCTTCTCGAGCCAGGGTTTGCCGCCCAGCGTGGGCGTGATCCAGTCGTGACGGGCAAGCATCTCGCGCGCCACCTGAGCGTAACGAGGCTCATCGGCTCCGAGCAGCCCGAAGTATGCCAGGCCGAAGAAAAACAGGAAGCCGCAGAAGCCAGCGAGCAGGAGCCAATCCATGAACGGCCGTTGCCCCAAGACCGAAGTGGCAGTATGCGATGCCGGGTTGGCGGGCGTTGAAGTCACGAATCTGAAATCTGAAATCTACAATCTGAAATCCAGAGTGAGATTTATTGTGTGGAGGCGCGGAGCTGCAATTCAGCGAGAATTCGCGCGGTCGCGGCTGACAGAGGTCCATCGAGGGCGCAACCGCTGGCGCACTCGTGTCCGCCACCGCCAAGCCGTTCAGCAATGGTGGCCACGTTCACCTTACCCTTACTGCGCAAACTTATGCGGAAGCGGCCGTCGGGGAGCTCGCGGAAAAACAACGCCACTTCCACACCCTGCATGGAGAGCGCGTAGTTCACCAGGCCCTCGCAGTCCTCTTCCTTGGCATGACAGCGGTGCATCTGTTCCTGGGTCACTGAAATCCACGCCAGCGGCCCGTCCCGGTGCAGGTTGGAGAGGGCTGCGCCCAGCAGTCGCATCTTGGCAGTGGAGTGTCCAAAATAAATATTGCGGGCGCAATGGGCCGGATCAGCCCCCGCCAGCACCAACTCCCGTGCCAGTGCAAAGGTGTGTTCGTTCGTGCCCTCGAACATAAACGACCCGGTATCGGTGAGGACGGCAGTGTAAAGACAGGTCGCGATCTCGGGAGAAATCTTCACCCCGGCTTCGCGAGCCAGACGATAGACCATTTCGGCCGTGGCCACAGCTTTGGGATCAATCCAGTTCACATGGGCAAACGGGCGGCCGCTCTGGTGGTGATCGATGTTGATCAGAAACTTGTTCTCCAATCCGTGCAGGCGGGTGCGCTGGATGCTGTCACACTCCAGGATGATGGCGGCCTCGTAGTCGCCGTTCACGTTCTCCGACTGGACAACCTCGCGAGCATGTGGAAGCGGCTGGTAAATGCGGGGCACACCGTCGCGCAGGACGACGTCGGCTTCCTTGCCCATCGCCAGCAGAATCTGACGGCAGGCCAGCGCCGAACCGATGGCGTCGCCGTCGGGCCGCGCGTGCGAGGTGAGCACAAACCGGCTGCGCTGCTCGATGTGCTTGAGAACTTCCTTCAGCATAAAAACAGGTCGTCAGTCGTCGGTCTTCAGTCGTCAGTCGTTGGCCTTGCTGACGACTGACGACCGACGACTCTATTTCTTCCTCTTCTTCGTTCGGCCCAGCAGTTCGTCGATTCTGGCGCCGTACTTGTCCGAGCGGTCGAGATGAAAATAGAGTTCCGGGGGGCGGCGAAGGCGCAAGTTTTCCGCCACCTCGCGACGGATGAATCCGACCGCCGCGGTCAAACCCTCCAAAGAACGGTCAGCTTCTTCGTCATCCCCTTCGAGCGTGACGTACACCTGCGCCGAGCGCGAATCCTCCGCCAATACCACGCTGGTGACCGCGACCAAACCGATGCGCGGATCGCCTAACTCGCCCTCCACGATGGTCTCGATTTCCTCTCGCAGGGCCTCTCCCAGGCGCTCCCGATGGTATTTGGCGCCACGCTTCTCCACATCCACCTCTTGAGTAAAACGAATGAGAATATCAGAAAAACCGTCCCAGCGGGACGGCCTAACGTAGCGCCGGCGCCCCGCCGGCTGTCCAGGCGGCGTCTCGCCGCCTCAGGAGGCTGAGGTACAAATAATTCTAACTTTATTCGAAGCGGATGGCTTCGCTGCAGCGGCGGGCGGGACGCCCGCCGGACAGCCAGCGGATGCCGGCACTACCAGGAGCTAGATATATTCCACGAAGGAATCCGCAACGTCCGCGCCGCCGTTATTAGCGATGCGAGTCGCCTGGCGTTCTACGTTCTTCATCAGACCGTCAAGATAATCGCGGGAATCTGAGACGCTGACCACACCCAAGGTGGCCCGGTTCCACAATCCGCTGGGATCTAGCTCTGCCACGGCCACGTTAAAGCGCGCACGCAGCCGGTCTTTGAGGCTGCGAACCACCTGCCGCTTGTCTTTGAGAGACTGGGCTGCTTCGATATGCAATTCGAGGGTGAGAAAAGCGATCATGCAGTCGTCAGTCGTCGGTCGTCAGCCTTCAGGGTTTGCTGACGACCGAAGACCGACGACTGCTTTCAAGCTATGGCTTCCGCCGCGACTTTCTCGGTCACGAAGGCTTCGATCACGTCGCCAACCTTGATGTCACCGTAGTTGGAGATCGAGATGCCACACTCCATGCCGTTGCGCACCTCGCTGGCGTCGTCCTTGAAGCGGCGCAACGAGCCAACTTTACCGGTGAACACGACGTTGTTGTCGCGCAGCAGGCGCACTTCAGAGTCGCGCTTGATGAGGCCATCGGTGACCGAACATCCGGCAATGGTGCCCACCTTGGGGATGCGGAAGGTTTCCTTGACCAGCGCGCGGCCCTGATAGGTTTCCTTGATGGTGGGCTCGAGCAGGCCGGTCATGGCACGCTTGATCTCGTCCTGCAGTTCGTAAATTATCGAGTGCAAGCGGATGTCCACCTTCTCCTGCTCCGCCAACTCTTGAGCCTTGCGCTCCGGACGCACGTTGAATCCGATGATGATGGCGTTCGAAGCCGAGGCCAACAGCACGTCGGATTCGGTGATGGCGCCCACACCCGAGCGCAGGACCTTGAGCCGAACCTTATCGTTCGACAGCTTGGTGAGCAGGTCAGTCAGAACTTCCACCGAACCGCCGACGTCAGCCTTAAGGATGATGTTCAGTTCCTTGGTGCCGGCGGTCTTCAGTTGCTCCGCCAGTCCTTCAAGCGAAACGCGGGAACTCTTGGCCAAAGTGGCTTCGCGAGCTTTCTGTTCGCGGTACTCAGACACGCCGCGTGCCTTGTCGCGATCTGCCACCACCACGAACTGGTCACCCGCCTGCGGCAAGCCTTCCATGCCGAGGATTTCAACCGGGGTGGAAGGCGGCGCGGTTTCAAGCTGGTTGCCGCGATCGTCAAACATGGCGCGCACCTTGCCGTACACATTGCCTACGACGAAGTTGTCGCCGGTGCGCAAGGTGCCATTCTGGACCAACAGCGTGGCTACGGGTCCACGCCCGCGATCCAGCTTGGCCTCGAGGACCACGCCGGTTGCCGGACGATCGGGGGTCGCCTTCAATTCCTGCAGGTCGGCCACCAGGCAGATCATTTCCATCAGCAGGTTCAGGTTGGTTTTCTGCTTGGCGGAGACATCGACGAAGACCGTGGTCCCGCCCCAATCTTCCGGCATCAGACCGCGGTCGGCCAACTGCTTCTTTACGCGGTCGGGTAAAGCATCGGGCTTGTCGATCTTGTTGACCGCGACAATGATGGGCACTTCCGCGGCGTGAGCGTGGTCGATGGCCTCGAGCGTCTGCGGCATCACGCCGTCATCGGCGGCCACCACCAGTACAACGATGTCAGTGGCTTTGGCTCCGCGCGCCCGCATGCGGGTAAAGGCTTCGTGGCCAGGGGTGTCGAGGAATACGATCTGCCGGCCGTACGCCGGCGACTCCTTGTCGAGGATCGTTACCTTGTAAGCACCAATATGCTGGGTGATGCCACCGGCTTCGCCTCCAGCCACGTTGGTCAGGCGGATGGAATCGAGCAGCGTGGTCTTGCCGTGGTCTACGTGGCCCATGATGGTGACTACTGGCGGACGCGTGACGCCCTCCGTGGGCACGCCTTCCTCGCCCGTGGCGGCTTCAGCAACATCCTTGGCGGCCTGTTCTTCGAAGGTGATCACGTTGGTGTCCGCCCCGAAGAAGCGCGCCATCTCACTGGCCAGTTCGGTGTCGAGCGTCTGATTGATGGTGGCGAACACGCCGCGGAGCAGCAGGCGCGCGATCAGGTCCTTGGCACGAAGTCCAAGCTTTTCCGCCAGATCTTTTACGCTGATGCCCTCGGTGATGGTGATGCTGCGCGTGATCGGCTGGGGCTCGTTGGATAGCGACAGCCGCGGCGGCGGCGTGTAGCCCTTCATCGGGCCTTCCTTCACACCGCGCGGCACATAGCGCTGCCCCGGACGGCGTGACGGTGCACCCGGCCGGCTGCCCGGCCTGGGTGTCGGCCCCCCGGACGGCACCGCTCCCGGCCCGACTCCCAGCGGCCTGGATCCCGTGGGTGACTGCCGTGTGGGATGCATGGGCCGGCGTTCGCCCGGACGCAGCGCCGGACGATTGGCGGGGGCGCCCGGTCGCGGGCGCTGGAAAATCGGCTGTCCTGGCACCGGACGTCCTGGCGCCGGACGCATGGTAGCTCCCGTGGGCGCTCCCGAAGCGCCTGCAGGCGCGGCTGGCCGCAAGGGCGCCTTATACACCGGACGCGGCCCGGTCTGCGGGACGATCATTCGCGGCGGCGGCGCTGCCGGCGGCGGTGGTGCGCTCGGGGCGGCTGGTCGGGCAGCCATGGTTGGTGGCGGTGCCGGAGGCGCTGGGGGCCGAGCCGTCGTCGTCACCATGGGCGCTGGACTGCTGGCCGAAACTGGCGCCGCCGCCGGTGCAACGGCCGGTCGCGGAGCGGCCGGAGTCGCGGGGGCAGCCGATTGAGGCGGAGCTGGCGCTGGAGCAGTAAAGCTTGGCCGCGGTGTCGAAGTCGGCACTACAAGCTTAGGCGGAGCGGCCGGCGGAGGAGCAGGCGCCTTAGGGGCGGGAATCGCCGCCGGAGGCGCGGCCGAAACCGCAGGCTTGACGGGCGGCGGTGCAACTGCCGGCGGAGCCTCCGCCGTCGAAGACGGCTGTTGCTTGCTGATGATGGCTTTTAAAGCGTCGCCGGGCTTGGAAATATGGGAAAGGTCAATCTTGGTCTTGATTTCATCAGCGTCGGCGCGAGTCGGCCGGGAAGACCGGCTGGAGGTCTGTGCCGAGCTGGCAGCGCGGAGGCGGGCACGGACTTTTTCCGCTTCATGGTCTTCAAGAGAACTGGAATGGCTCTTCTTCTCGGTGACTCCAATTTCCGGAAGCACATCGAGAATAGACTTACTTTTGACTTCCAGCTCCCTTGCCAGATCGTTGATTCGAATCTTGCTCATCCGCCCTTTCGTCCTCCGGACTGTTCCGCTAAGTCTTCATATCAACCTCACGGCGTCAGTTTTCAGTTTCGCGCGGCCACTTACGTCAGCGCGAGAGAATCGCACTTACTGCTTCTCCTCGGAAGGAGCAGGCTCCTCCGTGGATTCAGCAGTTTCTTCCTGCCCACTATTTTCGTCGACGGTGGCGTCCGGCGCCGCTTCTACTTCGGCGGTGATGTCATCAGAGCTCGCGGCTGACTCTTCCGCCACAGGCTCCGCGCTCACTTCACCTTCCGCTGCCGGCGCGCCCGCTTCCCCTGCTTCCAGGCTGGAGAAATAATTATTGACCGCCAGGCTGATTTTTTCCACCGTCTTGGGACCGATACCCTCGATGGCCTCAAGTTGCTCAGGGGTCATGTCCGCCAGGGCCTCTACCGTGGTCACACCGGCGGCACTCAGCTTCTCCACCAGACCTTCGCCCAGGCCGGGCACATTCTCCAGCGGAGTGGACGCGGTGCCCACCAGCGCGGACATCTGCAGTTCCACTTCCTGCCGCTTCTCTTCCTCGCTCTTGATGTCAATCTTCCAGCCCAAGAGTTTCGCTGCCAGCCGGACGTTTTGCCCCTTCTTGCCGATGGCGAGAGAAAGCTGGCTGTCGTCCACTACCACCTCAAGATGCTTGTCGCCCGAATCGACCACGGTCACGCGGCTCACCTTGGCCGGCTGCAAAGCCTTCTCGGCGAAGGTCACCGCGTCTTCGTGGTACTCGATGATGTCGATCTTCTCGCCGCGCAATTCGCGGATGATGGATTGCACCCGCATGCCTTTCATCCCGACGCAGGCGCCCACCGCGTCCACGTCCTTGTCTTTGGACATGACCGCGATCTTGGTACGTTCGCCGGCCTCGCGCGCTATGGCCCGGATCACAACCGTTCCATCGTAAATTTCAGGCACTTCAGTCTGGAACAAGTGCTGCACCAGTTCGGGTGCGGCCCGGGAAACCACCACCGCCGGCCCTTTCGAAGCGCGTTCCACCCGGGCGATCACAACGCGAACGCGTTCGCCCATGGCAAACGACTCCAAGCGCGACTGCTCTTTGCGCGGCATGCGGGCTTCCGCCTTGCCGATGTCAAAGATCACATCCGGACCTTCGATCCGTTTCACCGTGGCATTTACAATTTCACCCACGCGGCCGATGTACTCGTTGTACACGGTGTCGCGCTCGGCTTCGCGCACCTTCTGGAAGATGACCTGCTTGGCCAGCTGCGCCGCAATCCGTCCCAGAATGCCTTCAGTCTGCTTATTAATCTGAAGCTCGCCACCCAACTCAACATTGGGATTGATCTTGCGCGCATCGTCCAGCGTGACCTGCAGGACGGGGTCCTCAACTTGTTCCGGGGTCTCGACGATCGTTTTGACCGCAAAAGCCCGGATCTTGCCCGTTTCCTTGTCCAGTTCGGCGCGTAGGTTTTCCTGCGTCTTGTAATACTTGCGCGTGGCGACAACAATGGCATCCTCCACCGCACTCACTACAATTTGCGGATCAATGCCCTTTTCCCGGCTCAACGCGTCGATCGTGTTATAGAGCTCACTTGCCATAAGAAATACCGACCTCGGACTTCAGACCTCGGACCTAACTGGCAATGCAAAGGCCGACGGCACTCGCCGACGTCCGAGGTCTGACGTCCGACGCCCGCCCCTAAATCTCTGGCACCAGGTTCGCTTTCTCGACATTCTTCAAGTCGATTTCCAACTTTGCCGCAATCCCTTCTTCCGGACGGCGCTTCTTTCTGGCGGCATTCAGGTCCAGCGTCAAACGTCCGTGCTCGAAACTTTCCAGCCGGCCTTCAAAGTGGCGGTTGCCGTTGACCGGTTGCTGCGTGGTCAACTTGATCCGGCTTCCGGTGAAGCGCTCGTAGTCAGCCGGACGAATTAATTTCCGGTCCAGTCCCGGAGAAGACACTTCCAATGTGTAAGAGCCGGAAATTACGTCTTCGACGTCCAGTATCGTGCCGACCTCGCGACTCACGTTGGCACAATCCTCGTGCGTGACCCCGGCGAGCTTATCAATCACGATGCGGAGCATGCGCGCCTTGCCGCCGCCGCGCAGTTCGACTTCCACTACCTCCAGCCCGCTCGAGGCAGCCACCCGCTCCGCAATATCCCGGACCTTGTCAATCTCAAGTGCCATGAACCCAATAGCTTACGGCCAATTTCCCGGTTCCAAAATGGGCCCAAACTAAAAAGTGGGCTTGCGCCCACTGGTGTGTCTCGCCAAATGCCGGTAACTACACAACAGTTCCAGCTATCAATATACGCCGCAGGGAACCAAAAGACAAACCCCCCAGTCCATCTTGAAGCGCTGCCGCGCTCATCTTTACTCGGTTCACCTTGAAATTCCCGTCCCCTTCTGCGAAGCGTCATGCTGAGCTTGCGAAGCATCTGGCGTGCAGCGTGTCTGCAACTGGCCAATCGTGGTGCTGATGCGCGCCAGATCCCTTCGACTGCTCAGGGCAGGCTCTTCCGGACTAAAAGTCCCTCAGGATGACTCCGAGGCTGGGCAGACGGTTCAAGCCAACCCACGTCCCACCGGCGCCGGGCGATTTGCCTGAACTTCGAACCGTCTCTAGAATGGAAAGCTATCGTTCACGTCCGAGAAAAATTATGATTCATTTTCCTGTCCCTGAAGCACTCACCTTCGACGACGTGTTGCTGCTGCCGGCGCGTTCCGACGTCGTACCCGCACTGGCCAACACCCAGACCCAGCTTACGCGCAATATCCGCCTCAACGTTCCCATCATCAGCGCCGCCATGGACACGGTCACGGAATCGCACATGGCGATCGCGCTGGCCCAGCAGGGCGGCATCGGGATCATCCATCGCAATCTGACTCCAGAGCAACAGGCCAACGAGGTGGACAAGGTGAAGCGTTCGGAGAGCGGCATGATCGTTGACCCGGTCACCATGTCGCCCGATGCCCGGGTTTCAGACGCGCTCGAAATGATGCGCAAGTACAAAATTTCTGGAGTGCCCATCACCAAGAACGGAAAACTGGTGGGCATATTGACCAATCGCGACCTGCGCTTTGAGACCCGCTTCGATATTCCCATCAGCAAGGTGATGACCAAGGAAAATCTGATTACCGTGCCGGTGGGAACCACTCTTGAAGACGCAGAGAACATCCTGCACGAACACCGCGTGGAAAAACTGCTGGTGGTCGATGACAATTACAATCTCAAAGGCCTGATCACAGTTAAGGACATTCAGAAAAAATTGAAGTATCCCAACGCGGCCAAAGACTCGCAAGGCCGGCTGCGAGTGGGAGCGGCCATCGGCGCCACTGGCGACTTCCTCGAGCGCGCCCAGGAAATGGTTAAGTGCAAAGTGGACCTGCTGGCCATCGACAGCGCGCACGGACACTCCACCCGGGTGCTCGACGCCATCAAAATGGTGAAGTCGAAGCTGCCCGAGGTGGACCTGATCGCCGGCAATGTCGGCACTTTCGACGGAGCCTGCGAACTGGCCCGCGCCGGCGCCGATGCCATCAAAGTTGGCATCGGGCCGGGATCGATCTGCACCACCCGGGTCGTGACCGGAGCAGGAATGCCGCAGATCACCGCCATCGCGGAAGCTTACCGCGCCACCAAGGACTCTGGCATTCCGGTCGTTGCCGACGGCGGCATCAAATACTCTGGCGATATTACGAAGGCCCTGGCCGCGGGTGCTTCCGGAGTCATGATCGGATCGCTGTTCGCCGGTACCGATGAAAGTCCAGGTGAATTGATTCTTTATCAAGGCCGCTCGTTCAAGTCCTACCGCGGTATGGGCTCGCTGGGAGCGATGGCTTCAGGCTCGAGCGAGCGTTACTTCCAGAACACCGATGGAGACGCTTCGACCGCCATGTCGGGAGGCCCCGACGATGCCAATCGCATGGGAAAGCTGGTTCCGGAGGGCATCGAAGGTCGCGTTCCGTACCGTGGTTCTGTAGCCATGATCGTGCACCAGATGGTTGGCGGTTTGAAGTCCGGCATGGGTTACTGCGGTTGTGCCACTATCCCAGAGCTGTTGCAAAAGACGCGATTTGTGCGGATCAGCGGGGCTGGCCTGCGCGAGAGTCACGTGCACGATGTCATGATCACGCGCGAGGCGCCGAATTATGCAGTGGAATAGGGGCCGGGAAAGCCGCGATTGAACCCTGCGCAAAAGCACCTGCTGAAGACGTGGATCGCGGCGATTCTCTGGCTTGGCATCATCGTGACCGAGTCCAGCAATCTTGCTTCCGCCGAGAACACAAGTCGAATTCTTTACCCGCTGCTGCACTTGCTTTTTGGGTTGAATCCTGCGCATTTCCCCGTCTGGCACTTCCTCATCCGGAAGACCGGCCACTTTGTAGGCTATTTCACTCTGAGCTGGCTCCTGTTCCGCGCCTGGCGGGACACCTTCCCCATCCCCGGCAGGAACTGGGCGATTCACTGGGCAAGGATTTCGTTCTTCATGGCGGCGCTGGTCTCCTGCCTGGATGAGTGGCACCAAAGCTACTTGCCCAGCCGCACCGGGAATCTCCACGACGTCATGCTGGACAGCACGGCGGCACTGATCGCGCAGGTGGTGATTTTTCTCATTCTGCGGAGGCGAGGTTTAAAGACTGGGCCTCAGCTCAAGATCTCCTGAACGATTTGGTTCAGCACTCTTTGCGGCCTTTCTTTGTGAACTTTGCGGTTTATGATCTTTGAATGATTGAGGCAAGGTCAAACCTCTTATCGCAAAGGACGCAAAGGGCGTTGAACAGCCACGGCTTGAATCGGATTGTGCAAGCCAACGACCAAAGACCAACGACCGCTCTAATACATGGAATCGTACTTGGTTACGACCCATGCGCCACCTTTGTTCTCCAGCGTTACCGAGAACAGTTCCTTGTATGTACCCTTCTGGCCGGGGGCGTTGCGGCGCTTGCCGCGGTAGTGAAGGATGCGCAACGGTGGAGCATCTTCCCAGTCCGCAACCTCCCATGAGACCAACGGATGCTGCGCCTCGGAGTCGCAAATGAAGGCCGCGTACTTCTTGCGATAGTCCTTAAACCAGTCCGCCAGTTCTTGCTTGCAGTTCCCGTCACGCATGCTGCGGATGAACTGGGCCGCCTCCCGCTCTGAACTACGGTCGCGCAGCGGGTTCAGCGAAATAGAGTTCGGTATCCCGGAGAGGGGATCGCGCTCTTCCGAGCGGCCCAGCACCGGTCCTTCACCATTCAGATGAATGAGGTAACCGAAGAAAATGATCAGCAGAAGAGCGCCGGCTCCTGCCGCAATGCCGATTTGGTTGCGTGAAAACTCCATGGCCCTCACATCAGTCTAACGTGAGGTCGGGTGAGAGCAAGATTACGGCGGATAGACTCCAGGGGACATGTACGACTGGGGCGGGGAGATAGAAAGTGGGGCAGGCTGTTGGCCCGCCCCACGAGCTTTAAGCCTTTACTCTTTTTTGTCCTTTACCTTGTCTTCGCCTTCGGCGTGATCGGCGGGATGCTCCACTCCCTGCTGCGCCTCGGCTTCTTCCATCGCTTTCTTTGCCTCTTCGGCACGCTTGGAACGGACCGCCGCGCGCTTCTCGCGTTTTTCTTCCTGCAGTTTCTCGCTGCCCAGAAGTTCGACGAACGCCGTGTCGGCTCCATCGCCTTTTCGCCAGCCGGCGCGAACAATCCGCAGGTATCCTCCTGCGCGGTCTCCGAAACGGGGAGCGATAGTATCGAAAAGCTTGTCCACCGCGGCGCTGGTCATCAGGTAAGCCAGGGCCTGGCGGCGCGCCGCCAGATCACCACGCTTGCCCAGCGTGATCATCTTCTCGACCAGCGGACGCAGGGCTTTGGCCTTGGGCACGGTGGTTTCAATACGTTCTTCGATGATGAGCGAAGTCACCAGATTCCGCAGCAACGAGCGGCGATGGCTGGTGTTCCGTCCCAGTTTCCATCCTGCTACTTTGTGACGCATCTTGGATCCTTCAGTTTCAAAGTTTCCAGTTTCTAGTTTCTAGTTTCTTGCTCCAGGTCGCCCACGAAAACAAATTCTGTTTGGGAAAACTGGAAATCAGAAACCAGAAACAGGTGGCGCATTTGCGCCACCCGAAACTGTTTTATAGATCGTTATCCGGACCGTACGCCGATGCCGGCAGCACCTGGTTCGAAGTCGGACCGGGCACAGCATTGCCGTGCTCGTCGATCTTCATGCCCAGGCTCAAGCCCATCGATGACAGAATTTCCTTGATCTCGTTCAGCGACTTGCGGCCGAAGTTTTTGGTCTTCAGCATTTCGGCCTCGGTCTTCTGCACCAGTTCTCCGATGGTCTGGATGTTGGCGTTCTTCAGGCAGTTGTAGCTGCGCACCGAAAGCTCCAACTCTTCGACCGAACGGTTCAGGTTTTCGTTCTTGATTTCCGGTTTGCGGTCGTCGGTGGAAGTGGAAGTCTCGATGTCCTCCTCGAAGTTGATGAAGATGTTCATATGGTCCTTCAGCAGCTTCGCCGCCAGGCCGATGGAATCAGCCGGGGTGATGGAGCCGTTGGTCCACACTTCGAGAGTTAGCTTGTCGTAATCGGTGATCTGTCCCAGACGCGCGGCTTCCACGGTGTAGTTGCACTTGCGCACCGGGGAGTGGACGGAGTCGATGGGAATGAAGCCGATGCCGAGATCTTCGTCGAAGTTCTTGTCCGCCGAAACGTAGCCGCGTCCGCGCTTGAGACGCATTTCCATATCAAGCTTGCCACCTTCGCTGACGGTCGCGATGTAAACGTCCTTGTCGAGCACTTCGACATCGGCGTCAGCCTCGATCATGCCGGAAGTGACCACTCCAGGCTGGTCGCTGCGCAGGTAAATCGCCTTGGGAGCGTCGCCTGCCAGCTTGAATGGAATCTGCTTCAGGTTGAGGATGATGTCAGTGGCGTCCTCGACCACACCGGGAATCGACTGGAATTCGTGCAGGACGCTCTCGATCTTGACCGCGGTCACCGCAGCCCCTTCGATCGAAGAGAGCATGACGCGCCGCAGCGCGTTGCCGATGGTGGTGCCGAAGCCGCGTTCAAACGGCTGGGCCCAGAAGATACCGTACTTGTCGGTTAAGGTTGATGTGTCGACGGCGAGACGTTTGGGTTTTTGAAATCCCTTCCAAAGCATTACGTTGTTCTCCTTCGGCCGTTTGGCTCAGTCCTGACATCCCTGAACTGGTCCGCGTTTCATTCAGGTCAAGCGTCAGAGACAGGCTGATCTGGCTCGAATTGTTGGACCAGTCGTCGGTCGTCAGTCATCGGTCGTCAGCCAGATGATTTGCTGACGACTGAAGACCGACGACTGACGACTTATTTACTGTACAACTCCACAATCAACTGCTCGTTCACCGGCAGGTTGATGTCTTCGCGCTTGGGCAAAGCCAGAACCTTGCCTTTATAGTTGTCGCGATCAATCTCCAGCCAGTTGGGTGCATTCTGGTGGCTGGCGAATTCCTTGGCTGGCTCCAGGATGGGCAGCTTCTTGCTGCCTTCGCGGATCGCAATCTCCTCGCCCACACTCACCTGGTACGAGGGAATGTTGACCTTGCGTCCGTTCACCTGGATGTGGCCGTGACGCACCAACTGTCGTGCCTGGCGACGGGACATGCCAAGACCGAGGCGGTAGACCACGTTGTCCAGACGGCGTTCCAGTTGTTGCAGCAGCATTTCGCCGGTAACACCCCGGGTGCGAGCCGCTTTCTCGAAATAGTTGCGAAACTGGCCTTCCTGGGTGAAGTAAATGCGCTTGGCTTTCTGCTTTTCGCGCAACTGCAGGCCGTAGCCGACGATTTTGGCTTTGCGGTCCTTGCCATGCTGTCCAGGAGCAAAATTACGCTTCTCGATGGGACATTTATCGCTGAAACACTTTGTGCCTTTGAGGAAAAGCTTCATACCCTCGCGGCGGCAGAGACGGCAGACGGGATCAGTGTAACGGGCCAAGTTGTTTCTCCTTATTAGATGTCCGGTTTACAGGTTTGGCTTCACCCTTCGTCCCGGACGAAAATCAGGTTTCTTGTTTCCGGTTTCTTGTTTCCAACCACTGAGAACTGGGAACCCGAAACTGGAAACTGCTTCTTAAAAACAAAATGCAGTTCTTGCTTCCCAGTTGCCGGTTTCCAGTTTGCCTTTGAAACAGGAAACCAGAAACTGGAAACTGCTAGACCCTTCTCCGCTTCGGCGGACGGCAACCGTTGTGCGGAATGGGCGTTGCATCTTTTATGTTGCGAACTTCTATGCCTGCCGCTGCCAGAGCGCGGATGGCGGATTCGCGTCCTGAACCAGGGCCGCTCACCCGCACTTCAACGCTGCGCACGCCATGATCGCGCGCCATGCTGGCGGCGTTCTGAGCCGCCTGCTGGGCGGCAAAGGGCGTTCCTTTTCGCGATCCGCGAAAACCCAACGACCCCGAACTCTTCCAGGCCAGAACATTTCCCGCCTGGTCAGCGATGGTCACAATGGTGTTATTGAAAGAGGCCTGGATGTGGGCAATGCCGTGCGGCACATGCTTCCGCTCTTTCTTCTTAAAGGTTTTCTTCTTGCCCTTTTTATCCGGTGCCGCTGCTCCGGTCCCCGCTGCTGCTGCTGGTGCTACTGGTTTTGCCATGTTCGCTTCTAGCTCCTAGCTTTTAGCTTCTAGCCAGGAGCTAGAAGCTAGCAGCTGATTTTCTAAGTCTTGGCCGCCGATTTCTTCTTGGCTGCCACTGTTCCCTTGCGCGGACCTTTCCGGGTTCGCGCGTTGGTGTGGGTCCGTTGACCGCGGACCGGCAGGTTCCGGCGATGACGGTAGCCGCGGTAGGAACCGATTTCGATGAGCCGCTTGATGTTCATCGAAACTTCCTTGCGCAAGTCGCCTTCCACCATGCCTTCCGCTTCGATCACCTGGCGGATGCGATTGACTTCGTCCTCGCCCAGGTCCTGGACCTTTTTCATGGGGTCCACTTTGGCCGCGTCCAGAATTCGGGCCGCGCGCGGATTGCCGATGCCGTAGATGTAAGTCAGCGCGATATTCGCCCGCTTGTTGCGCGGAAGATCGACGCCTGCAATGCGTGCCATAGTGCTCCTCTAGTCCTTTATCCCTGGCGTTGCTTGTGCTTGGAGATGACGCAGATCACCCGCACCACACCCTTGCGGTGGATGACCTTGCACTTATCGCAAATTTTCTTTACCGACGCTCTTACTTTCATAAACCAGCCTTCAGCCGTCAGCCCTCAGCCATCAGCAAAATCGACAGCCAGGTGAGGCGCTTCATTTATAGCGATACACGATGCGGCCGCGGTTCAGGTCGTAGGGCGAAAGCTCGACTGCGACCTTGTCGCCGGGCAGAATTCGAATGAAGTTCTTGCGCATCTTTCCCGAGACGTGCGCCAGCACTTGGTGCTTGTTTTCCAGTTCAACCTTGAACATGGCATTGGGTAGCGGTTCTACGACCGTCGCCATCACTTCAATCGCGTCCTCTTTGCTCATCGACTCCTTGGAAATCGCTTCTAGCTTCTGGCCAATCCCACGGCATTCGGCTTCAGGCTAGTAGCTAGAAGCCAGCAGCTAGAAGCTGCTTTACTGCGTCAAAATCATCGGGCCATCTTTGGTGACCGCGACACAATGTTCGAAGTGGGCGCTGTAGCTGCCGTCGGCAGTCACGGCGGTCCACTTGTCCTCGAGCACCCGGGTCCCCGGACTGCCGGAATTCACCATGGGCTCAATGGCCAGCACCATACCTTCGCGCAAGCGCGCCCCGTGTCCGCGGGTGCCATAGTTCGGCACTTGCGGCTCCTCATGCAGGCGGGTTCCAATGCCGTGCCCGACAAACTCCCGGACCACGCTGAAGCCGTTGGCTTCGACAAATTCCTGCACCGACGCGCCGACGTCTCCCACCGCGTTGCCGATCCGGGCCGCCTCGATGCCCCGGTACAACGAGGCTTCGGTCACTTCCAGCAACTTGGTCAATTCCGGCGTGAGCGAACCGTCCACCGGAACTGTGATGGCGGCATCGCCGTAGTAACCCTCCAGCACCACGCCACAATCGATCGAAACTATGTCGCCGGCTTTCAACACCCTTTTCTCGGAAGGGATGCCGTGAACAATCTCTTCATTGATCGAGGTGCAAAGCACGCAGGGATAGTCGTAGTATCCCTTGAAAGCGGGTTTCACGCCCAGGTCCTTGATCTTCTGTTCGGCTGCGCGTTCCAGATCCATCGTGGTCGCACCCGGCACCACCAGCCCGCGCACATGGTCCAACACCTGGCGTACGATGCCGCCGCTGCGCCGCATCTTTTCAATCTCCGCCGCCGATTTGCAGACAATCGCCATGTTCAAATGTTCAACGGCTCAGTTGTTGCCGGTCGCTCCCGCGTGCTGGCCCTCGATCACTCTGAAAATCTGCTCGGTGACCTCATTGACCGGCAAGTCGCCATCGACGGAGACCAGCCGCCCTTTGCGCGCGTAGTACTCGGCTACGGGCTTGGTCTGCTGTTCATAGGCCGCCAGTCGTTCCCGGATGACTTCTTCACGATCGTCTTCGCGGGTCACCAGCGTAGAACCATCAACATCGCATCGATCAGCGACATGGGGTGGCTGGGAGTAAACGTTATAGATCCGTCCACAGACAGGACAAGAACGGCGTCCAGTAATCCGGCGCAGCAACTTATTATAGTCCACGTCAATTCGGATCACAATGGGCAGGCACCTGTCGCGCTGCGCATTTCCAAAGAACTCATGCTCCAGAAACGCATCCAGCCATCCGGCCTGGGCCGGATTGCGCGGAAAACCATCCAGAATAAAGCCACGCTCGCAGTCCACCTGCCTTAGGCGTTGCGCCACCATGTCATACATCAAATCGTCGGGCACGAGTTCACCCCGTGCCATCACGTCCTTGGCCAGCAGCCCCAGCGGCGTGCCCCGCTGCACATTTTCCCGGAGCAGGTCTCCCGTGGAAATCTGCGGAATGCGATAACGCTCCACAATCAGCTTGGCTTGCGTGCCCTTGCCCGCGCCCGGAGAGCCAAGCAGGATGACAGGTCCGATGCCGCGCGAGGTTGCCTCCGCCATCGAACCGCTCCTCTCGCCTCCCGATTGCAATTCCATCTAAAACGACCGCACAATCCCGGTCCACCTCAAAAGCTGTTGCCTGAAACCCGACCCACGTTACCAGAGCAACGAGCCTGGACGTCGCGTCTGCACTTACGACCAGATGCTCAAGACCATGTCCGGCGGCCGCGGATACGCCCACTGCGGGGCGTGAAACCATCGTAGTGGCGCATCACCAACTGCGCCTCGATCTGGGTCACCGTGTCCATGGCCACGCCGACCACGATCAGCAGCGAAGTGCCGCCAAAATAAAAGTTCACATTGAGCCCGTTCGTCACCCAGGTCGGCAGGCGCTCGAAAAACGCTCCAATCGGCCCATAGAGATGGTTCAGGTGAATACCGGTAATCATCCATTCCGGGATGAAGGAGATGATGATCAGGTAGAGGGCTCCCACCAGGGTGATGCGGGTCAGGATCTCGTTGATGTGGTCGGCGGTGCGCTTGCCGGGACGAATGCCGGGAATAAACCCGCCATACTTCCGCATGTTGTCGGCAACCTCGTTGGGGTTGAAGACAATCGAGACATAGAAGTAGGCGAAGAAGATGAT
>JAIQFF010000071.1 GCA_020073395.1 Terriglobia bacterium
CCATGCGCCGCCGCGACGGGTCCGCGGTTTACGTCCTCATCAATGCCTTTGCGGTGCGGGACAATCAGGGACGGGTGACGCAGATCCGCGGCCTGATGCTCGATATCAGCGGGCTGAAAACCTTTCAGGCGGAGTTGCAGCGGGAGCGGGACTTCTCCGGAAAGATACTGAACAACACCCAGAGTCTGATTCTGGTGGCGGACACCGCGGGCTTGATCAGCTATGCCAACCGGCGCTGGCAGGACATGGGCTACGAACAGAAGCAGTTGCTGGGACTACCCCTCGAAAACCTGGTGGCGCCGCCCCGGCGCACCATTCTGACCGAGGCTTTGAGCGCTACGCTCGCAGGCCGCCAGGTGGACAATCTTGAATTGCAGATTCTTCGTGGGGACGGAAGAATTGGCCATTTTTCAGTCAATCTGAGCCCCATGCGGGACGAGCAATCGCACGTCATCAGCCTGGTGGTAGTGATGACGGACGTGACGGACGCCGCCAGCCTGCAATCGAAACTCATGCACGCTGAAAAGATGGCGGCCGTCGGCCAGTTGGTTTCCGGCGTCGCTCACGAAGTCAACAATCCGCTTACCGCCATTCTTGGCTTTGCTGACCTGCTGATGGAAAATCCTGAACTGCCGGAAAGCGCCCGCAAGGACATGCGCGTGATCCTGCAGGAGGCACAGCGCACCAAGCAGATCGTCCAGAATCTGCTCAGCTTTGCCCGCCAGATGCCGCCGCAAAGAAAGGCGTTGCAACTCAATCCCATTCTGCGCCGGACAGTACAACTGCGCTCGTACGATTTCCAAAGTCACGGAATAGAAGTGATCGAGCACCTGGACCAGGGACTACCCAGCGTAATTGGAGACTCACACCAGCTGCAGCAGGTATTCCTGAATATCCTGAACAACGCCTACGACGCTGTAGGCGAAGCCGGCCGTCCGGCGCGGATTGAGATTGCTACCAAGCGCATGGGCAACTCAGTTGAAATTTCTTTTCGCGACAACGGGCCTGGAATCTCGCACCCGGACCGCATTTTCGATCCCTTCTTCACCACCAAAGAGGTGGGCAAGGGGACCGGCCTGGGCTTGAGCATCTGCTACGGCATTGTGCACGAGCACGGCGGCGAGATTCTTTGCCAAAACAACACCGGCGGGCCGGGCGCAACCTTCGTAGTACGCCTTCCCGCAACGCCAGAGACGGCCTCCTTCGGGGCCGCTGCCGGAGTCAAACAACGATGACCACACAACCTGTCACCAAACCCGCAACTTTACCGGTGTTGCTCATCGAGGATGAGCCCGCCGTCATGGCTTACGTCCGAGCCACGCTGGAGCGCAATGGCTACTCCGTGGTTTGCAGCGAGTCCGGCGCCGATGGTTTACGGCTGCTGGAATCGGGAGAATTTCTGGGTGTCGTTTCCGACATGCGCACGCCGGGAGGCGTGAACGGGGCCGACGTCCACGCCTGGGTAGCGCAATATCGTCCCGAACTGGCGGCCCGGATCGTCTTCATCACCGGCGATATTGCCAATGAAGAAACCGTGGCCACGCTGCGCGAAACCGGCGCTCCCTGCGTCGAAAAACCATTCCGGGTGCAGCAGTTTATTTCAGTGGTCGAAAAAACCATGGGGAAGGCACTGTGAATGACGACTTACGAATCCGCCTACTGATTGTCGATGACGAGGAGAGCATCCGCCAGCTCTGCATGACCGTGGGCGAGGCCCTCGGGTTTACGTGCATGGAAGCCGACGGCGGCGAGTCGGCCCTGGCCCTGCTCGAAGAACAGCCCGCCCACGTCATCCTTACCGACATGGTGATGCCGAACATGTCCGGCCTGACATTTCTTGAAAAGGTAAAGAAGATGCTGCCCCGCACCGAGGTCGCGGTCATGACCGGCCACGGATCAGTCGAGACCGCGGTCCAGGCCATGAAGCTCGGCGCCTATGACTACATCAGTAAACCCTTCTCTCCGCTGGAGGAATTGCGGCTCTTCCTGCGTCGCATGGCGGAGAAGGTCCGCCTGGTGGAGGAGAACGAGTTCCTGCGCGAGCGCGTGGATACGGAGACGGAGCTGCATGGCATCGTGGGCGCGTCCGCGAAAATCCAGGATGTGCTGCGCATGATCTCACGCTTGAAGGACACGCATACGCCGGTCCTGATCACCGGGGAAAGCGGGACCGGCAAAGAGCTGGTGGCGCGGGCCATCCACTTCCGCGGCTCGTTCGCCAAACGACCCTTCGTCGCCGTGGATTGCGGAGCGCTGGTCCCGACCTTGATCGAGAGCGAACTGTTTGGCTACGAGAAAGGCGCATTTACGGGCGCGGTAAGAGCGCGGACAGGCTTATTCCAATCGGCCAACGGAGGCACCATCTTTCTGGACGAAATCGGCGAACTGCCCCAGGAAATGCAGGCCAAACTGCTGCGCGTCCTGCAGGAAAAGGAAGTTCGTCCGGTAGGCAGCAATCAGAAGATCAAGGTGGACGTGCGCGTAATTGCCGCCACCAATCGCGATCTTGAAGCGGAATATCGCAACGGCACATTCCGTAAGGACCTTTACTTCCGCCTGAATGTGGTCACCGTGCACTTGCCCTCGCTGCGGGAACGCCGCTCCGACGTTCCCATGCTGGCGCACTGGTTCCTGGAGCGCTATGCTCGCGGCGGAGCGATTCAAATCACCACCGCAGCCATGAAATCATTACTGCAATATGACTGGCCGGGGAATGTGCGCGAGCTGGAGAATTGCATCGAGCGCGCCGTCGCCCTGGGCGACCGGCGGACCATCGATTTCAACGATCTGCCACCCTCCATCACCTCGGCCGTTCCTGGAGACCAAGGCAGCGACTCTCTGTCATCCGGTTTGACGACAACCGATCTTGAAGACATTGAACGCGCCACCATCGAGCGGGTCTTCGAACAGGTGAAAGGCGACAAGGCGCTCGCCGGCAAGATGCTGGGCATCAGCCGGGCCACGCTCTATCGCAAGCTAAAGCGCTACAACATCGGGGGCCGGGAAGTATCGGCCCCGATCCAGGCTCTGCAGTAATGTTTGTGTGGGGCGGACACTCCGGTTCCGCCGCCTTTGACTTTGGTTTTTAGGCTTTAATGTCCCGAACAAAGCAAAGTCAACGGCGGCGGACAGGAGTGTCCGCCCCACACAACACCCGCTGAGACAACGTTTCATTCTGAGACAAAGGCCTGATGACGTCCTCCGCTGGCCTCCAACGCTTTCCAACATAGATACC
Source organism: Terriglobia bacterium (assembly GCA_020073395.1). Lineage (GTDB taxonomy): Bacteria > Acidobacteriota > Terriglobia > Terriglobales > Acidobacteriaceae > JAIQFF01. Next base: position 3,236 of record JAIQFF010000071.1, read on the forward strand.
TATTAATCAATATCTTACGGAAAATCTTCCCGGACGATGACTTTGGTTGCGAGAGTGCACTCTCACTCGCCGATGCGGTCCGGGTGCCCTTGCCATGCTAACCGGCAGGCCCGGGGACCCAGGCCGCGTCGACCCTGGAAAATCGAGGTAGAGCAGTGTCCACACAGGCCACGGGCCGAGCACGTGTCCGGCAGGAGAGCTGCACCGCCAAGCTGGCGAGGTTCTTTCCAGAGGCCAGTCCGGTGCGCATTCCCGTGCGTCTGACTCGGGTGGCCGGGGACGGAAATGACTGTACCGAAAGCACCGTGATCGAATTCGGTACGCCCCGCGAGGTGTTGTTCTCTTCGACTCTGCCGCTGGAATTTGCCGACCGGCTGAAGGTACAGAATTCCGATGGCACGCTGGACGCCGAAGCCTCCGTGGTCGCGCTGCAATATACCAGCGGACGCACCGCAGTGGCCGCCCGCTTTACCCAGGAAGTTTCCAACTGGATCGTGAAACCATGACTCTGAAACCGAAAACACAGGACCTGGCCGCGGAGTGGCGCGAGGCGCGCCTGCTCCATCCTCTGTACAGCGCTTTGGGGCGAGAGTTTGTCATTGAACTGCCCTCTTGCCCCGATCTGGAATCCGGCATGCAAGATCCGCCGCAGGAGTCCGTGGAACAAGCCCGCCAGTGGTTTCTTGACATGGACCAGAAGATCCAGGTCCATCAGTTACGCCAGTTCCTTCAGACCACGAGCCTGACCAGTGAAGAAGGTCTGCAAACCCTGCTGCAGCACCATCTCAACCGGATAACCCGGGTGGACTCGGACCGCGACAAAATCGATTTCCTGCTGGTCCAGTTCTTTTCTCATTGTGCCCCTTCCCGCCTGGAAGACACCGACGTGGATCTTGGCTATGTGGCCCAGACCCTGGAACCGGTCCTGGGAGACGTTGATCTGACCCAGCCTTCATGGCTCGAACCGATCGAAGATTTCATTCAGTCAGCCAACGGATGTCGCAGCCTGAACGAACTGCTGACCAGCGGCATTCTGGAAAAAGGTAGAAAGCTCAAGATTTCTGCGGGAGAAGACTACTTCGAACCTATCGCAATGGTAACCTTCACCCGCTTCAGCTTCCTGATGCGGCGCGTCTTCTTCCGTCTGATGCATCAGGACCTGAACACCATTCTGGATGGGCTGCGCGAACTGGAAGCGCGTGGCGTTGATACTCTGGATTGCCGGTCCGCCCAATTCTCAGCTGACGAACCCGTCTCCCGGTTGCGCATGATCTGCCAGTCCTGGAAGGTAATGTTCCACGCTGAGTACTCCTCCGGCAGCCCGTTGCGCATGCTCGTAGATCTGCGCAATGTGGTGGATGCGGCTTTGTCCCGCACCACTAGGAAGCCGGTGAAGCTGCCGTCTGAACCGGCGTCCGGTCGTGCCAAGGCAGCAGTCGCGACTGCCCAGTTTGCTCCTTCCAGCTCAGAAGTTCCGGAGTTCGATGTTACCGCCGCTCCGGAGTGGGAACAGGATTCGTCTGCTCCTCCACATGAATCGGGGGACGACGACAAAGGTTAGGGAACGATTTTTCAGGCGCGGGTCATTGCCGCGCAGGGTCATCGCTTCGCAGGGTCATCCATCAGGATCAGGGAACGGAGAGCAGAACTTGGACCAGCCCACGGTACTCATAATTTCAGATGACGCCGAGTTTTCGCGCGTCGTGATGGACCGTTGGCAAGGCGAACGGAACGCACCGGCATTCACCTTGATGAGTGGCGACATCTGCCGCGATCTCGACGGCGAAGGTTTCGATATGGCTATTGTGGGCGCGGTGCGCCCCGAAGTTCTTTCCGCTGTCTTCCAGTCACTTGGACCAGCCGGCAACCCAGTCCTGTTTGTAAGCCAGCAATCCCCTCATAAGGCCGGCCAGATGCAGCCGGGTGTCAGTGTTTTGCAGCAGCACGAAGGCTGGCTGGATGCGCTGATGCTGGTCTCCATGGAAGTCTTGCGGCACGGCCAGACCAGGGCGCGTGCAGACCGCGCCGAGGAGGCGGGCAAGGCCCTGGAGCGGCAAGCGGCGCTGGGCCGCTACATGCTGGATGTGCGGCATACCCTGAACAATGCCCTCACTTCGGTGATGGGAAATTCCGAGTTGCTGTTGCTGGAGCCGCTGAAGCTCTCCGCGGTATCGCGTTCACAGATCGAAACCATTCGTAACATGGCGGTGCGCATGCACGAGATCCTGCAGCGCTTCTCTTCCATCGAGAAGGAACTGAACGCGGTAGAGCAGCAGGCCGAAAACGAGGCCAGGACCAGGGTTCGGACAGCCGCCGCGAGTTCCTGAGCATTAGAACAATCGACCTCCCCTGAATGGTGCCAGCCCCGGCACGCATTTCGATCTCTCCGGTTCGAGCGGCGGAGTATTGTGATGCACAAGCTTCAGGCAAACGTGGACGTTGGCGAGCAGGAACTCTCCGAACTGCGCCTGATCCTGGAGCGTCAAATCGGCGTCCTGCTCGATACCACGACAGAAGAACTGACTCAGGCCTTGTCGGAAGAACTGGGCTCGCAACCTGTCGCTTCAGCTGGCCTGCTGCTGGAACGCCTGCGATCCTCCGATGTAGAGTGCGAGCATCTCGCAGAGCACCTGCTGGACGGCGAGACCCGCTTTTTTCGCCATCCCTTGGCCTTGCAGTCGCTGGCCAGCCAGGTCCTGCCGGAACTGGAAAAGCGCAAGCCGGAACACCCCCGCAGCTTTCGCATCCTGAGTGCTGGTTGCTCCACCGGCGAGGAACCCTACAGCATCGGCATGTCGGTGTGCGAGGTGGTGAACTGCAGCGGTGGTGGCTGGAATGTGAATATCGTCGCCAGCGACATCCGGCGGCGGGCGCTCGAAATCGCAGAGCGCGGCCTCTATCCCCAATCCGCCCTGGAACACATTCCCGCTCACCTGGTACAACCCTACTTTGCGAAGGTGGGTGAGCACTTGCTGGTCAAGCCCCGCTTGCGCAATCTGGTCAGGTTTTCACCCATGAACCTGGCCAAGCCATCCTTCCTGGGACAGTTTGATTGCATATTCTGCATGGATGTGCTGCCTCGGTTCTCTACAGCTCAGCGGACGACTCTGGTGCAGCGTCTGCATTTGTATTTGGAGCCTGGCGGATATTTGTTTCTGGGGCAGAAGGAAAAGCTATTGGCCTCAGAGATGAAATTTCAGCCTCTGACCCGGGATGGCTACACTGTCTATCAGAAGGCCGCTGCCTTGGCAGCAAGATCGGGGCGATAGCCGGCGCATGCTGCTGCGAGATTGATGCTCACGCTCCATCCCCATCGCATCATCGTTCCCGGAAAACCTGTCGAAGCCTAGATTTATCACGACTGCACTAACCCGACGCCCTCATTCTGGCATGCGCGGACCAGGGCCTCATCCAAGGTGGCAAGAGCCAATCCATTTTCGATGGCTAGATTGAGGTACGCGGCGTCGTAGGGGGTTAATCCATGCCGACGGCTCAGGGCCTGGACCCTGTCAAAAACAATTCCAGCAGGGCATGGTCCGAGGGTTACTGGGAGCAATGCCAAGTCATCGAGGAAGCTTTGAATCATTTCCCCGGAGATGCGTTTGCGCTTTTCACCGGCGAGTAAGGCGTTCAGTACCTCATGCGGCCAGAACGAGGCTGCCAGCGCGACGTCGCCCTGTTTGAATCGATAGGCGACATGCCGGGCGAGCGAGGAATTTTCATCGGGGAAGCACCAGCTCAAGACGACTGAGGCGTCGAGGACGAACCGGCTCACCGGCGTCCTTCATTGATCAGGTCTTTGATTTTGAGTCCACGCAAGGACAGTTTGTGGCGCTTTCCGAAATTCACCAGTCGATCCGCGGCATCGGCCGCCGAGCCGCGGTGGGTTGACATACGCTCTTTCAACAACTCTCCCAGTAGCCGCGAAACGCTGGTATCCCGGCGTGCCGCCTCAATACGGGCCCACTGAGCGACGTCCTCTTCCAAGGTCACTGTTACGTTTCGCAAGCGATTTTTGGAATGCACTAATTCAGTGTAACACGAAATCAGTGTGTTTTATCGACGTTAATGTTTCGAAGTTGATGGTTTCCCGCGACACGGCTACCAATAGTCCGGTCCCTCGCCCCGTTACGTAATTCTTTGTATGTGAGTGCCGAAGCCGAAACGGACGCCAGCGAGCGTCTGTCATCTCGGGATAAGCAGGGACTGGTTCGCCAGCAGAATGCCGCCGATCGAAATCGGCCTCTTCGGGAATCAAAACACTGTATGCAAGCCAACGACTCCAAAATGGCGCTCCACGGTCGAGTGGCTAAAGCAGCATTTTCCTCATTTTGTCGACGCGTGAATCCACTCTACGCGAACAGAAATTCCTTCGTCCGCAGATCCTTGATCGTGTCCCGAAGCTTGGCCGCTCTCTCAAATTCAAAGCGCTTGGCTGCCTCGCGCATGTCGCTTTCCAGCTTCTTGACGTAAGCGTCCAGCTCTTCCTGGGACTTGAAGTCGGGCACGCCTTCTACTTCGACGTCGGTCAGATCGGTATAGTCAGCCTCGATGATTCTGGCCAGGGACATTTCGAGGGGACGAATGATGGACTCCGGCGTGATCCCGTTGGCCTCGTTGTAGGCCACCTGGATGGCGCGCCGGCGGTCGGTTTCGCTGAAAGCTTTCTTCATCGAGTCGGTCATGCGGTCGGCGTAGAGAATGGCCCGGCCGTTCAGGTTGCGGGCGCAGCGGCCGATGGTCTGGATGAGCGATCCGGCGGAGCGTAGGAAGCCTTCTTTATCGGCATCAAGAATCGCCACCAGTGACACCTCGGGCAGATCGAGTCCTTCGCGCAACAGGTTGATGCCGATCAGGACGTCGAACTCGCCTTTGCGCAAATCGCGCAGGATTTTCACCCGCTCGAGAGTCTCGATTTCGGAGTGCATGTAGCGGCACTTTACGCCTACCTCGCTGTAATACTCGGCTAGGTCTTCCGCCATGCGCTTGGTGAGGGTGGTCACCAGAACTCGCTCGCCCCGGGCCACGCGTTGCCGAATCTCGTGCAGCAAATCGTCGATCTGTCCTTTCACCGGGCGCATTTCAACTGGCGGATCGACCAGTCCAGTGGGACGAATAATCTGTTCCACTACAACGCCCGCTGATTTGGTCAGCTCGTAGGGGCCGGGCGTGGCGGAAACGTAGATGATCTGGTTCATGCGATGTTCGAATTCTTCGAAAGTCAGGGGACGGTTATCAAGCGCCGACGGCAAACGGAAGCCGTACTCCACCAGCGTTTCCTTGCGCGAACGGTCGCCGTGATACATGCCATGCAACTGCGGCACGGTCTGGTGCGATTCGTCGATGAACATCAGGTAGTCACGGGGAAAGTAATCCAGCAGTGTTGGCGGCGGCTCACCGGGCAGCCGTCCGGTGAAATGGCGAGAATAGTTCTCGATGCCATGGCAATAGCCCATAGCCTTGATCATCTCCAGGTCATACATGGTGCGTTGGTGAACGCGCTGCGCCTCCACCAGGTGGCCCTGTTTCTCCTGTTCCGCTTCCCACCACGCCAGCTCTTCCCGGATCGACTGCACGGCTTTCGACCGGGTCTCCGGCTTCATCACGTAGTGCGTCTTGGGATAGATCGGCAAGCGCACATACTTTTGCTTCACCGTCCCGAACAGGGGATCAATCTGCGAAAGCGATTCCACTTCATCGCCCCACAATTCGATGCGGTAGGCCATGTCGTCATAGGTAGGCAAAATTTCGATGACATCGCCCCGCACGCGAAAGGTGCCACGCCGAAAATCGCCATCGGTGCGCTCATAGAGAATTTCGACCAGCTTGCGAGTAATGTCCTCGCGCTTAATCTTCTGGCCCTTCTCCAGGAAGAGCAGCATGCCGTAGTACGCCTCAGGCGAGCCCAGGCCATAGATGCAACTCACCGAAGCCACAATCAGACAGTCCCGCCGCTCAAACAACGAGCGGGTGGCGGAGAGCCGGAGCTTGTCCAGTTCATCATTGATCGTGGCCTCTTTCTCGATGTAGAGATCGGCGGCGGGGACGTAAGCTTCCGGCTGGTAGTAGTCGTAATAAGAGACGAAATATTCGACTGCGTTGTGGGGGAAGAAGCTTTTAAATTCGTGGTAGAGCTGCGCTGCCAGGGTCTTGTTGTGGGCCATCACAATCGAGGGCCGGTTGGCCTGCTCGATCACCTTGGCCATGGTGTAGGTCTTGCCCGACCCGGTCACGCCCAGCAGGACCTGATGCTGCTCGCGATCGAAAACACCCCTCACCAGGGCCTCAAGGGCAGCGGCCTGATCCCCCCGCGGTGTGTAGTCACTGACTAGTTTAAAGTCCATAAAATCGGTTCTGCGCCGTCACAGAAGCGAGTGCTGGCGAGTAGGCATCTTCTGATTATAACTCGGGGGTTAGGATGGGTCGGAAAGATGAGGCGAGTTCTGTCCGCAAAAAGAAACGGCGCAAGCAGTGGACCTCTTGCGCCGTCAGAACTTTTCCGTCTTGAGCGATCTTTACGGAAGTTTGAAGATCACCGTGATCTGGGTTTGAATCTCGATGGGCTCACCATTCAGAAAGTAGGGCTTGTATTTCCACTGCCGTACAGCGTCGATGGCGGCGCGTCCTAAAACCGGATCACCATTCATCTGCTTGACGCCGGTGATTGCCCCCGACCTGGAGATGTTTGCCTGCAGTTCGACCTTCCCTTCCACACGCATCTGCCGGGATTGTGCAGGATAGATCGGCTGCACCCTCTTGAGGATCAGTCCTTCCGAAACACCCTGCGAAATTCTTAACGTCTCCTGGGGTTTCTGGGCATTGATCGCAGTTGTGTTTACCAGGCCGGACAACGCGTCGCTGCTGGAGCCGGTCGCGATGCTGGTTGCCGCCGGCGCCTGCACTGGTTCCTGAACCTCGGGCTCAGCCTTCGGCCGCGTCGAGGATCCATTGTGGACCACCAACGCTGGCGCTGGCTCTGGTTTGGCTGCCGCGGGCCCATCGACCACCGTGATTTCATCTTCCGCTGGCGCCGCCTTGGCCGGAGCTGAAGTCTTGGTCCCGGGCCCCTGCGCGATTACCGCAGCGGAAGGCTTGGATGGAGCGGGAACCACAGTCGTGCCGCTCAGATCCTGGTCGGGTTGGGTCACAACCTCGCCTGCGGCGGGCTGGGTTTCTGGAGTTGAAGGCGCAGGTTGCGCAGGCAGCGCAGCCGTCCCCGAACTCGCAGGAACTGCGGGTTGGGGTTGTGCGGACTGCATTTTGGTCCAGCCGAAATAACCGGCGGCCGCGAGTCCGAGCAGCAGCACGACGATCAGCAGCGTCTTCTTGCTGCCGCCCGCTTCGGAAGCCTGGTTCCCCTCCAGCGCAGCGAAGCTAGGCGCTTCGGCTGTAGCCGGCGCGGAGCTCGAATTCCAGCCGTCGCTCGCAGATGGATCCTCGATCCTCCTAATCTCTCTAATCTCTTCGGTGGAGGGTACCGCTATCGTGCTGGCAGCCGGCTCCAGTCCCAGTTTCTTGATTGCCGGCGACGGAATTTCCTTGGCACGGGCAGGGGCTGCGGCAGCGCCCGCCCTGGATTGCGGAGCACCCCCATGACCCGGAGCGGCAGCGTCAAATTCGGATTTTCCCGCGGCTTCCGCGGCCCGGCGCAGGGCCGACGCCATCGGTTCAGCCATGGGCTTGCGTGGTTGCCAGGGATACTGCTTGGACGGATCGGAATCGCTCGCATTCCCCGGAAGATTCTCAGTGCCCGAAAGCGCAGAGTCTGGCATGTACTCCAGCAATGCGGCGTCCACGAGATCGGGCTGCGGCGCCGGTTCCGCATCGAGCTCAAAAGCCGAAGCGCTGACCGAGCGCGGCGGCGTGATCGACTGGGGTGGCGGAAAGGGCGCGGGCGCAAATGGTTTCGCCATGGCCGGCGCTTCTGCAGAGCCTGGAATTCCCGCTGGCTTGACTGCCTGTCCCTTGCGCAGCAGGCCGCGCGCAACCCGCAGCGTACCCTTTGATTGCTCCACATGAATGGGCTTGGTCAGAACCAGATTGGCGCCCAGGCGAAACGCCTTGGCCACGCCTATCTGTCCTTCCACTACAGCAACCGCCAGTGAAGCCTGGTTCGAACCTGAGTTGCGTGCGCTCTTGAAGAGCAGGGCCGCGTTCTGCTCGTTCTCGCAATCCACCACAATCGCATCGAAGTGCTGGACCATCAGTTTTTTCACCGCGGCAAAGGGCTCGTGGCAGGGCTCGACGGTGAACTCGAGTTCGCTCAACACCTGGCTGACCACGCGGGCCGTTTTTTCATCCGGACAGAATAAGAGCGCTTGGTAACTCATAGCGTTTAATGGTAGGTAGGCCAGTCAGGGCCAGCAAGTTACTGTGGTAATTTGTGGGCACCATAGCGGCCCTTCGCGTGCCGCTTTGGCTAGGAGACTTCGCAGACGCCGGAGCTGCCACAGGGATGTCGCCAGGTTGGACATGGCAGGCGTTCCGAAATCCGCGTCATTTTCTTCGACTTGGGGAACACTCCGGAGCGGGCACAGCGGCCTGGAAGGAAGACGATCGCCTTTCCGATCCCACGGCCGACTCGTTCTGTACAAAGGTCTCTACACCATTGATTTGTCCAGTTGGTCCATAAGCGACGGAATCACCGTCCACTGCCGACCGCAGCAACGGATTTTGCGCCGCTGCAAGCAAGCCTTTTTACCGGCGCGGGGGCGATTCTACCAGGTTCGCCTAAGGTGTCTCATGCTTTCTTCCGACCGCTGAACCCGGTTGTGGATAGGGCAGCGAATTGCTGATCTCCGAAATATCGGCCGGCGCGAAGTCGGGGAAAGGCAACTGGCCTTCCTCCCGCCACTTCTTCACCTCCAGCGCTGCCTGCTCCGCCTTCTGCTTGTCCACACCGGAATCGCGACTCAGATAGACAGTCTGCGACGGGAAGGCGAAACCGCTGCCGGCGGCGTCCACAATGTCCATGATGCGCAGCAGAATATCTTCCCGGATCGCCAGGAACTCATTGAAATCCTGAGTGAGAACGTAGCAGAAGATTTCCATGCTGAGCGTGCTCTCGTCAAAAGAGACGAAGCGGTTGCGCGCCCCTTCGGTTTCTACTTTGGGATGTTCGTACAGCAGGCGACTGATCTGCACCAGCACATATCGCATCTGGTCCGGGGACGTCTCGTAGCGCAGCCCCAGCTTGGTGTTGAACAATATCTTGTCGCGCCGGCTCAGGTTCTCCACGTTCATGGTGGCCAGTGAGCCATTGGGAATGGAAAGCTCGGTGCGGTCCGGAGTGCGGATTCGGGTGGAGCGCAGACTGATGTCCTCCACCGTGCCCACCCGGTCACCGAAGCGACAGACGTCTCCGATGCGGATGACCTCGTCGCCCAGCAGCGAAACGCCTCCGAAGAGGTTCTCCAGCGTCTTTTGCGCGGCGAATGCAACCGCAATGCCGCCGATACCCAATCCAGCGAGGGGCGTGGTGAGGTTGAAGCCGAGAGTGCCCAGGATGACAAAAATCGCCAGAACGAATATCGCGGCCTTGAGCACGCGCTCGCCCAAAATCATCAGCGAGCCCGTCCCCATCCGCCCCGAAATCAAGGCGCGCTGCCGCACGCTTCGCAGCACTTCCCGCAAAACTCGCCACAGCAGCCAATTGGCGCCGATTACTGCCACCACTCCAGCGATCTGCTGGTAGTGATGCCGTTGCAGGACGGGAATTCGAAGGTAAGAAACCAGAACGCCGTGGGCGAAGACAGCCAGCACCAACCAAAGCGGCCGTACAAATGAAGTCCACGCTTCAGCCACGGCGTGCTTCCGGTAGTGCGCCCAGAAGTACCAGGGCAGCCTCAGGACTTGAACTGCCATCCATCCCAGCAACGCTGCCACGGGAATGGCCAGCAGTATCGCAATCCATTGCCAAAAGGGAAGACCCAGAAACTGATGCCGTACCAAAACCTGCGGGAGATGAGTCTCCACCTGATGCACTGCGGCTTGCTCGTAAAGCTCCGGGACCTTGGCCAAAGTCTCGGAAGAGATAAGCCAGATTCGCCCGCCTTGAGTATCGGGAACACGGACAAGAATTAGGTCGGCCTCAGCATCCCCGTTGTTGAGCGAGCCGACGCGCTGCTTGTCGAGCGGCATTCCCTCCTGCGGCGTGCCCTCCGGCTGATTGCTGATCCGCCTCAAGTACCCGGAGAAGGACCGGTCAATCACCACTTTCAGCTTGGAGGCGATGTCTTCGCCCAGCATCTGGCGCCGGGCAGCGGACATTTGCAGATACTGTGCCGCGATCGAATAATTTCCCGACTGCGCCGCCTGGAGAAATCCGTACAAAGTACCGCTGGGAGTGTTGCGGCCCAGCGGATCGGCGGCCGCTCCGTTCGTCGGCGTGGCCCCAGTTCCGTTCGGTGCCGGCTGCCCTGGCAACACCTGATAGCCCCAGGTTGGCAAACTGATCGCCGCGAGCATTGCCAGACCAATCGTCAGCTCGCGCGTTTTTTGCAGTACAGAAAACATGATTCCTTCTCCAGCAGAGGAGCCCAGCCGCGAAAAACGTTCATTGTATTGTAGCCGCGAGAACTTGTAGAGCCGGCTCTCCGAATGTGGGGCGGACACTCTTGTCCGCCGCCTTTGACTTTGGTGTTGGATTGCGATTATGAAAATCAAAATCCAAATCAAAAGCGGCGGACAAGAGTGTCTGCCCCACAAACACGGACGGTGGCGAAAGCTCAGCTCTTCTTCGGCCGGTAGATGTGCGTGCTGGTGCCGAAGAAAACCTCGGCCGCTTCCATCACGGTTTCAGAGAGCGTTGGATGCGGGTGAATGGTCAAGGCGATGTCTTTGGCCAGAGCGGCCATTTCCACCGCCAGTACGCCTTCGGCGATGAGGTCTCCGGCGCCAGCACCCACAATCCCCACCCCCAGCACGCGCTCGGTCTGAGGATCGAAGATGAGCTTGGTCATGCCTTCGGTGCGGTCCACGGTCATGGCCCGGCCCGAGGCAGCCCAGGGAAATCGTGCGACTTTGATCTCGTGGTTTTCTTTCTGCGCCTGAGTTTCGGTGAGACCACACCAGGCAATCTCGGGATCGGTGAAGACGACGGCAGGAATGGCGGCAGGTTCGAATGCTACTTTATGTCCGGCGATAGCTTCAACCGCCGTGCGACCCTCGTGCGAGGCCTTGTGCGCGAGCATGGGTTCCCCAACCACGTCACCGATGGCGTAAATCGCGGGATCGCTGGTTTGCAGCTGTTTGTTCACCTGAATGAATCCGCGCGGGCCGATCTGGACTCGTGTCTTCTCCAGACCGGGTATTTCGGAATTCGGCTTTCGCCCAACCGACACTAAAACTTTCTCGAAAACCTGCTCGCGTTCCATGACCTCGGGGCCGTCCAAAGTCACACGGATCCCATTGGGTTCCTCTTTCATGGCGGCCACCGTGGTATTCAGCAGAATGGAAGCGAAACTTTTTTCCATCCGCTTGTGCAGAGGAAGGACCAGATCGCGATCAGCACCGGGAAGCAGCCCGGGCAGCATCTCGACCACGGAAACTTTCGAGCCCAGGGCTGCATAAACAGTGCCTAACTCCAGGCCGATGTAGCCGCCGCCGATCACGAGGAGGGTTCCTGGTACCTCGTTCAGGTCCAGCGCGGATGTAGAGTCCATCACTCGCGGCGTGTCCAGTTTGAGGCTGGGAATAATCGCCGGACGGGAGCCGGTCGCGAGGATGATGCGATCGAACGTCAAACTTTCATCGCCGCCGCTGGTCTTCGAAATTCGCAGCGTATTCGAATTCTCAAAGGCGGCTCGCCCCTGAATGTATTCAATCTTGCGCTGCTTCGAAAGTATGCCCAAGCCGCCAGTCAGTTTCTTGACCACACCCTCCTTCCACGAGCGCAGGCGAGCCAGATCAATCTTGGGATCGGCGTACTCGATACCCCAATTTTTCGCGTGACGCGATTCATCGATCAGCTTGGCCACGTGCAGCAAGGCTTTCGAGGGAATGCAGCCCCGATACAGGCAAACGCCGCCCGGGTTCGCTTCCGGGTCGATCAGCGTGACTCTGAGCCCGAGGTCGGCGGCGAGAAATGCGGCAGCGTAGCCACCCGGCCCGCCACCGACCACAGCAATATGCAAGTTTGAAGTTTCAGTCATGGGATAAGAAGAAGATCGTGTGGGGCGGACACTCTTGTCCGCCGCTTTTGACTTGGACTCTAGCTATTGAAATTCTGCACTCGATTCAAACTGTTCTCTGTGATCACATCAAACAAAAATCAAATTCAAAAGCGGCGGACAAGAAGTGTCCGCCCCACACGAACTACTATCCCTGCACTGACAGCAGGAAAGGTTGCTCAAACGCTTCCGCGATCCAGCGCAAGAACCGTGCCGCGTCGGCGCCGTCGATCAAACGATGATCGTAAGAGAGCGAAAGCGGCAACACTTGCCGCGGCTCAAACTTGCCGTTCATCCAAACCGGTTCCATGCTGGAACGCGACAGCCCAAGAATCGCAACCTCGGGAAAATTCACGATGGGCGAAAACCCAGTGCCGCCGACACCGCCGAGATTTGTAATCGTGAACGTCCCGCCCTCCATCTCTGAGGGCAGAAGCTTTTTGTCGCGGGCTTTCTTCGAAAGCTGGGTCAGCTCGGCGGCCAGTTCGACAATGTTCTTTTTGTCCACCTCGTGCAGTACCGGAACCAGCAGGCCGCGGTCGGTGTCCACGGCAACGCCGATGTTGATGTACTGCTTGTAGATGATCTCTTCTTTCGACATGTCGATGCTGGCGTTAAACTGGGGGAAAACCTTCAGCGCCGATGCGCACACTTTCAACGCGATCGCGGTCACCGTCATCTTGCCGCCGGCTTCCTGCGCTTTGGGCGCAAAGCGGGCGCGCAATTGTTCGAGTTCCGTAATGTCAGCTTTGTCCTGCTGGGTAACGTGCGGAATGGTGGTCCAGGCTTCCCATAAGTGTTGGGCGGTCTTGCGCCGCACACCGCGCATGGAGACGCGTTCTACTTTTCCAAATTTGGTAAAGTCGGGCAGCTCGGGTTGCGCAAATTGACGCCCCTGCGCCGCTCCGGCTGCCGCGGCCGAGGTCAGCAAAGACTTGGCAAATGCCTTCACATCGTCTTCGCTAATGCGTCCGCCCGGACCGGTGCCTTTGACTTCGTAGATGTCCACGCCAATTTCTCGCGCCAGGCGACGTACGTGAGGCGCGGCGGGCGCAGGCGCGCGATGCTCGGTTCCCGCCACTTTGCCCAGCTGCTCAGGCATGGCAAATGCCGTAGGCGCAAGCGGCGGCGGTTGATCGGGCAGAAATACCTGGGCCGCGGTTTTTCCCTCGGCCTGGATCGCCGCCTGCAACGACAGCCGGGCTTCGTGTTGTTCTGAAATGTGTTCGACCGGCGCATGCTTCGCCCTCTCCGGCGCCGACGCCCCGCCCTCGAGGGTAAAGATCACCTGGCCAACTTTTACTTTCTCGCCTTCTTTGACCTTGATCTCTTTTACCGTACCGGTCACCGAAGATGGCACTTCCACCACTGCCTTGTCAGTTTCCAGTTCCATGACAGGCTGGCCCTCGGAAACTCTGGAGCCCGGGGAAATCATCAGCCTGACCAGATCGCCCTGATCGATGTTTTCTCCCAGTTCAGGCAGTCTGAAGTCAGTTGCACCGGTGGACACTGCAGGCGGTGACGCGGGAACCGGTCGAGCTTCAGTCACGGGTGGGGACGGAGCCTTTGCAACCGGTGCTGGTTTTTCCTCCGGCGCTTTGGCGGCCGGGGTCTTGGGCTCGACGGCCTTCACTTTCGCGCCCGTCCCGTTTTCCACGGTGAAGATCACCTGGCCGACTTTTACTTTCTGGCCTTCCTTGACGCGGATTTCCTTGACCGTACCGGAAACAGAAGACGGAACCTCGACCACCGCCTTATCGGTTTCCAACTCCATGACCGGTTGCCCTTCGGTGACGCTCGCGCCCAGCGAGACCATCAGCCTGACCAGGTCCCCCTGATCAATGTTTTCGCCGAGTTCCGGAAGCTTGAATTCTGTCACTGAGTGTTCACTCCCAAGGTGAGCTGCCTCGTAGCGCCGCCGTCCCGGCGGCTGTCGTGAGCGCGTCCCGCCCTAACCACCGAGGGCAAGATGCCCTCGGGCCAGCGGCGAGGCGCCGGCGCTGCTTCTTATGTATTTGCCGGATTCGCTTTTTCCGGATTGATTCCCAAATCTTTCACTGCTTGCTGCAGCAGGTCCGGCTTAACCCGCTTCTCACGCGCCAGCGCCGTTAGGGTGGCCAGCACAATATGTTTCGCGTCCACCTCGAAGAAATCGCGCAGCGCCACCCGGCTTTCGCTGCGGCCGAATCCGTCCGTGCCCAGGGCCACCAGCGGCCGAGGCAACCACTGAGCTATCGATTCCGGCAGCACCTTCATGTAATCCGATGCCGCCACCAGGACTCCGGGTGCATCTTTCAGCGCTTGGCTGACAAACGGCACGCGTGGAGTTGCGCCGGGGTGCAGCATGTTCCAGCGGTCACAATCGTTGCCATCGCGATAAAGCTGCTTGTAGCTGGTGACGCTCCAGACATCCGCCGCGACGCCATATTTCTCTTCCAGAATCTGCTGCGCCTTGAGCACTTCGTACATGACGGTCCCGCTGCCCAAGAGTTGGGCGCGCAGTTTGGCATCCTTCCTGGTAGAAGCCCGGAAGCGATAGATGCCTTTCAGAATGCCCTCCCGAACATCCTTGCCTTCAGGCATGGCCGGCATGGGCAAAGGCTCGTTGGTGACGGTCAGGTAATAGAAAATCGATTCCTGGTCCACATACATGCGCTTGATACCGTCCTGAATTATGACGCCGATTTCGTAGGCGAAGGCCGGGTCATAAGCCAGCAGATTGGGAACGGACAGCGCCAGAACGTGACTGTGACCGTCCTGATGTTGTAACCCCTCTCCTGCAAGGGTGGTGCGACCGGCCGTGCCTCCGACCAGGAAGCCGCGGGTGCGCATATCGGCTGCGGCCCAGATAAAATCTCCGATCCGCTGAAAGCCGAACATCGAGTAGTAAATAAAAAACGGGATGGTGTTAATCCCGTGATTGGCGTAGGCCGTCCCGGCAGCGATAAAGGAACAGATCGAGCCGGCTTCGGTGATGCCCTCCTCGAGAATCTGCCCATCTTTCGCTTCCTTGTAGTAAAGAAGCGTGTCCATATCCACGGGCTCATAGAGCTGGCCCACGCTCGAGTAAATCCCCACCTGGCGGAAGAGCGCCTCCATGCCGAAAGTGCGCGCCTCGTCCGGGATAATGGGCACGATGAGCTTGCCGATCTCGGGATCACGCAACAACTTCGAAAGCAGTCGCACGAACACCATGGTGGTCGAAACTTCGCGACCATCCGTCCCTTTGTAAAATTCCTCGAAATGAGTCTCTGAAACCGGAGCAATGGGCTGGGAGCGTACCTTGCGCTCGGGCAGGTAGCCGCCCAGCTGTTCGCGGCGCTCCTGCATGTAGCGAATTTCCGGACTGTCGTCCGCCGGTCGATAGAAGGGTGCATCCTGCAGGTCGTCATCCGCGATGGGGATTCCGAACCGCGAACGGAACACGCGCAGTTCCTCTTCGTTCAGTTTTTTCTGCTGGTGCGTAATGTTCTTGCCTTCACCCGCTTCGCCCAGTCCATAGCCTTTGATGGTCTTGGCCAGAATGACCGTGGGCGCTCCCTTATGCTCGGTTGCGGCTTTGTAGGCGGCGTGCACTTTGATGGGATCGTGACCGCCCAGCCGCATGCGGGAAAGCTGTTCGTCGGAAAGATGCTCCACCATCTTCAGCAAGCGGGGGTCGCTGCCGAACAGGTTGTGACGGAAGTAGGCGCCGCTCTCGACAAAATATTTCTGATACTGGCCGTCCGTGATCTCGCCCATGCGCTTGACCAGGATTCCATCGCGATCATTGCCGATAAGGCTGTCCCAGTCGCTGCCCCAGATGACCTTGATTACGTTCCAGCCGGCGCCGCGGAAAATCGCTTCCAGCTCCTGGATGATCTTGCCGTTGCCGCGCACCGGTCCATCCAGGCGCTGCAGGTTGCAGTTGATCACAAAGATCAGGTTGTCCAGGCGCTCGCGCGAGGCCAGAGTAATGGAGCCCAGAGATTCCGGTTCGTCCATCTCGCCGTCGCCCATGAAGGCCCAGACCCTGCCGCCCGTGGCTTGCTTCAATCCGCGATTTTCCAGATAGCGGATAAACCGCGCCTGGTAGATGGCCTGGATCGGTCCCAGTCCCATCGAGACCGTGGGGAACTCCCAGAAGTCCGGCATCAACCAGGGATGGGGATAGGAAGACAGGCCGCCGCCGGGTTTCAGTTCGCGCCGGAAGTTTTGCAGCTTTTCTTTCGGAATACGGCCTTCCAGGTAAGCGCGCGAGTACATGCCGGGCGCGGCGTGGCCCTGGAAGTAAACCAGATCGCGATCTCCAGACGCAGTCCGCGCCTGCAGGAAGTGATTGAACGCGATTTCGTAAAGAGTGGCGGCGGAGGCAAAAGTGGAAATGTGGCCGCCAATGCCACTCTCGATCTTGTTGGCCCGCACCACCATGGCCAGAGCGTTCCAGCGCACCAGGCTCTTGATGCGCCGCTCCATTTCCTGGCTACCGGGAAAGGGCGGCTGTTGCCGAGAAGGGATCGTGTTCTGGTACGGCGTCGTGGCGGTAAAGGGAAGATTTACGCCGGCCGCGCGGCGGGCGTGCAGCGAAAGTTGCTGCAGCAAACGGCCGGCCCGCTCCGGCCCGCCCTGCGACAAAACATAATCCAGCGAATCCAGCCACTCCCGGGTTTCAAGAACTTCCACTCCGTTGGTCTGCGTCTCAGCCACGTCTGGTTTTCTCCATCAATGAATGCCGAACTTTCCATGATAGTCAATTGCGCGGATTTTTGCTGGCACACCCGTCCCATGTCGCGATCACAGCAGAATGGAAGCGCCGTTTTTGAGCGGCCGTCCCGATCTGGCACGGGCTATAATAAGGAGTCGTGTCGCTCTCTGTGGGATAAATCTTACCAGCAACCTTTACCCTAACGTCCTTCACAAACATCCAAAGGGCTGTACCCAGGAAATCAAAAGAGGAGAATTCCGATGTCGAAGAAAACCGCAGGCCACAACGGCGGCATTAGCGCCCAACCTCACTTTGACCAACGAGCCGGTGAAATCCAGCAGTACGGCACCGTGAACCACGCACTGCCACTGGAACTTGAAGAACCCGTCCGTCTGGAAATGACCGAGCACCTCAACCAGCTCCTGGCCGACACCATGACCCTGCGCGATCTCTACAAGAAATCGCACTGGCAGGTCGCCGGACCGACCTTCTACCAGCTTCATCTTCTTTTCGACAAGCATTACGACGAGCAGGTGGAATTGGTCGATACCATAGCCGAGCGCATTCAACTGCTGGGGGGATTGAGCATCGCCATGGCAGCCGACGTAGCCGAAACCACCAGGATCGAGCGCCCTCCGCGCGGACGGGAAGAAGTGCCGGTGCAGCTCTCACGCCTGCTCGAGGCCCACAAGATCATCATCGGCCAGTGCCGCGAACTGGCGGAGCGGGCCGATAAGCTGGGCGACGACGGAACCAACGACCTCGCGGTCAGCGATGTCCTGCGTACCAATGAATTGCAGGTATGGTTCCTGAGCGAGCATCTGGTGAATATGCCGTTGGTAAACGCCAGGGACTGAGGCACCGATCAATGTTTGAGCACAATGGGCTGACTCGGTCAGCCCTTTTTTTGTGTCTGGTCGGGCGCAATATGTCCTAACATGGCGGGCAACGACTCACGACCCATACTATTCATGCGCCCATCAAACACCGGTGTTGCGGAGAGCCTTGAAGAGAAGAGCAGCGCTAGCTCCTCATATACCGTGCTTTACGACGGGCAGTGCGAAATCTGTCAGGCTTGCGTTTCGTGGCTCAAGACTCTCGACCGCGAGAGCAACAATCAGACCATCTGTCTGCCTATCAGCGCCGAAGCCTTAAGCGCGGTTGACTCCCGGCTCAAGATGGATGAATGCCTGCGCCAGTTGCACGTGGTCACTCCTGAAGGCGAAATCCATGTTGGCTGGGACGCGGTGACCTGTTTGGCGCGTCTTTTCCCGTCTACATGGCTGGTGGGCGTCGTCGGTCAATGGTTCCCCTTCCGAAGCGCGGGACGGTTGCTCTATAAGTTCGTCGCTACCAACCGATATTCCCTGAGCAAGTGTCGCGGCGGCGCGTGTCGTGTGGCAAAACCGGAAACGGTACGACGGCAGGCCCGACTAGGTGCGTTCTGGTCATGCTACACACTCGGCTTTTTCATTCGTCTGCCCCTGGTGCTGTGGGCCGCGATCACCGCAGCGGCGCAAAGGACCAGTATTTTTGCCCGTACGTATCACAAGCGGCTGGACCTGCTGAACGGCAGGCTGACTATTCTCTTTCTAAACGGCATGCTCCCCAACACCGTCCCGCTGCTCTTCGGCGAACTGTTCACCGCAGTGGTTTACGACGGAATCGCAATCGATCCCGGCTCGCCGAAGATGCGGTCCTCTCTGGCGCGGCATCTGCGCCGGGTAAACACGAAGATCACCAAGATCGTCGCCACCCATGCCCATGAAGAGCATGTCGGCAACCTCAACTGGCTGTCTGATATGACCGGGGCGCCGATCTACGTTTCGGAAATGACCGCCCGGTTTCTGACGCCTTTTAAGCAGCTTCCCTGGGTACGCGCTGCGATAATCGGCCAGCCGCCAGACCTGAAGCCGCCCTTCGAGTTGCTGGGTGAGAAGGTGGATACGGACGCCGAGGGACTTCAGGTTGTCAGTACTCCCGGCCACTGCGACGATCACATCGTCCTGTACGACCGCAAGGAGAAGGTGCTGTTGGCAGGTGACGCCTTCATGGGAAGCTACTTTGCCACACCCAACCCCGACGTTGACAGCCACAAATGGCTGGTCAGCCTTGAACGCCTGATGGAACTCGACATCGAGATTCTGGTGGAAGGACACGGACACATCCACACCTTGCGAGCCGATGTCCCCGATTTTCCCGGCGTGGTGATCCGGCAAGATCCCAAACTCGCCATCGCGGAGAAGCTGGATTACATGCGCTGGCTGCGGGAGCAGATTGAATCTGGATTTCAAGAGCAGCTTCCGGTCCGGGTAATCGAGGCCACCTGTTTTCCCTGGGGAAAGCGACCTTCATGGGAGAGTTGCGCCACCGACGAATGCATCCGGCTTCTGAGCCTGGGCCACTTCTCTCGTACCGAACTGGTGCGGAGCTTTGTTCGCACCAACGCAGACCCGCTGCCAACCGTTTACGAAGTACGCATGTCGGGAAGAGAATAAGGCCCGCGTTGTTTCGCCTGACGGCACCTTCGGAAGACGAAGTCCGGCGTTTTATTGCCGAACAGGGCGGCTCACGCTTCTCGTACCAGGAAGTCGGCGCGTCGGCCGGTGAAATCCCGTCTGGTTACAACCTGGACCACAATCGTATCCGCCTAGGAACGGGCGAGGTTACTTGGCGCCGCGGCGTCGCGGCCATCCGCGGGTGGCAAATGTTCAAGATTCCGTGGGTGCATTTGTATTGGCCCAATGCTCCCATACAGGTTGGAACCGAGGTTGCGGTCTCTGTGGATCATTTCGGATTCCATTCACTGAATGCCTGCCGCATCGTTTACATCGTCGATGAGGACGGCCCCATCAGGCGATTTGGTTTTGCATACGGCACGCTGCGGGAACATGCGGAGAGCGGAGAGGAACGATTCACAGTTGAATGGAGGCGCAACGAAGATGAGGTCTGGTACGACGTCCTCGCCTTTTCCCGGCCGCGGAAGATGGCGGCCAGACTGGCGTATCCGCTTTCGCGCCAACTCCAACGGAAGTTTGCGGAGGCTTCGAAGTTGGCCATGCTTCGAGCTGCAAGCACCGCTGGAGCAGATTCGCCACCCTGAGAAAAGGCGCCATGCTGAGCATGCGAAGCGTCTGGCGTGAAGCGCATCTGCACTCTGTGCGGCGATGCGCGCCACAAGTATCACGAAAGGCCTTGGTCTCGGCGGTTTCCTTCGTGTAGCCTCGTGCCCTTCGTGGTTAGCGGTTTCGGAAGCGACCCACTCGGCGTTTCGTCTGCCTTTCGCGTCATTAGCGGGTGTGTAACAATCCTGGTAAAGGCAGAAGAATTATGGACCAAACCGTGAAGACCTTCAGCTCCGAGGGAACAGACGCGCGGCAATGGATTGGCCGGATCATTATGGCGGTGATCGTGGGGGAAGCGATCTGGGGCCTGATCGTGTCGGTCAT
>JAIQFF010000072.1 GCA_020073395.1 Terriglobia bacterium
GCTCCGCTGAGGAGACCCGAAGACCCCGAAATCTTAAGCAGCGACAAACCGGCCGACAACAGGAAGGCTGCCCACACAAGCCCCAATCGGCGCAGAACGCGGGGAATCGGGGTCGTGTCAGACGGTAAAGCGAAGCACATAGCAACAACCAAGAGGGGGACAACTGCCCTGTCAAAGGACAAATACGGTTTATCTTGGGGGTACGATAAGTAGTAATAACCCAGAGGTGAAATCAAGATCCAGGCTAGTAAGAAAGTCTCTGCTTTCCCCTCGAGCGTGGAGGCCGCCACATAAATTGCCAAGAGCAGCAGGGCGAGGGCGAAACTGCCATAGGCGATCCAGCTAAGCGGCAACACCAAGAGAGCTGCAGTGAGCGCAGCGATCCCGCACAAGAGTTGGCGCTGGAGCGCTTCTGGCGTGGGACCGCCAGGAGTCGCGACTAGACTGGTTTGCAATGGACAGACCTTTCAGCAATTGGAATCCAGGGGCTGGACTTGCACCCTTTCGGGCAGGGGAAACGACCTTGTCCTGAATTCAACGCTGGCTTTGAATCAACTCCGAGTATTCGTCTCTCTCGGGTAGCCGTGTTGCGTTCTTCGACTCGCCGTCGCGTGCCTGCCAAAGGCTCCGGAGAATCCCACAGTCAATGGCATGACAGATGCTGTAAATCCCATACAGCACAGCGAAAGCGATATAGCCAAGCAAGTAGGGGTAATGCGGCACGACCAGAATGCCAAAAAGAGCATTAAAGCCCAGAGCGCACCAGAATCCGAGCTCCACTGGCCAAGCCTTCGGATACCAGAATGCCGAAGGGAGCCCGAGATGGGCAAACAGAATGAGGAACAGGCCTATGACGCCAAGTTTGGCGCCCAGCGTCTGAAACATGAACTCCGGGTCCTCTCTAATCAACCGCCATACCTGCCTCTTCAGCACCGCTTCATATTCGGCCGACACATATCCAGCCTGCGGGGAAATCGAGCAAACGGTTTGGACGGCCACCCCATCTTTGTACGCAGAGACGTATGGATTGCTGAGGAAACCGAAGCCGATATAGACGGAGTGCCAAAACGGATGAGTGCCTGAGGTCGGCAAATAACCGGGATCGTGGCGGTACAGGTAAGTATCACGGGAGTGCAAGAGGTGGATGAAATAAAGCCTGGGGATAACCGCACCCACCAAAAGGGCCGCGACGAGCAATAGCCTTCCGCTTAGCTTCCGTCCGCTGGAGAATAAAACGATACAACCTGCGAAGATTGCGACACCAATTCCGGAGCTGGCTCGCAGTAGATCGGAAATCCCGGTGCCAAGCCCGACCAGTAAGAGAAAGACCTCCATTCCGAACCGTGACTTGCTGTTCTTAACCAGGTATAAGACCCAGGGCACGACACCCACAACCACTGCGGACTGAATCGCGTAGAGATCTTTTGCCTCGTAGGAAATGAAAACCAAAGGCAGCACGCACAGGATCACCACGGTGCGACTGATCCAGTCGCTGAAAGTAAGAAACAATGCACTCAACCCAGCCGCAGCCGAACTTAGGACGAGAAGTAAGAGGAAGAGCTTGAGGCTGCCTACCAGGTCGAGGCCCAGACCGCGAGCCATTTTTGGAATCAGGTAGTCTATCCCAGCGTCGTCGGTACGAGATGCCGGTACGTATCGCTGGCCATCGTAGGCCACCAGGGACACACCGGTTCGCCGATAACCTTCCAGTGCCTCTTCAAGGTTGGCAAAGCGCTCCCCCATCATCCACGACGGATGTCCGCTGGTCATCGACCTGTGGTGCAGAGCTGCAAACATTTCAAAGGACACACAAGACTGGGACGCAGGAGGAAGTGGCTCCGCTGTTTTCTCGTCAGTCATGCCTGCCAGTTGGGCGCGGGGGGCAGCAGAGCAAATCGCCGTCCACAACAACAGGACCATGACTAGGGGCTTCATCATGCGGGTACTCCACAATCAGTCTTTGCAAGGGCGGCCAAGAGGGTGCGGCAATTCTCGAATGCACCTAGCCATTTGGTGGAGAACCGCTACCATTGCGATTTCCGTTTGAGCTTCCTTTGAACCTCGGAATACGATTGCGAATGGATTGGAAGTCCTCAACGAGGCCGTGCTTTAGTTCCGAAGCCAGAACCCTGGTAGGGTGAGAATTTTCCATCGCTTGCCAGCGAAACGATGCCAGTAGGTAAACGCTGCAAATCATGCAGCCCAGAAGTGCACCTGCCAGCATGATTGTTAATCGATGCGGTCTGGATTTCCTCTCCGGCACGTTTGCCGGATCTAGCACGCGCACCACCGGAAGTTCCTTGGCCTCCTCCACCTTCGCCAACTCGTACTGTTTGGTCAAGGTTTCGAAAACCGCTTCCTGGATCTTTATCCTGCGAAACAGGTCATAGTAGGTCAGACCTAACTGGGGCAGGTTGCGAATTGACACCATCAGTTCTTTATTAGGACTCGATCCCGTATCTTGTCCTGATCCCGGCCCCGTTCCTTCCGAAACTGTGTTTCCGACCATCTTGCCCAACTGGCGTCTCAACTCGGCCGCCCGCCCCTGCAAGCTGCGAACCCGGAAGTTGCTGTCGGTATAGATCTGTTTAAGCTCGCCGAGTTGAGCCTCGGTTGCCATGAGCTCACCTTCCAGGGTCGCCGCTGCCGACACCATCGCTTTTCCCTGTTCACTGATATCGAGGGTGCGGTTTTTGCTGGAGAATTCACTGAGCTCTTTGGAGGATGAATCCAGTTCCGACTTAACATTTTTCAGCCGGTCCTCCAGGAACACGCGCTCCCGATGCGCCGCCGAAGTGTTCAGTTCAGCTGTAAGCTTGTCCAGTTCTTCCACGTAAGCCTGGGCCATAGCAGCGGAGCGTTCGGGCGACTTGTCTGTGACGGTGAGGGAAATCACTCCGCTCTTGCGGTCTTCGGAAATGCTCGTATTCTGCGCCAACTCTTCGCGAGCATCATTTTGCAACTTCACCCGGTACACACGGTGAAGATCGAAACGCTGTACCAGTCGGTCCTGGACCGTACGGCTCTGAAGAACTCCGATGAACAGCGGTCCTGTGCCCTTGAAGTCGAGGAAGTTCGATGCCAGTGCTCCTACTCCCTCTCCGCCCTTCGCAGAAAGCATGGCCAATGCTGCCGATCCGCCGCTCTGCGAATCCGGGGGCATCAGCCGAGTCGTGGAGTCGTAGCGGGAGGGAATCGCGAATGCGACCACTAGTCCGACCAAGGCTCCCGCCACTCCAGCCTTGGCGATAAATCTTCGGTCGCTCCAAAGTCTGCGCAGGCTGTCGACGAGACTCGTCGCCCGCATTTCCACCGGCAGAAACGGCGCGGTAGAGGGCGCTGCTGCCAGGCGCGCCGGAGCAACGGCCGCGCCGGACTTGGCCTTCTCCACGTTTCTGTCTGCCCCGAAAGACATATCCGCCAGACTCCATCAAGAGCTGCAAACAACGCCATCGAGCACCCGAACCGGACTGACATCGGCAAATCCTTCGGGCAAGTCCAATGGTTCTGAAGCAATGTAGTATTTCCACCACAGAACAAAATTGAGCAGATACCAAACCTGACTGGCGTGGCGTCCTCGAATCAGGGACGAAACCGCGGTCCGGTCGAAAAAATCTGTCCGCTTACAAAATTCCCGGATTTGCTGCTCCGCGTAGGTGCCGAGCTTGCCGAGGAACCATTCGTGAACCGGAACTCCGAAACCCTGTTTCTTGCGATCGATCAGCTCATCTGGAATCAAGCCACGGACCGATTTTTTCAGAATGGACTTGAGTTCACCATTTCCCACCTTCACCGACTCCGGGATGCTCATCGCCAACTCGACGAATTTGTGATCGAGAAATGGAACTCTGCCCTCCAGTCCCACTCCCATCGCCATTTTGTCTACCCTCATCAGCAAAAGCTCCGGCAGACGAATATTCAAATCGACGTAAGTCATCCAGTTGAGGTGCGAGCGTTCCCACGCGTTGTCCTCAAAGCGGCGACGGATCGGGCGCAGCGTGTCCCACGAAGTTAGACCTCTCAATTGCTTGCGCAAAGAGTCGGAAAGCAGGTGCTGCTTTTCAGCCTCGTTGAAGGCCTCAGCGCCTCCCCAAAAGACGGGTAGACCAAACGTACCACGACGCAGCCATTCGTAGGGGAGGCTCCGGCCGCCTCCCAACAAACTCAACCCGGCTAGTCCCACCCGCTTGAGTGCGGCTGGCACTGGCCATTCATTCGCTTGCTGCAATTGGAGCTTCAGTTTCCAGGTTGGATAACCGCAGAACAGCTCGTCCGAGCCCTCGCCTACCTGGCAGACAACTACTCCATTTTCACGAGCCAGCTTGGAAACATAGAAAACGGGCACGCAAACCGGGTCCGCGATCGGTTCATCCTGCAAATGAATCATCTGAGGAAGGAATCCGATCAGATCTTCCTGGGTCAGCAGACATTCCTTATGCTCGGCCCCGACAGCGTCAGCCATCTTGCGCGCATAGTCCAATTCGTTCTTATAGCTCTTGTAATCGCCTCGATAGCCGATCGAAAACGTCCGAATAGGTCTGCTTTCTCCTTCCGAGAACAAGGCAGCGTTGGTACTGGAGTCGATGCCCCCCGAAAGGAATACTCCTACGGGTACATCGCTGACCTTTCTGAGTTGTACCGCCGTTCGCAGTTCGGACAGCAAGCGCGAAGCGATTTCCGCCTCGCTCACTCTGACTAAGGGATTGGTGTGGTCCCAGACATCCCAGTAGCGCTGCTCTCGCACCTGCCCGTCCTCGTGGACTCTAAGCCATGTGCCTGCAGGTAGTTTGTGGATGCCTGTAAACAGGGTGTGTGGCGCGGGCGAGGTCAGAAATGAAAGGTAGTGGTAAAAGGACTCCTCGCTCACGTCGCGCTGTTGTTCCGGATCAAGCAGAAGCGCTTTGATCTCAGAAGCGAACGTAATGCGACCGTGGTGCACACTATAATAAAGAGGCTTGATGCCGATGCGGTCGCGGATTAACCACAATTGGCGCTCGCGGACATCCCAGAGTGCGATGGCAAACATGCCTCGGAATCTCTGAATACAATCGATACCCCATTGCTCGAACGCGTGCAGGATGACTTCAGTATCGGAGTGATCGGTTTTCCAGCGATGACCTCCGAGTTGCTCCAATTCGGTCCTGATGGCGGCGTGATTGTAGATTTCACCGTTGAAAACCACCCAAAGCGAGCCATCCTCGTTGGACATGGGCTGCGACGCAACATCGGACAAATCGATAATCGACAGCCGACGGTGCCCCAGCCCGACGCGTTGATCAGGCGATATCCAGTTGCCGTGGCCGTCTGGTCCGCGATGCGCCATAGCGTCCCGCATGGGGGTGAGATAGCGTTCCGTGACTCGAAAGCTGCTATCGCGGAATGAGAACGCGCCGACTATGCCGCACATAGAATTTTTTCCTGTCGCCCAAACCTTCGCATCAATCGCTGGACCGCACCCTGATGTATAGCGTAGTCAAGGCTGATCAAGCCATACAGTACCAGCATGGCGATGAAGCCCAGCAGGTACTTGGGGATGGGAACCACCAATAAGCCCGGAAGCGCACCGAAAGCAATGGCAATCCAAAACGCCAAATCGAGCGACCACCGCTTTCGCTCGCGGAGGGCCGCCAGCAAGCCGAAATTGCCCGCCAATAAAGCCAGCATTTGAAGAATCCCCATTTTCGCGGCAAGATTCACGAGCAAGAGCGTGGGGTGATGCCGGACCAACTGACGGACTTGCTCGGCCAGGATCCGATCATATTCCGGAGAGAGAAAGACCGCATTCGGAGACACAGAGCGAACTTTGTCGACAGCGACCTGGTCACAGTAACCACCAGCGACGTAGGGATTGCTGACAAAGCCAAGGCCAATGTAGATGGAATGCCACATCGGATGTTGCCGCGGTGTCTCAACGTAGTCCGCCTGCTGGCTCCTGAGATAGGCGTCTCGATACGAAAAAACGTGCCGGAAATACAAGCTGCTGGCCAGCAATCCCAAGGTCAGAGAAGCTAGCATCACAATTCGTCCCTTGGGTTTCGCATCAGCATAGAATCCAAGAATTGGGATACAAAGCAGCAGCACAGTCGTGCCTGAATACGTACGCAAGAGATTCGCCGCACCAAGGCCCAGCCCCGCCAACCCGAGGACAAGAAAAATAAGACGGCCCGGTCGTGCCTTCCTTGAAAAGTAAAGAACCCAAGGAACGACCGCCAGCACGGCCGCTGCCGGAATCAGATAGACATCCCCCACCCGCAAACACAGAATGGCCAGCACGAGAATTTCAAAAATCGCCAGATATTTGATCCAGGGACTTTTCAGCAGAAGCAGAAGTCCCACTGACCCCAGGCAAAAGCAGCCGATCAGAGTTCCCCCGAGGAAAATATCCAAGCTCACTGGCAGCGGCAGTCTGAGGGAAGACGCCAAACGGGGGACAAAGTAATCGAGCCCGGCATCATCGGAACCACCGGTGGGGACAAGGCGATTTCCATCCAGACCGACGAGAGGAATTCCGGTCTTCTCGTAGCCGGCCAGACTATCACGCAAGCTCGCCCAGCGAGCTGGCATCAGCTTAAGGTGAGTAGGCGACGGTTCAGAGTAGCGCACATCCTGGGGCCGAAGCCGAATAGAAGAAAATTCTCCGCACGTCTGCTCCCCATCCCCAGACTGGAGAACCTGGCCGGAGGCGTGCGGTGAAGCTGCTTGCAGGCAAAGGAGGAGAACAATCATCCAAAGACGGCCCAAGGGCCGTTCATGGACCAGGATGACACCGGCAAAGGACATCAACCGTTTCATCCGGTGTTCTTCCTTCCCATCACAGCATACTGCGCGCCCAGGGGACACCAGCCAAGAAATGACTCAAATGTTCGAAGCCAGGAAAACCAGCGGGGGAAAAAGGTGATGTAAGCTTGCTTTAGATCATTCAGGCCCGCAAGCCGAAGATACGCCCTTACTTCCCTTGGCCAGAGCAGAACGACACCGACATCGAAAGCACAGACGCTGACCGCCCATCGAGTAAGCAGGTTCGCTGGATTATGTTCGAAGACAACCAGGTTCCCGCCGGGCGCCAAACGGGCGTATAGCCGGGAGATGGCGTCCAGCTGATTCTCCGTCGCGATGTGATGCATTACGTTGGCGATCACAATCAGATCGTAGTTTTCGGCAAGCTCATTTTCGTGAGAAGTGAATCTGCCGCCGGAGCTGATGGCCGGTTCAATCTGGGCGATGCTACTCGTGGAGATGTCATAGCCGTGCAAGTCACAAGCCGGGAAATACCGCAGCAGGTAACGAGATAGCAGCCCAACACCGCAACCGAAATCCAGTATCTTGCCGGAGAAGTCAGCTCCCAGGGCACGCGCCAGGTGGCGGGCTTTGAGCTCCGCGAAATACTCCCCCCCCTCCCCAGTAATACGTGTTAACTGATCTAAGGTGTCGTGGTAGGTCTCTGAATGGGAATCGAATTCCTGAGCGGGCATGCCAACACACTTTTCTCCAGCGTTTTCGGACGTTCTCAAGTTTGACTCCTGGCTACAGCTCCGCCCTCTCAGCCACAGGGCATCTGGGCTGCTAAGCCCTTGATTCAGAAACCTAAACACGGCAAAAACCGAGATTTCGAATACATCCGCGACCCAGGCTCAGGTTTTCGACCAGGTTGCGACACTCCTGGTCTTCCTTGAGCTGCCTCTCACGGATTACTAGGACCTGCGACGTCTCGAGCACTCGATAAAAACAAAACCACAGACAGCAACCTCATGGCCGACCTCCGGTTGCGGGTAGGTCCCACTTGGCACTCGCCGCGGATCGTTGAAACAATTTTTGAGGCTGGAACTGCACCTCAATCCCGGCGGTCACATTTCGATTGGAGTTAGGCTGAATCACCGGAAACAACCATCGTTCGTATTGAAGCCATGTGGACAGACCGAGACTAGGACGGAGCCAGTAATCATTACGCACGCCCACATCCGTGAGAGTGCCCCCGCCGGGGATAAACTGTTGACTCACTTTTTGGTGTCTGTAGCTGAACTGTAGCCGATTGCGTGCGCTAAACCAATACCTTGCCCATACTTGTGCACCCTGTCCCTCTCGGCCAATCCAGCTTGCCAGCAATTGCCCATTGCTCGTGTATCCATTCAAGAAGCGGTCATTAAAATAGAAAAAGCCGTGACTGAGCGCCCCTCCGGCCGTCAGATCGGTGTAGACACCTTCCACCCGCAAATCAAGCTTCGGAACACCCGGCACACGCGAGAAATAGAGGCCACCCCGGATGGCGGAACGATCCCAGTACGCAATCGGGGAAATCTCGTCGTCGGCGAAAGCATCGCCGTAGAAGGTCACCCGGTCGCGAAGCTTCGGCAGCCGATATGTCCAGTCCATTCCCGACCGTCGATCTCCAGGGTCGGACGGCGTGCCGGGGTTGCCGTTGCCTAGACCAAAAAAGCTCTTTCCTAACGTGTGCAAAGTGAAGGGCACGCCTTCCCCGGCGAAGAGCCCGGTCCGCGAAAAACCAAATTCGAAATTCCTGGTGGGTTTGAAGGTGAATCTTTCGCCGTGAATCATTGGCTGCGGGTGGAGCGTGTGCTGAAAACTGCCGGAAACGCCGTTCGGCCCCTGGATGAATTGCTGTCCGCCAAGTTGTCCCAGGAAAAACTCCAGCCGAAGGGGTCCCAGCCATCCCAGCACACTGGGTAACTTGAACGGTGTGACCCGATTTATGCGAAACATGTTGAGCGGCGCCGCATTGTCGCTAAAAATCAGCGGACCACCGTCGCCAGGTCCCCACCAAAGGCTTTGGCGGCCGAACGATAGCTGCCAGTTCGACATCATCAATCCCACGTAAGCATCGAGTACTTGGAACTGATTCGCCGAAGGCTGGCCAATGTCCGGGGGAAGTTGTGGAAGGAAATCTACACGCTGAATGGTCTCACGCGCAGTCACAGGCAGGGCCGGCAAACCCGCCGAGGCCTGCCATTCGCCGCGAAAATACCCCACCCAGCGGCCCCACGTCGAATATGCCGAAAAACCGTTGATGGTGTTCCAACCTTGGCCATACGGACGCCCAAAATCATTGATCTGGGTCTGTGCGAAGTGATAACCGTCTTTGATGGGCAGTCCGGAGATGTACTCGGTGCGCGAATACAAAGACTCGAGACGGAACGCGCCGCCATCGCTCTCATACGTTGGTTCAAGCTCCGGGCGAAACTCGCGTTCCAGCTCTGCGATTAATCTCTGCTCCTGGCTATTCTCCTCGTCCAGGTCCGCCCCATGTTCTTCCGCCTCACTCAACAGCCGCGCACATTCCCGTCGCGTCCAGGGACGCATGCCGACAAATCCACTGTCCACCAGGTCGAAGGCAGCGAGGCGATCGAGAGCCGGGTAGACCCAGCTATCCAGTGGCACATAGGGGGATCCTCGATTTTCTGGCGAAGCCCGGCCGTCGCCAAGCAATTGGCCAATCGATCGCCATTCACTGCCGCCCAGTTCCGGGTCATGATGGCGGCTGTAAACCTGCTGCGCGATGAGGCTGCCCAGGACGCCGCCCACGAAAACATCTGCCGGGAAGTGCTGAGCAGACCGAATCCGCGAGTAGCTCACAAAAGAAGCCAGGCCGTAGGCCAGTAGTTTTGGAAGCGGGCCCGGGTACTCGTGTCCGATTACCCCTGCCACGGCCCATGCTGCAGCGCCGTGTTCCGACGGGAAGGATGTGCCACCTTGAAAAAAATGCCCATCGCCGTTCCCCTGTCGCGGGCGTTCACGCCCTAATGCATATTTAGACACCTCGACGGGAATCAAGCTGTTGAGAGCTGCTTCGCCAGCGAGCAAGCCAGTCTCCCGCCAGTGCTGATTGTGGGATGGAAAGCTCAACAACCACATTCCTGCCGCACCACCGACCAGCGCCCCAATTCCGGCGTTCGAGAACGTGTTGTAGTCGCTGAGCGTCTTCGGATCGTGCGAAATGCTCCGGCCGACTTCAGCGTCAGTCACCAGAAATCCCGCCGTGATTCCACTCAGTGGCACCAGCCATTCGGTGTCCTGGAAGCGGAGCCGGGCGGGACTGGTCCAGATTTGTTTTTGATCCAGCACGAAGTCTTTTCCAAACTCCTTAACGCTCAAGCGCAAGCTTCCGGCCGGCTCCGGTTCAGCGCCACTAGAAGTTTGTACAGGTTTCGTTTTGCCGTTGCTCTCGGCCGGGGCCGCGTCCTGGTTGTCGCCGCCTGATTGCTGCTCACCCCTTTGCTGCTCGCTCGGTTGTGGCTGCGCAGCACAGGGAACCGGCTCCGCGACCATCAGGCCGATTGCAATCCACCCGCACGCCACTACCACCGCCTTGGCCCCCCAATCCAGACTCGTCGTCATTTAGGGCTTGATGTAGGCGACGGTCAGAGCGACAGACGTTGCGATCTGCGCCGCCTGCAAAACCGTGGTCCAGTTGCGGCTCCCGATTCTTGGCGCCATTTCGGGCACGACAATCGAGTCTCCTGGCTTCAACGATGCGCTTAGGGGATCGCCTCCCCACCAACCCGAGCTGTTGTTCTTTGCAGACAGTACCGACCCATCGGCTCGGATGACAAAAACGGCCTTCTTGTCGGCAATCTGGGTCAGCCCTCCGGCCTGACTGAGATACCACTTCGCGCTGTGACCTGGCCGGTAGCTGATTGCGGTTTGGTTAAACACTTGGCCGGTCACCATCACGTAGTTTGCTTTCTTGGGTATGAAGAGCACGTCGCCATCGCGCAAGGCCACATCTGCAGCGGTATTTCGCCATTGCTTGATGTTGGGCTGGACATGAACGACGACACGGCCAACGGGTGCCGTTTCCTCGAGTTGGACAAGCGCAGTTTCGGTTTGCGCGATGGCAGTCAGTTTTGCATTCTTCTGGTCAGCATCGGTCTCGGGAATGGCTTTGAGGTTTATCTGCTCCGCCTTGATGCGTTGCACCAGAGCTAGATGGGACTTCATCTCGAGATCGCGTACCTCCCGCCGCATCAGTACGGCGCCATAGGGGTACGCTTCTGGCGAAAAACCTCCCGCCCGTTCCAGAATCGAGCTCAGCCGCTCCCCGGGTCGAACGCCGTACGCGCCAGGATGCTGAACTTCCCCACGCACTGCGGCCGACGCGGAGATATCAGTCCACCCCGGAGTCTGGCGAACCGTGAGAACGTCCCCCTCACGAAGCTGAAGGTTATCGTTTTCATTGCCACTCAGAGCGGACGAAAGTTCAACTGGCAAGCTCTGATACGAAGTGTCAGTTTGCGGACCCAGCGCATAGCGGGTCAGGTCAGCTTGCATCGGATCCGCACTCCTCTTGAGACCCCCCGCTACGTGAACTAGGTCCTGGACGTGCATGTTGGTGGTCAACGGATAGCGCCCGGGCTTGGCCACTTCGCCCTTCACCAACACAGTGGGCGGATCTACGCTGGCTGAATTCTGGTGCACCAGGACGCGATCGCGGGGCTCGAGTAACAGGTTGTCCATGGCATTCCCGGCCAGGGCCCGGCTGAGGTTCACACTGAAAATCTTCATGGTTCCGTCCGACTGGGTCCGGAACAGTTGGGCGGAATCCAGACCGGCGTCTGGGGAAACTCCTCCCGCCAGATAGATTGCATCCCGGAGACGTGCTTGCCCGGAAGTGCGGTATTGTCCAGGCGCACGCACTTTACCCCCGACCCAAACGGTCGGCGGTGGTTCGAAGTCATATCGACTGAACACTCGAACGGTATCGAGCGCCTGCAGAGTCGGAGACGTGGCCGGATTGGCCAGCGCCACCGACAGATCGAAGCTCTCCACGCTGGGGCGGAAATCGGGCGGATTCAGACGGACAATCTCGGCGTAGTTCGCCGCCGGCTCGGGTAGAAGATCGCCATACGATGCGATCAGGTCTGTCAGGCGCATGCCGTCATGATAAGAGTAGCGGCCGGGCCGAAGAGCGTGGCCTTGCAGGTAGATGGCCTGCTCGTTATAGGGCGCAATGGGAAAGATCTGAATCTTGTCGCCGTCCTGAATCTTAAAGGCGTCGAGCTGTTTGCTCACGGCGGCGGCATCCCCGTCAGGAGAAAGATTGAGGGTCAACATCGTGCGCTTTTCATGCGCCTGCAGTCGTTGCACTTCGATGTGGCGCAGCGCGGCCGCGGGCAGGATACCGCCGGCCAGATCCAAAACATCGGCTAAAGTAGTCTCGTTCGCCAACTCGTAGATCGCGGGACGCCGCACCATTCCCGCAACCGTGACTTGCCCGCCCACCGGCGGCACCAGAAGGGAGTCTCCGTTTTCCAGCCGCTTGGCGTCGGGTCCCACTCCGTGAAGTAACAGTTCATAGGCGTCCACTTCCTCAATGAGCTCCTTGCCCCGATAGTGTTTCAGGTGGCGTAGGGAGCCCCGCTGCGTTATCCCTCCGGCGGCAAACAGCGCATTCAGGGGCGAGGAAAGCGAACTGATGTCATAGGCGCCCGGCTCGTCAACCTCTCCTACCACGTACACCCGAATGGTTCGCAGTCTCGACAAAGAAACGTCCGCTGACACGTCCCTGAACTGTGTGCGCAAAACTCGCTGCACGGATTCCTGAACCTCTGCCAGAGACCTTCCGCTCACCAAAAGCGGTCCTGATTCCGGCAAATTGATCCTCCCCTCGCGATCCACGAGCCGAACCATCCTCTGCGAGACACCGCCCCAAAGGTTGATAGCCAGGCCATCGCCGGGCCCAACGACGTAGTCGGGGCCAACCGGCAGGTCCATGGGAATCACATCCGGTTCCCGCGTTCCGTTACGGAAAACTTCCATTCCGAAACGTTCCGGGTCGCGATCCCGCGACGCGGCTTGCACGTACATGTCATACAGCGATGGAATGTCGGCGTAAGGACTGCGCTTGTGGATCATCGCCACCGGAGAGGGATCGCGTTGCAGATCCTCCCGCCCACGACGTTCGTCGCCACGTAGTCTCGCCCATGGGTTCGATTCCCGGTTGCTGGCCACAGACGCGTCCGTGCTTTTCGGTCCCTCGAGTCCAGGAACATCGTCAAAGCTCCGTTGTCGAAGCAGACCATCGATATCGCCAATACCTCGATCGGAGATTCTTCCGGCAAACGAGTCCGAAGGCCTCCTGGGGACGTCGGCGGCCAAGCTCAAGTTGGTGTCCGCGCTTGAATTACCTTGCATCGGTTCATCGCGGTCGGCCGCCATCCGAAGGGAACGCATCTGATCGGAGGACGGTGCTGGCTCCGGCACACTGGATCCAGGCGCAGCGGGGGTTGTGGTTTCGTCGGAAGGCTGTCTTCTCCGAGATCGTTGGCCCGAAGTCGGCGCATTGCAATCCGACCGGCTTCGCGGATCGCAGGCTGTGCGTTCCGTTCTGGCGTCAGAAGGTTCTTGTCGCGTGTCAGTTTGTCTTGACGATGGTGGTGCCGAATCTTCCTGACTCTCCAGTTGTACCAAGCGGCGGGCACGCTCTTTCAAAACCAGGTCTTGCTCTTTGGCAATGTCCGACTCCGGATTCAGGTTCGGCAGCAGATATCCGTAGTGCTGTACGAGCTGTGTGGCCACTGATCGGAACTCCACATCGCGATCGAGCCGGTCGAAGATCGCCTGATCGGTCAATTCGGAGTCTTCCACGATTTGGCCGTTGTCGGTGGCTTCCTTGGCCACCCAACGCTTCAGTTCCACCAGGATCCCGGGGTCCTTCAGAAGCACCGCCTGCAGTTGCGCTGTGGATGCTGATACGCGCTCCAGGTTCTTCTTGGCCAGATCAGACGTTCGATCACGGCGCGTAGATAATGCCGCATATCCAGCCTCGCGCTGGGAATCAATTTCCTGTGACCATGCCTTCACATTGCCCAGCGGGGCAAAGATCGCGATCAGAAGCAGGCATCGCTTGCCGTAAGAAATAACTCCTTTAGTGTTCACTTCGTTGCACTCCCAGCGGTGGATCTAGGCTTCGCAATGCAGGCCAGCCCCTTCGGCTACTCTGCGCACAGCATTGAGAAACCCTTGCTGCGAGGGCTCCAGGTCATCTGAACGAATGTCCAGAGTCGCCCAGTAACAAACGGTGTAGTTCTGCTGTGGAGCAACCGCAATAATGTGCAGGCCAGGAATTTCCCGCAAGAGCGTGTCGCAGAGTGTGGGTCTCTTTCCGGGCTCGTCCACCGCAATCACCAGCACTTCCGGCGAAAGCTCGTGTACTTTGTCGGGGATCTCAACGTCGCTCGAAACTTCTCCCACCACTTCGACCCAAGGCTGGTCCGAAAGCACAGCCAGCACCGTCTCTCGCATGAGTTTGGGCCGATTAGCTACGAGTACACGAATCGCCTTATTCATCGCCCCCCCTTCCGTCCCTGGCAGATTCGCTAGTATCGATGGTCGCGCTTAGAATGGTAGGCCCAATGACGGACAGATTCCGCCCTAGCCACGAGGCTGTGCAAAACCGTGCCTGGCAAGTGATCAGGAAGCACTGCAGGAGGGGCACTCCGCTAGGCCGTACCAAGAGGTAGGACTAGCCGTTCGTGGTCCGCAACTTAACCGCCTTTAGCCCTCTGGGTTTGTTTTGTAAGCGAATTCCAATGGCAGCACAATGAAGTGTAATACTTTCAGAATGACCTCGATCCTACTCTAAGCACGGCACTTCAGAGATCATGTTCGCGTTTCAATAGCCTCGGGCCAATTCTCCTGTGTCCAAGATATTTACACTGATCTCATAAAGCAGTTAAGGAGTTGAAGACCCAGGAGATCATCGAACCAATGTCAGCAATTTCAAGGCTAGATATTTGAGAGGCCGTCAAACTTTTTCCGCCGAGTCAGCCGTATAATTTAGGAAATACTTTCAACGCGGGTACTCCTCGAGGTGGTCGCATCGTAAGTATCTTCTGCAACCGCAGTAACTTCGTCGGAAGTGGTCCACCATGACGCAGGACAAGAACGGAAATGATTCAACGAAAGTAAAGGTCTTTCTCTTGGCCGAGAATCGACTCCTTCGGGAAACGCTCGTGCGGCTGCTGGAGAAAAAGGGAGGCGTCCTGATCGCTGGCGTCAGCCGCTACACTGACTCCACCATAGAAGAGATCATGGCCTCGGGCTGTTCCATCGTGCTTATGGATTCTCTGGCCACCACACGGGGAACAACTCTCATTTGCGATTTGCGCGAAATGGCTCCGCAACTCGGTGTCATCCTCTTCGGTATGGACGAAGATCCTGACGCGTTTCTGCGATCCGCGTATCTGGGTGTGAGCGGCTATGTTCTGAAGGAAGCTTCGGCCTCGGAGATCGTCGCCGCCGTTTTGGGCGTCGCGCGTGAGGAGGCCATGTGGCCGCCTCGTCTGTGTATGACACTCCTCCGACATCTGTCTCAGGAGTACCGCACCCGCTCAAGAATTTCACTTCTGCCCGGAGGTTCCAAGTATTGTCTGACCCATCGACAACTTGAACTTATGCGCTTGGTGGAAAAGGGACTTACCAATAAGGAAATCGCGGTGAACCTGAACCTGTCGGAATTTACCGTCAAGAACCACCTGAGCCGCATCATGAAAGAGCTGGACGCGGAGGATCGTCACGAAGCCGTCGAGGCAATTCGGGCCATCGGGCTCTTCCCCACCGCCTAGGCATTCTTCTCGAATGGTCTGGCCAGCTTCGACCTGACGGCGAGCATCTACACGAGTTCAAGTACGCTTCAACAAATGACTCTTGGTGCGCCTGGCAGCGAAAAATCGGGGCTAGGCAGCGCTACAACCATGCTATCAGTCGAAGAGAGTGGCGGGCTCCGCCGGCAAATCGACCGGTGCGGAGCACTCAGGGCCGTCGTTGGCCACCAAATTGACCCGCATGCTCACTGGGTATCGCCTCATGAGATGCGAGGCGAAGGGATTAAGCAGGGTGACAGCGGTCGCGGCATCCCGTAGCGACGGGTCTAGCCAACGATCATGGTGCTCGGGAGCCAGAATGACTGGCATCCGGTCATGCACGCCGGCCAACAAATCATTGGGCGTCGTTGTCAGTATCGTGCAGGTCTCGATGGCTTGGCCATCCGGCCCTCGCCAGTTGTCCCATAGGCCGGCAAAGGCAAAGATCTCGCCGTCTCCAACTTCAAAGCAGAAGGGCTGCTTCCCCCTCGCGCCGCGTTGCCATTCATAAAAGCCGTCCGCCGGAACCAGGCAGCGTCTCTTCTGAAGAGATTCTCGGAACGACGGCTTGCTCGCAACCGTTTCAGACCGCGCATTGACCGTCCGGGCGCCGATGGCTGGATCCGCAGCCCAGGAGGGGATCAAACCCCATCGCATTAAGGAGGCGCGGAGCGTACCCGTGTAGCCTCGCCTCACGACCGGCACCGGCTGGGTAGGTGCGATATTGTAGCGCGGCTCCCAATCCATGTCGGCAAAATCCGCGCTGAAATGTTGGGCGAGCAGTTCCTTCCGCCGAGAGAGTCGGTACCGGCCACACATGCGGTTAATTCTAAACCGGGAGTCAGGCCAGGTTGAAGGTAAGCCGGCAGGGTTTCGTTACCGCTCGGCCGTGGCTGACAATAAACGGCTGAAAATAGGCTAAACTACCCACCGCCACGGCGGTCAAGCCGCGAGGACCCGGGGGATGACTGCAGGTTCTGCAAACAGGTGGAGAGGCGGGGTGAGAGCCCTGCTGGATTGGGTTGCCGGTTTATGTCTGGGGCGGATAAGAGCCGGCGTAATTCTGCTCTGGGTGGTGGGCTGCTCGTTGCCCGGGGTTGCACAGCAGAACGACAGCGAGGCAATTTCCACAAAACCCAATGTTCAAATTGATCTGGCCCCTGCGGAGTACGTGGGACTTTCGCGTGGCGCCCGGCTATCCGGCACGGCCAATGTTTCGCTGAATTTTCTGGACGACCGGCATATTCTCCTGACCTTCAATCCCAAGAAGCTGTTCACACGCCAACCCGACTGTCCGCCGAGCCACGATGACCGGTTGATGCACGTCGCGGTCCTGGAAGTCCCCAGTGGAAAGGTAATCAAGCAGGCGGACTGGTACCTGCATGACACGCGACGCTATCTCTGGGAGTTGGGGCCGGGACGAATCCTGTTGCGGCGCCTCAACCGGCTTTACGAGGTCAATGCTGACCTTGAAGAAAAACTGGTGCTTGACTCTCCCCAGGAGCTGCTTTGGGTGTCAGTCACGCCGGGTGGAAAGAAGATCATTACGGAAACGAAAGTGCCCGCCGCAGCCAAGGACGGCAACTCGAAGGAAAAGGTTCGGGCGAGAATCACCTTTCTGGATTCCAAATCCATGGCCGTGCAACGCGTGATGGAGTCGCAGGGCACCATCAATCTGCAAGCAACCGACTCAGGTTTTTCCGATGTGCGAAATTACGGAGGCGTGTGGCTCGTGCGATTCGGGCCTGCGGTGCGTGATCGCGTCAATATCACGCGAGTGAAGGCCCGGCGCCCACCCAACATTCTTTACAGCAGCGCAAACACACTGCTGGTCGGCCGTTGCGCGCTCTCCGGAAATGACTACATCGTGAGCGCTTTCACGGTGACGGGAAATCGCCTTTGGAAGCAGCATTGGAGCGAGTGCCGGTACACTCCCGCGGTAACCGTCAGCGAAGACGGCAGTCGCTTCGCCGCCAGCTCACTCACCGTTTTGTCAGACTCTGCAGCCGCGCCCGGAGATGGCCCGGAGCAGGACGGCCTGGAACAGACGGTTCAGGTCTTCGAAACAGCCGCTGGCAGTTCAGTGCTCTCGATTCGAGTGGCACCACCCGTTCTGGACGGAGTGAACTATGCACTCTCTCCGGACGGAAGGCAATTGGCGGCCCTGCAGGCCACCACGCTGAGCATTTATTCCCTGCGGGACGTGTCCCCTGACGAACGTGCAAAATATCTTGCGATCAAAGACGATGCGCTCGGATTGTATGTGCCTCCGCCGCGGACCAACGGCGATTCCAGTGCAGAAACGATTGAGATTTCGGCGGCCGATGATTCGGGTGCGGCGGAACCGGCCAGTCCTGTTGCAACTCCCCCACCTGCGACCGCGGATTTGGCGAAAGCCCCGGCGAGTCCTCTCTCGAATTCCCTCTCAGGGGGAACGCCTGCGGCCTCTGCAGGAACAGCAAGCGCGCCGCCACGAGCGGAAGGCGATGCCAAAACCAATCCTCCCACGTTGACGTTCCGAACCGGCACCCAGGTAGTGGCTTTGGACGTGGTCATCACTGACTCCAAGGGACACGTAGTGAAAGGTCTGCAGCAGAGTGATTTCAGCATCGGCGAAGACGGAAAGCCACAGGTGTTGCGTCACTTTCGGGAGTATTCGCTGGAGCAGGCCTCGCCTCCGCCTCCTCCGCCAACGGAAGCGGAGAAGCTTCCCCCGAATATCTTTTCCAATTACACCCAGCCGGCGGAGCCTGGGTCCGTGACCGTGGTTCTGCTTGATCTGCTCAACACGCCGATGGCAGACCAGACCTACGCCCAAGCGCAACTTATTAAATTCTTGAAGACCAAGCCGCAGGATGCGCAGTTCGCCCTGTGCACATTGAGCAACAAGCTGCAGATGATCCAGGGTTTCACCCGGGACGAACGTATCCTGCTGGCCTCAGCCCACAGCAAGAAGGCATCGTTCCGCAATAAGTCTCTGCTCGACTCCGACGCGGCGCCGATCTCGATGGAAGCGGGACAGGCCACTGCGAAATTTCTCCCCAACCTGGATTTTTTTGTGCAGGCGATTGAACTGCAACAGTCGGAGGCCCGGGTCGTGGACGCAGACCGGCGAATGATGGTTACGGTGGATGCCTTTGCACAGTTGGCACGCTATCTATCCGGTATCCCGGGACGCAAGAACCTGGTGTGGTTGTCGGGTTCCTTCACTCTGGGAATCTCTCCCGACACCAGCGGGCAGGACCCTTTCATTCAGGCGCGGAATTACAGCGAGAACCTGAAGCGAGTCTCGAACCTTTTTGCCGAGGCACACGTGGCAGTGTATCCCGTGGACGTGAGAGGGCTGGTGACGGA
Source organism: Terriglobia bacterium (assembly GCA_020073395.1). Taxonomy (GTDB): domain Bacteria; phylum Acidobacteriota; class Terriglobia; order Terriglobales; family Acidobacteriaceae; genus JAIQFF01. Next base: position 18,951 of record JAIQFF010000072.1, read on the forward strand.
CCCGCTCTTCAGCGCCACGAGTAACGACACACTCTCGCCCTTGTCCATGCAGGCGTCAACCCCTACGGGACCAGCCGGCCAAGGCGGACAAGGAGATTTCCCCCGGGCCAAACGCAACGCCAGCAACGCGGTGCCGATCGCGGCCATGCAAGCCTCGGCCGACCAATTCGGTTTAGCCCAGATGGGGGAACACGCCACCATGGATAAACTGGCGGCGGAGACGGGTGGACGGGCCTTCTACAATACCAACGGCATCGCCAAAGCGATCGACGCGGCAAACGAGGAAGGCGCGAACTACTATGCGCTCTCTTACACGCCCACTAACAAAAACTATGACGGATCGTTTCGCAAAGTGAAAGTTGCACTGGCTGGGAAGAAGTATCACCTGGCCTATCGCAGCGGCTATTACGCAGTCGATCCCCATGCCATGGCGAAGCCGGAGAAAGATCTGGCTTCCAGCCTGGCGATGGCCGCCATGCAACAGGGATCGCCGCAGTCACGACAGATCGTGTTCGGGGCAAAAGTACTTCCGCTGGGCCAGCCCAGGATGGTGAAGGATGCGCCCGCCCTGAGCGCCAAGGCGACCAAGAAGAAGCGGAAGGGCGAGGCATCGCCGGTCGAGATGCAACTCTATTCCATCGACTACGCGGTCACTCCCGCAGATCTGCGCTTCAACCCCATGCCGGATGGGACCTATCACGATGTCATCAATTTCATGGCTACGGCTTTCGAGGAAGAGGGGGCCCTGGTGGCAAGCCAAGTCAGCCAGGTGTCCGCCGATCTCAAGCCGGAGACTTTTCGGGACATCCAGCTGGCCGGCGTTCGAGTGCACCAGGAAATTGACGTTCCAATCAAGAGCGTCGCATTGCGACTCGGAGTGGAGGACGTGGCCGACAGCCACATTGGAACTCTCGAGATTCCGCTCCCAGTCAAGGCCCCGCTGGCGGCACAGGCCGTAGCGCGGCGTTCGATGCCTCCCGTTGAACGCGATTGACCTGGTAGCGCTGGCGTCCCGCCGGCTGTCGAGGCGGCGTCCCGCCTCCTCACGGGTAAAAGCCAGGTGTCGATTCTCAGTTCTCGCGACGAATTATTCTCCTGCGGCGGGCGGGATACCCGCCGGACAGCCGGCGAGACGCCGGCGCTACCAGGAACCCAGCGCTCGGCTTATTCTCTGCAATCCCTCGCGGAACATATCTGTGTCCACTCCCATGCCGATGCGGAAATGGTTGGGCAGACCGAAAAAGTGTCCGGGCACGGCTGAGGTCTCATGCTCGGTACGGAGCCGGGCCAGGAAATCATCCACGTTGCCTTTCGTCAGTCGCAGAATGGCAGTCGTCCCAAATTCAGTGCGGGGAGCGGAAATGCCTTCCTCCCTCGCCAGGAATTCTTTCAGCAGCGCGCGGTCGGCTTCTACAACTTTGCGTGCGCGTTCGCGGATCTGGTCAAGATTCTCCAGCGCCACAACACCCAACAATTCGGCGGGATGCGCCGGGATGGACGCAAACAGGTCGTTCAGCCGCCAAATGGCACGAGCCAGATCGGGCTCTGCCAGAATCCAGCCACAGCGCAGGCCGCTCAGACCGTAAACCTTGGTCAAACTGGTAGTGACGATGAACTCTGGTCCCAGAAGATAGGACGGCTTAGGAGTGTTGGTGTAAACAGCGTCGAGATAGACTTCGTCAACCAGCACCCTCGCGCCCACGCTGCGGGCCAGGTCGCCAATTTCATGCAGCACCGAACCGGCAGCCAGGGCGCTACTGGGGTTATGCAGGTTGGTAAGCACAATTAATTTTGTTTTCGGCGTGATCGCACGACGAACTTCGGAAGGATCGAGAGCATACCCGTCGTCTTCGTCGCGGACGAAAGTCTTTACAGTCGCACCTAAATATAAGAGCGTGGAGGTGAGCAACTCATAGGTTGGCTGTTCGATGAGAACTTCATCACCGGGATCAAGCAGCGTGGCCATCGCCAGATGATTAGCCATCGAGGTCCCGGCTGCGGCCACTACGCAATCCGGATCGACACCACATTTCTTCGCAATGGCATGCTGCAGCGGAGCGTAGCCGTAAGTGCTGTCGCCGTTGATCTCCAACTGATCGATGGTTACCGGAAGCTCATGCAGAGGAAACGGGCCCACGCCGCTGGTCGCGAGATTGAACTTCGCGCGCCCCTGTGTCTTAGCCCACAGCATGTAATCGGAGTGTCGATGTCTCATAGGTTCGGCACGGTTGGATTTTGCCGCGCCCTCCGGCTCCAGTACAAATATACCGGGCAGCCGGCCAGCAGAATGACCAGGCCGATGGCAGAATTTGCCGGGAAAGTGGCGATGGTTGTGATCACGATGGCGGCACAGGCCAGCACAAAAAGAGCTGTGGTGTAGGGATGGCCCGGGGCCAGATACAGCTTCTCAGGTGAGCCCGTGATTCTCCGCCGGAAGACAAACAGCGATGCTGCCGTCAAGCCGAAGGAAATGAAATCCACGGAGATCACGTAGTTCAAGATCTGCTCGTAGCGTCCCGAGAGCGCAATCACAGTCGCGGTGACGCCTTGCAACACGATGGCTACAACCGGAACTCCGCTGCGCGGAGAAAGCCAGCCCACACTTTTGAAGAAGAGGCCGTCGCGGGCCATGGCGTAGTAGACCCGCGGCGCGGTCAGAATTCCCTGGCTCAGAAAGCCCAGCGTAGAAATAGCGATGCCGAACGCAATCCACTGCGCGCCACGCTCGCCCAGTGCGGCGCGCATCACCGCCGAAGCGGGGATACGAGTGGCGGCCAGTCCGTCCGGGCCGAGCACACGCAAGCAAACAAAATTGACTGCCAGGTAGAGAACCACCACTCCGATCACGCCGATGACCAGTCCGCGAGACAGATCGCGGCGGGGATCGCGCATCTCGCCGGCCACGAAACTTGCGGTCTGCCATCCGCCATATGCGAAAGCCACAGGAATCATGGCAGCGCCGATCGCGCTTCCGAGTCCCAGCGAAACCGGGCGGTCGAGCAAGGGTAAGGCATGCACCGTGCCGCCGCCCCAGAGAATTCCCACCACGACCATGGCGGCGATGGCGGCGGCCTTGAGTAGCATGAGCAGGCTCTGCACATTGCTGCCAGCGCGGACCCCGAAGCAATTGATCGCGGTCAAACCCATCAGGGTCGCGGCTGCGATGGGCCCGTCGCCGACCGAAAGTCCGGTGATCTCGCGATAGTAGCGGCTGAACGTGACCGCCACCGCCGCCATCCCGCCGGTCTGGGTCACCAGAAGAAGCACCCATCCATAGATGAACGCAACCGACGGATGGTAGGCCTCACGCAGATAGAGGTATTGCCCACCCGCGCCCGGCAAGCGCGATGCCAGCTCCGCCCAGATGAAGGCGCCGAGCAGAGCAAGTCCTCCGCCCAGGAGCCAAACACCGAGAATCAAGAACGGAGTGTGTACGCGGAGAGCAACAACGTAAGGATTAATAAAGATGCCGGAGCCGACAATGCCGCCCATGACGATCATGGTGGCGTCGAATACTCCGAGCAGCTGCCGAGGTTTGACGGGATCCAAGAATCAGCCTGTCGTTTGTCCAGTCCAATCAAAGCCGTCGCGGCGAACCGCGGGACCTGACCGCGATCACCTTACCATAGCCCTTTATGATCCGGGGATGTGCTAACGTCGCGCGAGGCTGAGGCATCACTTTGTGACGACGATTTACCATGACGGTATTGGGATAGTAGTGATCGAGAATCTCGCGAAAGCTGGCTCCTGACCGGGCCATGGCTTTCGCTCCCGCCTGGCACAGGCCGATGCCGTGCCCCTCGCCTCTGCCTAGAAGAACGACGCCCCGTGGGTCACGGTGAATAGTGAAGTTATTGCTGGGCACTGCGTCCCAACCGAGACGGCGATCCACGGCCAGCCGGGAAGCTTCTCCACGTTCTCGCAACTCAGCAGCCTCGCCCGGCGAGACGCGACGGACCCAGCGCGATGGATGGCGCAGACAGTAGTCGCAGACTGCCGGGAAATACGGGTACGTGTGACCCGACAGGCCCACTTCCTGCGGAGTGCGCGTACGTCCACCACAGCTGCGGGTAAACATTGCGGCTACAGCCTGATCCCGATAAGCCAGGACCAGACCGCGCGTAGCCAGGGCAGCGCGGGAAGCATTGCTGTCCGGAGGCGGTGGTTCGCGCAGGAACTGGCAATGGGTAGTGTCGCAGAAATCAAAGTCGTGATGACGCCCGCGAGCCGCGGTGAAGTACGAACGGGTGGCTACAGCCTGCGCCTTCAAGGCCTCGAGCGGCGTGTCCGGTGCGCTCTCAGCTTGAACCACTGAGGCGACCGCGGTCTCCAGATTCATCTGAACGACCGGAACCAGCATGTCGGCGACGGCCTTCATCTCTAGCACACCACGGTACTGTCGGGTGATTCTTCCGGGAATGTTCAGCACGAAATCAGCCACGCCATTGCTTCGGCTGGAGGCGCGAAGACTGGCAGCTCGGATCGACTGATCACCAACCGTTAAAATCAGGTCGTCGCCAGCCACAGTTACTTCTGCTGTGTGCTGTCCAGAACTTCTTTCCAACACGAAGCTCTTTG
>JAIQFF010000257.1 GCA_020073395.1 Terriglobia bacterium
GGCCACGTAGGCCTCGGGCAAAAGGTCCGCCCGCAGCAGGTGGGCCAGAACCCGAGCGTCAATTTTGTCGGTCTTGATCTTCGCCTCGGCGATGGCCTTCACCTTCTGCGGATGGGCGAGATGAACCTCATCGACCAACCCCTCCAGCCAGTCGTGCATCACTGCCCAGTTCCGCGTGGCCTCTAAGACTGCAGCGCTGTCCCCAGCGCCATCATCCCTGGCCAAAAATCGGGTCACCGCTTCCTTCCGGTTTTCCACTGTTCCTTGACGTAGCACTTGGCCTCTTTCGTCCATCACCGTCAGATAGGAATACTTTCAGTGGTAATCCACCCCGACGTATGTCCGCATCGTGCACCTCCTCCTCTTCTTCCACTACAACGTAGCGTGAAGATGCACTGTGCGTTCATCTAATTCTCCTTGGAGAGAGGATGGTAATCACCGCTGCCCCGGGGCACATTGCGGCCCTTTGATGGCCATCTCACTCTGGCCAAACAGATTGAGCAGCTAAATCGCTGCTGCGAATTGCTGCCAACGGTGAGGGCGGAGCGCGCGAGCGTTTCGCGCGATAATGCAGCAAACGATGCATAGGTCGTCGGAAGATACACCAGAGAGCGTGACAGCGACCAGAAAGCCCTTCCGGCCCCGCAACTTAGCAGAACTTCCCCTTTTTGAATTCCCCACCAGGGGTCAGTATACATCATCTCCCTCCTACTGATTCCGTAAGCCGCATTTTTTAGCGGGGAACCGTCTTCGGCCCCGCCAAGCACCACTTTCACTTACAATAAAATATCAAAGCCGTAAAGTCCTCGTTTCTGGAGCAAGGGCCGTCGAGAGTCGAGGACTAAAGATCGAAAGAGATCTGCAGTCACTTGCGGGTCGTATCCTAGTCGTTGAAAGCTGGAGACCGACAGCCCTGCGAGCAGGTGCCGCAACCTGCGCTGCGACGGGGACCGCGTCAACAGAACTCTCGGCGACGACTGTTTTACCGGGGCGTGGCGTCGGGGAGGCCGCCGTCGACGGGCAATGTGGCGCCAGTGGTGGGCGTCTGGCGCGTCGCAAAGAAGAGCACGGCCCTGGCGACGTGCCGCGCCGTTACCGCGGCCTTCAGCAAATTGCGGCTGCGGTAGTACTCTTCCAGCCCCTTTTCATCCAGCCCGCGGGCGCGCATGCGGTCAGGACCCACTTCGGCCCACAAGCCCGATTTGCGCGCTCCGTGCGAGAACACGGCGTCCGGTGCCACCATGTTGACGCGCACGTCGACTTGCGCCAGCTCCAGGCTGGCAATTCGTGCTAACTGGTGGGCGGCGGCCTTGGTGGCGCTGTAGGCGCCGAATTTCGCCCCCGGCGCAAACACGTTCTTGGTCGAGACCAGGACGATGTCGCCTCCTGTGCCTTGGCTCTTGAAGTGTCGGGTCGCAGCGCTGAGCGTGAGGAGTGTGCCTTCGGTATTGACGCGTTCAACTTTCCGAAAACGCTCCAGGTCCATCGTTTCAAGTGCCGAAACCATGGCAACGCCGGCGTTCACAATCACCAAATCCACTCCGCCCCAGGTGGCGATGATCGCCTCGAACGCTTGGTCCACGGACCCCGGGTCGGTGACGTCGAGTGGGACTTTCGCCACACGTTCCCCGAAACGGGCCCTTAACTCACTGGCCAGTTGAGTGAGAGGCGGGCCCGGCAAATCCGTCACCGCCACATGGCATCCTTGCTCGAGAAGTCCCTCGGCAATGCCTGACCCGATGGCGCCCGCGGCGCCGGTGATCACCGCCACTTCGCCGTCCAGGGGCGGCTCGTCTCGACGCAGTTTGGCATGCTGGAGTGTGAAGTATTCCATGTCGAACAGGTGGTCTTCTGACAGGCCCTCGTACGTTCCCATGGCCGCCACTTGGGCCTTCGCGCGCAGCGTGTGAGCGGTGATGTCGCCCGCGATTCTTGCCGCGCGCGCGTCCTTTCCGGCGCAAAGCGCGCCCAGGCCCGGCATGAGAATGACCCGAGGCAATGGGTCGAACGCGGCCACGCCGGGCGGCATCTCGGCCGCGTGTCGTTCCAGATACGCGTTGTATTCCGCCGTATAACCCTGGATCGATTGCGCGAGCTGCTCGCGAAGCTTTCCCGCGTCGTCGAAGGCGGGTTGATTGATCCAAAGCGGCCAGGGTTTGGTCCGTACCAGATGATCGGCGGTGAGCGCCGGAGCCAGAGCGAATTCTTTGCCGCGATCTGAATCAACAAAGTTGAGGACATCCTCCGTGGTTAATGCATGAAGAATGACGCGCCGGTAAAGCCTGTCCTGCTCCCCGGTGGGCTGGGCCAGCAAGCCCCGCACGCGGGGCGCAATTTGGATGAACCTTGCTTGGGCTTGGGCCGTGGGCGTGCGCATCTGGACCACCAGCGGGTGCCTGGCATGCTGGGCCAGATACGCTTCGGCCCTGCTGACCATTTCGATCATGCTTTCGTAGGACTCGCGTGCGTTGGTGCCCCAAGTGACGAGCCCGTGCCGCATCCAGACCATAGCGCGGGCCTTGGGCTGCGCGTCGAAAGCTGTGGCCGCGCGATGCGCAAGCTTAAAACCAGGTCGCACGTACTCGAGGAAAATCACGTCCTCTCCCAGCGCTTCGCGCACCAACCGCTCGCCTTCGGGCTGGTTCGTAAGCACCAGGATGGCATCAGCGTGCGTGTGATCGATGTATTTGGGAGGCAGGAAGGCATGCGCGAGCGTCTCAATCGAAGGAGTAGCGGAGTGGGAATCCAAGAAGTGAGTTCGGAACTCCTCCACCATCGCCGCATCAGTGAGCTGCGGGACGCTCCGCAACTTCCGGAGATATTCCAGGTCTAACCCCGAGTGGCCGGCGGGTTCGATGGCCGCCATATCCTGGCCGGAAGCCTTGACGTACACCGCGGCAATCTTTTGCCCCAGAACATTTGTGTGCTCTCCCTTGACCGAGGTGTTGCCCCCGCCATGGAGAACCAGGCTGTCATCGGCGCCCAGCAAGCGGCTCGTGTACGTGCGCAGGGCCAAGTCCTCTCCCCATTGCGGACCGTACTGGTCCAGGTAACGGCTGGCTTCGGCATCAGACCATCGGCTGTGCATAGGGCTTCGGACTGTTCGTTGTCCGTAGTTAGTTGTCAGTGGCCCATTGTCGATCTGGGAAGTCTCATTGAGGATTCGCGGCCTTAGACGTCCACAGCATTGCACGAACGCCAAGGGACGCATACCTCCCCTTCCCCGCCTTTCATTGGCTCGCCACGTGTCAAAGCACGCTATAGGCTGTTCACATACGCAACTAAGCGCTTTTCAATCCCAGGTACGCGGGCATGCATCGCTACAGCCCACGCCCTCTTACCGAGCAGCCGTTCTCGTCCTCACGAGCATGCAGCCGCTTCGTAGGCGGCTCTTATCTGATTGTCGCTGGTCCCCACTTCCAGGTCCGAAAGAAGCACGTATCCCTTGCCTAAAGCTTTGCCTATCCGTGTAACCTCCTTCGTTATGTCTTCGGGTGAAAGGCTTCTGAACTCTTCGGGATGAAGAAAAACCGCAGGATATAACCGAGGGAAAAGCTCATGGACCTTTTCTAGGTTGGAATCGGCTCCCATATCCAGGTAGGCCAAGTCCTGGATCTGCTTGATTGAATCTAGGTAGGGATCGACGGTCCAGTTACAGGTATGGATGCCAAAAAGTTCAAACTGCTGGGCAAACCGCTTATCAAATTCGAGCAATTGCTCTTCGTACATTTGCGGCGATAGCATGTTGACCATACAATTGCAGTTGACGAAGTACGTTGGCCTATCAACCAAAGGATCCTGCCAAGTCCGCACCATCCGGACGAACTCATCGATCGTTTTCCAAACCACCTCAAATATGTGACGAGCCCTCTCCGGAGCATCCACCATATCGACGAACAGCTGTTGACCACGCAGCTTGTAGGCGACATTGATGACACCTTCAAACCCCAGTTCCCCCTTCATCCCCAACGCTTCCCTATCGCCTCGCGGTCGGAGGGATTGGGTCACAGGATGGCTCTCGATATCTGGAATAGTCAAGCCCTGTACTCTACTGTCATCCAGTCCAAGCTCGTACGCATAGGGATGCCCACTTGGCCCGTCAAATGATACCTCACATCCAAAGAGTGCCGGGATGAGGGCATCACCCCACATCCGTTCAAAAGCGCAACCGCCCGAATAGTCTTCCCCGTGAGAGAAATCTGGGAGATCACCGAATCTGTCAAGTAAGAGTTGCTCCATCCTAACAAGACTGTCGACGTGAAACTTGCGGTCAAGATGAAAATTCCTACCAAACTTTATCCCGTACTCGTGTTCCCACCAACTGGGCATGAAGCCCATCACAACTGTGATATTGTTTCTGGCACGGTCAGACGGCACTAGTCTCCAG
>JAIQFF010000073.1 GCA_020073395.1 Terriglobia bacterium
TTTCCCACTCCTGTTCAGTCTCGCAGAGCAGTTGGTAGAAGTGGCAACTCAGTAAAGTCGTCATGCTTCGCGAGTACTGGCAGGAATGGCTGAACCTGTAATGGATGAATGCCGCACCGCGCGAAACATCCGACCTCGAGCGCTGAAGCGCGATGAAGTTTCAGAGACTTTGTGGCACGAGTGAACTCGTGTCCTCCCCATCTCGTAGCGGTCGGAAGCGTCTTAGGCGGCCCATGGACCTTTGCCCGGCGCGACCGGCCACCCCGCCTATTGCACCGGTTCCGCATTCTTCAATGCATCGTTCAGCCCCTGGCTGCTTCTCAGCGGGCCGCTCTCGATCACGCGCCAGCCGTCGTCATAACGGACAAAGCCCACCGTCGAATTGTATTCGGTGCCCTTGGCGTAAAGGGCCGCGCCCACTTCATTCACCGCCGCCCATCGCCATTGAAAATCAACATCCGCAAAATTCCCGTTTTTGCGGATGCCGCTTAACCCCAGCAGTTCCCGCTGCGCGACCGGCACACTGATGTATTGCGAAGTGGCAGCGGTGGCGGCAACCCACTCGCGCAAGGCATCGACGCCGAGAGGCGTGATCACCACGTCCCAGCAGGGCGCCGGACCAAGATCGGCGCTGCAAGCCGCGCCCGTGCCGGTAATCCAGCCGTGCCGGCGCAGCACCAGATACTCCGGCGAAGTGTAATCCTTGTTGGAGATGACCCCAGTGCGCAGCCAGAACAGCTGCGTTGTTTTGAAAGTTTCAGAGCCTGCGATGAGGTCCGTCGCCAGCCGCCGCGTAAGAAAGTCGCGGGGCGAGCAGGCAACGGTAAAGCACAGCACCGCGAAGATGAAGGCCGCTTGCCGTCGTCGCATCCTAGCTCGGGATTGTAACCAAACGTGAGCTTCCCCGCGGCAAGAAAGGACGATCCGTAATCTGATGTTCAAACCTGGCCGCCCACCGGCCCGGGATCACAGCCTGGCAAGAGGGACACTTGCCGTCCGCAGTCACGCGGTAATCCTTCACAAAATAACTGCTCCGCCTGATCAAAGTTTCGCCGCACTGGTGGCAGCGCGTGTCTTCAAGATCGCCGACCCTGCCCGGCATGTTTCCCGCGTAAACGTAGCGCAGGCCCGCTTTCCGGCCGATCTCAGCGGCGCGCAGCAGGTCTTCGGCACGAGTGTCGTCAGGGTCATCCATTTTGTAGTCCTTGTGAAATGCGGTCACATGCCAGGGAATATTGGGTGAGATGCCGGCCAGAAAATCGGTCATGCCTTTCAATTCGTCGTCGGAATCGTTGAAGCCCGGAATCAACAAGGTAACGATCTCCAGCCACACTCCCATGTCATACAAGGCCCGAATGGTTTCGAGAATGGGCCCGATCCGTCCACCCAGTTCGTGGTAGTGGCGATCGTCGAAGCTCTTGAGATCGACTTTGTAGAGGTCCACCCACGGTCGAATATATTCGAGCACTTGCGGCGTACCGTTTCCGTTGGACACGAAGGCGGTGCTGAGGCCGGCAGCGCGGGCGTGCTTGAATATTTCGACTGCCCACTCCGCGGTAATCAGGGGCTCGTTGTAGGTGCTGACCAGTACTTTTGCTCCCTGTCGCAGGGCATCCTGCACCAGGGCCTCGGGCGAGGCCTGCAGCGGTACCGATACCGCGTTCGGGTCGCGCAGCGCCTGGGAAGTCACCCAGTTCTGGCAATAGGCACAATGCAGATCGCAGCCCAGCATTCCGAAACTGTAGGCTAACGAGCCCGGGTAGGCGTGGAAGAACGGCTTTTTTTCGATGGGATCGCATTGCACTCCGCCCACGTAGCCCCAGGGCACGTACAGCGTGCCATCCTGGTTGTACCGTACTTTGCAGACTCCGGGTTGGCCGTCTGGAATGGGGCAGCAGTGACCGCAGGCATAGCAGCGCACCCGGTTGCGATCGAGTTTCTCGTACAGATCGCCTTCACGGACGTTCTGGTAAACGATGTCGCGAAGGGTCGGCACAGGATACAACCTCTGCCTCCATTTTAGACCCATTGCATGAGCTTAACGGGAAGAAGGGGTGCGGGGGGCAAAGTTACTGAGCCAGTCGTTGGCTTGCTGTTGCGCCGCCAGAACCTGGCTGCGGCTCATGCGGGAGGCGAGAACGGCTACCCGGTATTTGCTGGCCTGATCTCCTCCGGCCTGCGCCAGCACGGACCAGTAGTAGGCTTTGGTCAAATCCTGAGGCACGCCCCTGCCGGCCCAGTAGTATGCACCCAAAGTCGCTTGGGACAGGATGTGCCCCTGCTCGGCCGCGAGCGTGAACCAACGCACCGCCTCGGTGTAGTCCTGTTTGACCTCTTCGCCGGTGGCATAGCGCGCGCCTAAGGCGAACTGCGCCGCCGGATCCCCCTGTTCGGCCACCTTGCGCAGGCTGGCCAGATCGTTGGTGTTGGCGGGCAGATTGAGCGACTTCGAAGAAGCTTGCGGTTGAACCTGAGATACGGACCGGCCGGTCGAGCGCATCTGGCTTGAGATCCAGGGCGCAATCAGCCATACCACCGCGAAAACAAAAGTTGCGATCGCCGACAGGAGCAGAATTTTGTGCCAGCGTCGATGGGCCGAAGGCTGCGCCGCCGCGGCCGGTCGGGATGCACTTACGGTTCGAACTTCGGCGGGGGGAGGGTCTTCGACCCGATTTGGAATTCGAACGGGAATTCGCGCCGGGGGCGTCCACAGTGATGGCGCTCTTTGTACCGGCGCCTGCGAGGCATGGCCCGCCGAGCTGGGAATCAGGGTAGGAAGAATACTTCCGGTCAATTGCTGGAGGGCGCTGATGTCATTGGCGTTGAAGGCGTAGGGCTGAGGTGAAAACACTTCCAGAAGCCCGGCGACCTTGTTCCCCGGCCGAATCGGTACTGCCACCATGGAGCGAATGCCGAGAGCTTTGCAGCCCTCGCGATCCACACGATCGTCGGTTTCGGAATCATCGCAGCGCAGCGAACGGCCGGTGCGCACGCATTCCCCGGAAAATCCTGAACCCACATGGAGCCGGGTGCCAAAAGGCGGGGCGTCGGAACCAGCGCTCGCCATGCAAATCATCTCGCTGTCGCTGCCCTCGGACAGAGCGATGGCGGCCCCGGTGGCCCGGGTGAGGGCCAATGCCCGCTCCGCCGTCAGCTGGAGCGTGGTCTCGCGATCGAACCCGTTGGGCTCCACTTCTCCTTCTCTTTCTCCTTCTCTTTCTCTTCCGCTCGGCACGGCTTCGAGCCTTGCACGGCGATTGCCATTACCGGAAATCGCAGACGTTCCGGATTCCTCTTCACTGGTCATAGTATGCGAAGCCAGCAGGTCGTTGGAAGTATTGTTCCATCCATCGGCCGTGGGCAGGGTTGCAGCAGCGTGATCAAAAGCGGTAAGTACGTTCACAAAGAGCCACTCTTTGAGCTGGTCCAGAGAGGGCTTGGGCAACTTGGCAAAACGAATTCCGGCACGTCCCGAAGTGTCCGACCACACCACTTGCCCCCTGGTCCGGATTCGGGTTTTCGTTTCTGAAAGATCCAGCCACAGGCTCAGATAGTGTTCGACCTGCAACGGCGTTGACGTCTGGATGGACATACCGTCTTCGCTGATGTCGAGAATTTCGCTGAGCTCCGGCGAGTCTCCGGGAGATTCGTTCAAGCTGGCGTAGGCAGGACTGTGCGTTCTGTGCCGCAAGATGTGACGGCGCTCAGTTGCAAGTCTGGATTGCCGGGAAATACCGGCAGGGTTGATCCCGGTGGGTTCCATACAAAGTTCTTAACATATTAACCCAGACCGGCGCGCAGCACACGCAGCACTTTACGCGGCAGCGTGTGAGTTTCGCGCTGCAACCCGCAAGATTCACGAACGGTTTTGTAAACTCATCCACTACCCTTTTGCCCGGGGCGATCGGGAATTCATGGAACCAGCCTCCCGACTTGCAGGCTATGCACTCTGGCGACGAGGGGAGAGGCGGGAGAGGGCGGCCACCATCACGCTGGAAAGAAGCTGCATGGTGGCGACGTCGCGGTCGGCGAAGGCATGCGGCGCGCTGGAGAAAACTTCGAACACTCCGAGCGTCCGGCGAAAATGACGCAGCGGGGCCGCCAGGATGGACCGCACTCCCAGCCTCTGGCATGCCGCCATATCTACGTGGGGATCGTATTGGGCATCATGGCAGAGCACGACCTGGCCGGTGCGCACGCAATCGGCGGAAATCCCGGAATCGGACTGGAGACGGACGCCCAAGTCAGGCGCGTTGCGCCCGGCGCGGGCCCGACACACCATTTCGTCGCCCCTGCGCAGGGCTATGGCTGCGCCGCTCGCGCCTGTCAGGGTTTGTGCCCGCTCAGTGATCAAGCTGATGGCGGGCTCCAGGTCAACCTCGGCAGGATATGAAATCGATACGCAATCAATCGGCACAACTGTGGGCTGCGGCTGAGTACGTCGGACATGGCTGCGTCCGGGGGCCAGCGAGGCGAACGATACCGGCAGGTGGTTGTCCATAACTGGAGATGACGACAGTGGCACCGTGCGAAGCAACTCATGCACCAGGCGATCAAGTTCGGCGTCCGCAATCAGATGGGTTGTCTGCTGGCGGCGCAGGGATCCTCCCAGCACACGCGACAAGCTGATCACGGCCAGGCTTCCGCACGCCAAACAACGCGGAGTGTTGTTTTCGCTGATCAATTCGCAGGCCACACAAAACACCGCAGTTTGCAAGCCGAGAAAGTGAGCGTCGCGCAACTTGGCCAAGTTCATCTTGCTGAGTTCTCCCGCCTTGAGCGAAGTAAGAACTTAAACGCGACTGCGATCCGCAAGAAGTAACGCGATTGGTTCAACCTGTGGATAAAAAGAAAAATTCTCAGCTTCTAGCTGCTGGCTGCTGGCTCCTAGCTTCTTGCCACAACTGGATGCATTGGCCTTGGCTAGAAGCCAGGAGCGAGCAGCCAGAAGCATCCTTCCTGAAGAGATCACGACCGCGGCGGGAGGAGGAATCCGATTTCAGCCAGCCAGCTGGCTTGCTGCCGAGGCTTGCGGAGCCGGAACCTCGATTTCGACCGCTTGCCGCAGCACGCGGTCCAGAGCGTCAGCCAGTGTGATCGGAAGCAGTGAAGTCAGCAGATTCATGTCGAGCTGCAGATCGCGCCCGTCATAGAGCCGGTACATGGTGAGCGAGCCTCTGCGGCGGTTATTGGCTGCCACCAGATCGAGGGTAAGAGTCCACCCGGGAATCGCCTCCGCGGTGAAGTGGCTGCCGCGCTTTTTCCACAGAAAATGAGGCTTGTCGGCGGAAACAATCTGCAGATCGCGGATTTCAGCCAGTTCATCCTGCAGACGCAGCAAGCGCAGTTCGAAGGCATCGAAATCATTGCTGCTGAAGGCAGCTTCGAGAACTCGACAGAGCTGTCCCAGGTCGGAAGCGACTTTGAGTTCTTCTACAGCCCGGCGAATGGCCAGGTTATTGACGAAGATGAGCCGCTGCTCGAGCGAGCGCTGGGCCACACGGCGTAGTTCTCCAAACTCGAGATAGTTCAGGTGCTGCACCCCAATCCAGATCCCGATGCCCAACACCGCAAGAACCAGGCCCACCGTGCTCCCGGTGGGCCAGAGCATGAAAAGGCTGAGCATGGCAAAGGCAGCGGATACAAGGTAGAGGATCATCACTACCTGGCGCTGCGATAAACCTCGTTGCAGAAGCTTGTGATGGATGTGTTCCCGGTCCCCGGCAAATACCGGCCGGCCACTGATGAGGCGACGGACTACGGAAAGAGTTGTCTCCAGGATGGGAAGACCGAATGAGACCACGGGAATAGCGACGGCCACAATGGTCGGCGACTTCTGCATGCCTTGCAGCGCCAGCGCGCTGAGCATGAAACCCACGAACAGACTCCCGCAGTCGCCCAAAAAGATGGTAGCGGGATTAAAGTTGAAGCGCAGGAAGCCGAGAATAGCGCCCGCCAGAAGCAGGGTCATGACCGATACAAAATAGTAGTGGCTGACCAGCGCGACCACGAATACCACCAGGGTGGAGAACAACGCGGAGCCGGCAGCCAGTCCGTCCAGGCCGTCAATCAGGTTGAAGGCGTTGGTGACGCCCAGGACCCACAAGATGGTGAGCGGAAGCCCCACAAACCAGGAAAGATGGTGCCCGCTGAACAGCACTGGAAGGTCAAGAATGCGAAGTCCGCCCGCGAACAAAATGCCGCCGGCCAGCACCTGGACCGTGAACTTGACGTATGGACCCACCGGATGCAGGTCGTCGTAAAGCCCGAGCAGAAAAATCAGGGAGCCGGGCAGAAGGATGGTAAGTAGAGCGCTTGACGAAAACCAGAAGTTCAGGCGAGGGTGCCACCAACTGACCAGCCAGGCAAGCCCGCAGCTGAACAGAAACGTCAGGAAGATGGCGACGCCGCCGAGACGCGGCAGCGGTCGTTTGTGCAAGTGTCGATCCAGCCCTGGTCCGGCTACCCAGCCACGAACCATGGCCAAATTGCGTATGTGCCGGGTCAGCACAAAAGAAACCAGCACCGAGGTCGCAAAAATTCCCAGGTAGAAGAGCGTCAACAGATTGTCCTCGGCCCGTAGCTGGATGCAGATGTCAGATTCATTATCCAGAACGCAGAGTTATCAATATCTGCCCGCAATCTTAAGACCGTTCTCGCGTCAACCGGTTCCTACCCATTCAGCACAGGCATCCGTACACGCCTGCCAGCAGTCGCGCTGAGAACAAACTTTTTGTGTTTGGTGGCTACTGGTTCGCACTATAGCAGCCATGAAATTTGTCCCGCAATCACCAATTTGGGAACCATTGTGGAAAAGGTTAACCAGTGCAACCTGCAGCATCGCCGGCGCCAAACCACGGCGAATCTTGGCTCCCGCCTGTGCTAGACTTCTCTTCTCGTCACCATGCCAAGAGGTCCAGAGATGTCGTCCCTTGCCAGGATTCCGACCCGGC
Organism: Terriglobia bacterium; assembly: GCA_020073395.1. GTDB lineage: Bacteria > Acidobacteriota > Terriglobia > Terriglobales > Acidobacteriaceae > JAIQFF01. Next base: position 6,954 of record JAIQFF010000073.1, read on the forward strand.
TGCCGTATATTCTCGTCGCCTTTTTTTCGACAGTGCTGTTTAGTGCGATGGGGACTGCCCAAGAGCCATCACCAAAGCTTGAGCAAAAGCCGGCGGAGCAGAGTTTCCCCTCGGCGGTGCCCGCGCCGTCCCCATCCGCAGCCTCCCAGGCTGCGGATGAAACCGGTGCAACTCCACGGCTGGGTACGGGAGACCTGCTGGAAATAAGCGTTTACAACGTGCCCGAACTTACCACCAAAAGTCGGCTGGGGAACACTGGCGACGTGTACTTACCGCTGGTCGATTATGTACACCTGGCGGGCCTCACGGTCGAAGAAGCGCAGGCCTTGATCGAAAAACGACTCTCGGACGGCGGATTCGTCAAGAATCCCCACGTTACTTTGAACGTCGACCAGTCCGTTTCCCAGGGTGCGAGTCTGCTGGGCGAAGTCGCCAGGCCCGGGGTGTACCCGATCATTGGCGAGCCCCGGTTGTTCGACGTCATTTCCGCGGCAGGCGGGTTTACGTCCTCGGCGGGGCGGAGCATTACCGTGACTCACCGCAACCAGTCCGACAAGCCGGTGACAGTGCCCCTGAGCCGGAAGCTTTCCGACAATCCCGCCAGCAACATCTCAGTTTCGCCGGGCGATACCATACTGGTCCACAAGGCCGATGTGGTGTACGTCGTGGGAGAAGTAGGCCGGCCCAGCGGATTTACGATGGACAGTGACAATCTGACCGTATTAAAAGTTGTCGCCCTGGCGGGAGGAACCACTCGATTCGCCAAGATGAACGACGTCAGGATCATCCGCAAAGGCCCGAACGGAATGACGGAAACCCCGGTCCAACTGAAAAAGATGCTGCAGGCCAAGGTCGCCGACATTCCCCTGAAGGCGGACGACATCCTGTTTGTCCCCAGCAGCCTGAGCAAAGTAGTCATGACACGTTCCGTCGACGCCGCCGTGCAGGCTGCGAGCGCGGCATCGATCGTAGCCATCCACTAGCAGATCGTTTTAGGCAAGTTTTTGATCAGGTTTTCGGGAACTGTACGTCGCGTTTATCAGGCCGCAGCCGCGCGCCGCTTCTCTTCTCCCATGAACTCCCTCAGCACGTCGAGATACGTCATCGCGGTTTGACGGCGTGAAAAACGCTGCAGGACGTAGCGGCGTCCATTGCGACCCAGCGATTCCCGGAGTCGCGCGTCCCCGGCGAGACGCAAGACGGCCTGCGCCAGTTGCGAGAGATTCCCCGGCTCGATGCAGATTCCGGCCTGGGCCTCCTCAAGAATCTGGCGCGCTTGACCCTCAACCCCGAGAATCACCGGACGGGCGCAGGACATGAACTCCAGCATCTTGCTGGGGATGACGGTCTTGAAAATCTCGGATTTTTTGAGCAAGACCACACACGCGTCCGACGCACAAATATATGCTGGTATCTCTTCCCGCGATTGCTGGTCCACAAAGCGCAGGTTGGTAAGACCGCGGGAGCGAACCAGAGAAACCAGTGACCGCTTCTCCGCCCCTTCCCCCACCAGCAGGAACAGGATGTTGGGCGCTGTATTCAGCAGTTGCGCCGCAGCCTCAACCAGCGTCTGCAAGCCGTGCGCGTTACCCATAGTTCCGATGTAGGAAACGACAAATTTTCCCTCGGCACCCAGCCGGATCCGGAGATTACTCTCCGCCCTCGGACAGAACAGCTCCGCCTCAACTCCGTTCTCGACCACTGAAATCTTCTCCGGCCCGACCTGGAGGTGCTGGACCAGATACTCCTTAAAGGCAGGAGTAACGACGACGATGTGATCGGAATTTCGGTACAGAAAGGCGGCAATCCGGGCCAGAGTGCGATACACCAGAGAATCCGCATTTCCCACGCCAACCGCCGCCAGCGACTCTGGCCACAGGTCTCGAACCTCGAAGACGAAGCGGGACCGCTTGCACCGGGCCAGCCACCACCCGGACAGTCCGACCAGCAACTGGGGAGAGCTGGCAATGATCACATCGGGTCGCTCCGCGAACAGCCCGGTGCCAGCGGCAGAAAGGCAGAACGAGCTGTAGTTCAACATGCGCTCGTACGTCCTGCGGTTGGGAAAGGGCAGCAGCCAGGTCCGGACGACATTCACCCCGTTGCTTCTTTCCCGCGCCACCAGTCTGCGAAAACTGCGGCGGTACTCCTGCGGCACTACGCCTGTGGGATGATTGGGGAACCCGGTCAGCACCGTAACGTCGTGCCGCTCTTGCGCCCAATAGTGTGACAGTTCAGCCACCCGGGCGGCGGGCGCTCCCATCTCCGGCGGGAAATATTGCGAGACGTAAAGGATCTTCACGAGTACCTAGTAATAGCAAAGCTTGAAAGCGCCCTTGTAGCATAAGGCGCGCGTGCGTTTGGCCCGGCTGCGGGCGTACGTCTCCCAGCGATCAGCATACCGGGAAAACAGCTCGTCGCCGGTCAACCGGTACATCAGGCGCAACTGCGCAACGTGCAGCTGATGATAGAAAGGGCTGGCCACCATCGGCAGGCGCGTGCCCGACTGCTCGTAGAGCGACCAGAACCCGAGATCGTAGCCATCGAGATTCTGGCGCAGGGTGTTGACCGCCCGGATAAACAATTCTTGCGCGGCTTTGTCTTTCGTGGCCAGAAAAAAGTCATACACGCCCCACGCAGCCCAGATGAATCCGTTCAAAATGTGGGTGGGCGGCGACACGATGTACTCCTCGAACCAGATATCGCCGCGTTCGTCGGTAAAGACAGCTCCTCCATCCTGGGTCGACTTCAAAAAACTGTCAAAGGCGCGAGTGGCGGCTTCGAGATAGTCAGACTTGCCCGTTTCCTGTCCTATCCGCACCAGCAAGGAAATTCCCTGCCCCTGGGCGAGCCCCGAATACCAGGGCGCTTTCAATGGGGTCCGATACTCCCAATCGAACAGGTGGTTCCAGACCGGAACACCGAAGGAGTTCGGCTCCAGATGCTTCACCAGCCAGTCGGCTGCGGCCACTGATTTTCTCTTTCGCTCCGGGTCTTTGGAGCGAAGAAAAAGATTGAAGTTCCCCAGACCCCACTGCGAAATCGCGATGGGGTTGTACTGCCGACCAATGTTACCGTGGTAGTTGAGCAGCGGAATCCCGTCGCCGTCGTGCGGTCCAATGTAGTCCGCCTTCTCGAAGAAGGGCATGTAGTATTCCCCGAGTTGGCCGATAGACGCGCTCGGGTTAACCTGCGGCTGGTCGTGCCAGAAAGTAAGCTGGCTCTTCCCGGGCAACAAATATGCGCTGCAAACGCGACGGTAGTAGTTCAGACGAGCCGCGACGGACATAGAAAACAATTGAGCTGGTTTTTCGAACTATAGCACGACCGCAGGAAAGACGCGCCAAATCGCAGCTTTGGACACGTCCTGATTCAGCCGTGCTGAGCTTACTTGTTGCGCAACTCGTAAATCTTGGCTTTGATGTGAAAAAACTGGATGCCTTGAAAGCCACAGTAAATCAGGCCGGGCACGCCATCCAGGAATCCGAGTCGAAAGAAGTATCTGTAGATGAACAACAGCAGGGACGAACCGGGGAGCGCGAACAGCCGCTTGCGAAGCCAGCGCCGCCGCTGCGCCTGATTTCCAAACAAAGATGGCGGTAGCTGAGCCGAATTCGCTTCACCTTCGAGCCACACTCGGGCGTCCCAGTTCGAGTATTCGTCGTGCTTCTGAATGTAGCGCGAGATGGATTCCACGTTGTGGTGCCGCAAAGCATGTTTCAATCTTGCGCTTTTGCCTTCTACGATTACGTGCTCGTGCACTTCCATGTCCGCCATGGAGGCGTCCTGGTCTTTGAGGCGGCACTCGAAGCGGCCCTTCCCACGCCGAAAAAGTGAGAGCTTGTAGAATCCGGCGCCGCCGTGGCGCAATGGTCGGCCCAGGAAAACCACCTGCAGCGCTATGTAGTAACCGTCATAGCGGGCATCCTGAATGGCCTGCCGTATTTCCGCAGCCAGTTCAGGAGTCAGGGCCTCGTCCGCATCAACGAGAAAGACCCAATCGTAGACGAGAGGAAGCGTATCCATCGCCCACTGGCGCTTCTTGGGCCATCCTCCGGAGTAATGGAACTGCACCACCTTGGCACCGAAGGAGCGTGCGATCTCCGCCGTTCCGTCGCTGCTTTCGGAATCGACAACGTAAACCTCACCTACCCCCCGCAGAGATTCCAGGCAGCGCGACAGGTTGTGGGCCTCATTTCGCACCGGAACAATCACGCTCACGGGAAGGGACACGGCCGCAGCGGCGGCCTGTATCTGCCTTGGTTCTTCTAATTCCCGCATGGCATGGAGGACGTTGTGAACATATTACAGTGAATGCCTGACAATTTTCGTGTGTAAGCCGCTTCTACGCCGTAACCGAATTCAGCTCACACCACCGCTCCAGCACATACAACGACCAGACGCGGGACCACGAAGTCCGCTGATTCATAAAATCGTCCCAAACCTGCATGACGGACTGCTGATTGAGCAATGGTCCGAGCGGACCCTGGCCGATTTTCTGCAGGGCCCCTTCCACTCCAGAACGCAAGTTTTCGCGCAGCCAGCCTTCAAATGGAAGGGTGAAGCCCTGCTTCTTACGATGAACAATCTCGCCCGGCAACGCTCCCTTCAACGCCCCGACCAGCAACGGCTTCGGCACGTTGCCGTCCAGCTTCCACGCGCCGGGCAGGACCATCAGCTTGTCCGCAAGCTGATGATCGATGAGGGGCACTCTCAACTCAAGCCCGTGGGCCATGCTCATCACGTCGCAATCTCTCAGCAAAGTATTCAGCATGTAACAGCGGGCTTCCAGATATGAAACGCGATTGATCGGATCAAGTTCACCAGCATGCAGCAGGCTTTCCTGCAAGGGAGCATTCGCCCGCGCCAAAGCTGCCTCATCGGCGGACGTGAGAAGCGAATTGCGCTGTCCGGGAGTGAAGAGGGCACGCACCAAGAAGTAGGGGTGGATGGCCCGCTCCCGCTCTCCGAGTGCGGCGAGCTTTCGGTTCTGGTCCGTCTCCGCAGCCAGGGCACAAAACATGCGCGCCAGGGGCCGCCGCAGGATCGCAGGCCAATGCCCCCAGAACCGGTCAAAGCGCTCCATGCGAGGAACGTCGCGAAAGCTGGAGTAGCCGGCGAACAATTCGTCCCCACCCAGGCCAGAAAGCGCGACCTTGATCCCAGCGGCGCGCGTCTGACGGGAAATCAGATACGTATTGAGACCGTCGATGGTGGGCTGGTCCATGGCCCGGAGCGCATACGGGATGGCGTCGAGCGCATCGCCCTGTGAGACCATGATCTCCTGGTGTTCGGTCCCAAACGCCCGGGCCGCCGCGCGGGAATATTCTGCTTCGCTGTAATCCGCCTCGCGAAAAATAATGGAGAACGTGTTAGGCCGGATCCCTGCCCGGCTCAGAATACCGGCCAGACTGCTGGAGTCGATGCCTCCAGAAAGAAACAATCCCACCGGAACATCGCTCACTGTCTGCATGCGGACGGCCTGGTCGAGCGTGGCGTAGAGATCATCTTCCAGGCCCTTCCGCGCCGTCTCATTGCCCACCAGGTAGCTTGCAGCCGTACTGGCCTGACCGTGCGGCGCGAGGTCCCAGTACATCGTGTCCCGGAGCCGCCCGCCCTCCCACACCGCGTAGTGTCCCGCCTGCAGCGCGCTAACGCCTCGAATCATGGTGATGGGATCGTACAGGGACCCGAAATTCAGATAGCTGATCAAGCCAGCGGGATCGATCCGTCGCGCAATCAGTCCTGTGCCCAGCAGGGTGCGTAGCTCAGAAGCGAACAGGAGATACTGGCCCGTGGAACAGTAGTAGAGCGGCTTTATGCCCATGGGATCGCGGCCCAGCAGCAGGCGCGATCGTTTGGCATCCCAGATGGCGAAGGCAAACATTCCGCGCAACTCGCCAACACACTTCTCGCCCCAGCGACCATAAGCCTTCAGCAGCACTTCGGTATCGGACTGGCTGACGAAGCGCACACCTTCGCCCTGCAGTCGTGTCCGGAGTTCACGAAAGTTGTAGATTTCGCCGTTGTAAACGATCCAGTTGCCGGTTTCCGCATCCTGCATGGGCTGATGACCCAGCGGAGAGAGATCAATGACCGCCAGCCGCCGGCTGCCCAGGCCGATTTCGAGGCGCGGCGTCGTGTTGGCCTGAATCACAACCGTCCCCCGGTCGTCAGGCCCGCGGTGCGCCAGCGAATCCGTGGCACGCTCCAACACCAGGGGCGGAACGCTGCCGTTACTCGCCAGGATGCCGAAGATGCCGCACATTTACGCCTCCAGTTGCGAAAATATACTAACGTGACTGGTTCATGAAGAGTACACGAACGTATAATCTCGTCCGGACGCAGATCTTCTTCGACGTGAGTGAGTGAAGCAACACTCGATCTTCGTGGCCTCAGAGAACTTGATTCGTCCGGTCATGCCCGAATTGGATTCCCTGCGGGGCCTAGCCATATTGGGCGTTCTCTTTCTGCACGGATTCTTCTGGCCCTACAGCGGACTTCACTTTAAGGGATGGTCACGAATACTTCTTCTCGCCACTCGGCCAGGGTGGCTGGGAGTCAATCTGTTCTTCGTGCTCTCCGGGTTTTTGATTACCGGGATTCTGCTCGATTCCAAGAACAAGCCTCGCTATTACTCGCGTTTCTACACCCGCCGGGCCCTTCGAATTCTGCCCGCCTACTATTCTCTCCTGATTCTTCTGGCCATTCTCCACCAGGCTTCTGCGGGTTTTCTGGGATTGAGTTTCATCTACCTGGCGAATCTGACGAACCTGTTTGGAGTGCCGGCTGATTATGGCCCATTGTGGTCGCTTGCGGTCGAAGAACACTACTACATCGCGTGGCCCGCGGTGGTCCGCAAATTGAACACGAAAAATGTTGCCATCGCTTCGGCCGCGATCTGTGTGGTCGTCCCCGTACTGCGCTCTGTCGCTTTCCACTACGGATACACGGCCGGACTTGGTTGGTACACCTGGTTCGTAGCGGACGGGTTGGCCCTGGGCAGTTTGCTGGCGGTCGTGTTGCGCAGTTCTCTGACCCGTGCAAGAGTGGCCCGGCTCTGCGCCGTATTGTTCACTCTTGCGCTGATCTTCACTGGCGTGGGCGCCCGGTTCGGCATTCTGACCATGCAGCGAACCTTCGGTGCCACCCTGCAATACAGCGTGGTCCATGTTTTCTTTGCGGCGGTTCTCCTTCTTTTTCTCTTACTGGGCTCCAGTCCACGCAAGCGCTGCGTGAACAGTGCGACGCTCCAGTTCTTCGGCTACATCAGTTATGGCCTTTATCTGATCCACCTGTTGGTTTTCCGGATTTACGACAAGATACTCAGGTACTACTGGCCCCAGCTACTCCCAGCGGATGGGCACTTCGAGCTCGTCGTGATCAGGTTTCTAGTCGCTGGAGGCGCGGCCGTGGGCCTGGCATATCTTTCGCGAAGATATTTCGAGGAAGCTTTTCTGAGAATGAAAGATCGCTTCACCCGGGATGAGGCTCCGACCCTCGCCCCGGACTCCGCGGCGGCCCCAGCTCTGCCTCAACTTCAGGACCCCGGGCGATAGGCTAACCGACCGCGAACTTCCCGGGAGGCTGAGTTGTCTGGGCGTAGTTGCAAAACACAGTAGTTTGTCCCCGCGATCGGTTGCCATCCGGCAGGAGCATCGGACGGGCAGGACGATACAGTCAGCACGGCTCCCGCCCTGACAAAGGCTGCGTAAACTTCTTGTCTGGTTTCTGCTGATGATCCCCAAAATTCCGCGGGACCGTGATTGGCTCCCATGACCTCGGCGACAATTCGCAGCTTTGCCAATCGCGCCCAATACGCTCCCGTTCCGTCGCCAATCACGGCCACCCTGTCGCCAGGTCGCAACCCGATCTTCTGCAGATGTTCAGCGGCCACCACATCCTGCCAGGTTGAATTAGGACCGGAACCAGGGATTGCGAGATGGTGTGTCGCATAGCGGAGCGTGACATCCGACGTCCCCAGCACCATCGTGATAAATACGGCTAGGGCCACATAGCCTGCACTCCTCTGATCGGAAACGCGAAGCTGCACCGCCGCCAGCAAGGTCAGAAACAAGACAATAACGAAGCCGCCCAGAAACCTGTCTTCGACGTGAACCGGGAGATAAACCGCGAAGGCGGCGGCCGGCAATGCGATCAATGGCCACAACTCGCGCAGGCCCGCAAGCCAGATACCCCCGCTCAGCAAAGCCAGGACAATCACAGCGATCACCAGGCCCGGCTGCACTCGCAATAGCAAACGAATCTCGCTCACAGAATTAGCGGCTAATATTTCCAGTTGCGGCCTGATTCTGAAGTGCCATTGCAGTCCTTCATTCCAATACGAGGGATCAGCCCAGGGCGGGTACGTGCCAGGCACGGGTCCATCAAATTCAAATACGGGGGGGTGTCGTAACAGTTGGCGCGTCGGATGCACGGGCTTGCCGCTCCCTGGCTCTTGTCCCTGCCAATTCCTCCAGAAGGTTTGCGGAGACACAGCCCAGGCGTAATTTAGTTTTCCGGAATCGCCAAACGTGGGCCGACCCTTTTGTGCGGACAGTACCGAAATAAGGGGTGCAGCCACCGCCAGAAATACCACCGCTGCCACCATCACACCATGGCGCCAACTTCGGGATGAGCGTTTCCATAAGTAGAGCAGGGCCAGAGTCACGAAGCCGAGCGGAAACAAGATGGCCTTGGTCCAATATCCAACTCCAAGCAGCAGGCCCACAAAGGCGAAGGTCGGCAAGATGGGATGTCGGCGCAGACGCAGCAGCATGCCTGCCACAAAGCACACACAGGCCAGAATGGCCTGGTCGGGCGAGACATCATACAGGCTTACCAGTTCCAGCGAAGCCCAGAGAAATATTGAATAGCCCAGGAGGAGCATGGCCCACCCCGGCAGAGCAACGCGGCTGTCCGGACCAGCGTCGTCCGGTGCGGTCCGCTCATGAGAGAAACCAATCACTTCATGCAGAAAGAACCGAAAAGCCAGCAGCGCCACCACGAAGATCGCGAAGCTCACAGCGTGCACCAGCCGAAATTCCCATCTCGGAGAAGGCTGGATTGCACCGACCACCAGCCCGAGCATCCATCCGTACAGCGGACTCCAGTACGCATTCACGGCATGGGCCCAATCGCGGCGAACCAGGGCGTCCCCCATGTCCAGGTAAGACACCCCGTCGGGATTCATCGCGTATCGCCCGATCCAGGCGTGAGCCAGCCCGAAGCCCAGGCTGGCCAGCACAAGAATATTTTCCAGCGATCTCTTGGTTGTGAAACGGTGCATGAATCACGAATTGCGGCGAGCCCCGCGAACGAATCGCGAGTTTAGCATGTGCATGACTGCTGGCTGCAAGAATCAAGGCCCAGGACTTGGCCGCATCTCGGGCCCTGGCTGATAGGGCGTGAACTGAATGGGAACGCGATCCGGTTCCAGCAGCCAAACCGTCCTGCCACGGAAATATTCCAGCAATGGTTTCACATCCACTCCGGGAATTTCTCGTGCCCAAACGATTTTGGAATCGTCGATGTCTGCGGCGTTGTACACCCATTCCTCGTGCGGGCTATGAGTGGACGAGTTAGAAACAAGCACGAGATGTTTACCGGGTGCGGCTTCGAGTTGGGCGGCCAGCCTGCCCCGTTCGAGCATCTTCGGATCGCTCCAGCCAATACCATGACGAGCTTCCACTATCGTCTTCGCGACGTGAGCGGGGATGGCCGCCAGCGCGAGCAAGACGATGGCCCGAGTGAGCCCAATGCCTACCGGCCGGCCCGCGGACCGCCATTTCCGCAGGTGCCGCATCCCTTGGATAATCACCGCGAAGACTGTAGCTGTGAGCGGGGCGGCATAATGCAGGAAAAAGGGCGCCACGGCCAGGAGTCCGAGGAATGAAAGCAGAAGTTGTATCAGCAACAGGCGCATCCTGCGGTCCCGCAGCAGCCGCCGAAAAGTTAGCACCAGCGCCGCCAGCATGGGTCCGCAGTAGAACCCGAGAAAATTGCTTGTCCTGAGCCAGCAAGTGCGCGCGAAGTGTTCTCGGCGACTTTCAAATTCCGCGAGCTGTTCCTGGCTATAGGCTTCGAACTGGGGATTCACAAAGTGGCGTGAAGTGTCGGCTTTCTGCCAGAGCAGCGGAGGCGACGAGAAATGTGCTCTTTGGTACACCACGTAAGGAAAGAGAAACGGACTCCCGGTTCCGCGCCAATTGTAGTAGCCGATGAAGCCAACCGTGAACAGCATGACGATCGAAAAGGGGAAGATAAAATTAGTCAGCTTGGCTGGCCATCGATCGCGGTGTTGGAACAACCAAACGCCAAGCACGGCACCGACAGGCAGGCAGAAGAGGAGTCCTTCGACGGGACGGCTGTTGGCTAGGATAGCCGCGCCCAGCCCAAGCAATAAAGCATCCCGCCGCCGCCCGTGATGCATGATGCGCGGCAAGGCGCCCATCACCAGTGCGCCTCCGATCGCGGCCACCGCTCCTCCCCAATAACTGTCTATCCAATAGTTAAAGAGATCGAAACGCAGCAACGCCAGCAAGCCGCCGAGCATGGCCCAGACCGGCGGGAACCATCCCTGTAACATCCAGACAACTGCAGCCCCCATTGCGGCCATACTCAGCAGCACTCCGATCCACGGATGGCCTAGTATTTGCCCGAACGCCAGCGCCGCACCTTGCCCGGGCGGATATTTCGACATGTATACAGGCTGCTGATTTACATGGATGGTATCCAGGAAGATCCACATCGGGTGGGTCGGGTTCGTCAGCCTTCCGTGGGCCAGAGTATCGCCGGCTAGAAGGTAGCTCAGTTCGTCGTGAGCAACGGGCACGGGCACGGGCGTCAACCACAACATGCTGAGCCGGATCACGATGGTTCCCGCCGCCATTCCAACGATCACCACGGTCTTTCTGCGGGCCAGGCGGGCTCCCTTTTCTTCCACTGGCCGTAAGATGGAGTCTCCCAACGCGGGCCAGTACCAGCCGACGGCGAGGACGGCAATTACCACCAGGCCCTGGATGAAGAATGCGCCGTGTCCCGATAACGCCGACGAGATGTGAGCTATCACGACTACGAATCCTCTTTATCGCGAGGGCGAATTGCCCCTGCCAGGCCTGCAACCTCTTCGTCCGATTTGCGCATGATCATCAGCCGTCCCATGCGCCGCCCGGCGTATGGTTTTGATGTGGCGCAGGTGAGCATGTAAAATCGCGACCACACTCAACGGACACATATGGTGCTCCCGGATCAGCCCTTATCCCGAGGATCGGCGTCCAGCTTGATGTCACCCGCGCCTCCGATTGCCGACGATCATGCTACCTTTGCGCGCTCCTCGTGGACAAGGCGGCCCGTCGTCGCCCGCCTCCTGTTTGCTCTCGTCTTCCTGTTGAGCGCCTGGTACATGGCAACTCACTTAAAGCGCGGCTGGGTCCCCATGGACGAAGGGATGTGGGGGAAATCAGCAGAATATGTCCTCGAAGGACAGCTCCCCCACCGGGACTATCTCGAGAGCTACCCTGGCGGACTGACCTATCTCAATGCGCTCGCATTCCGCGTTTTCGGAATCAACTCCGCCAGCATGCGGTATGCACTGTACCTGTTTTTTCTGGCGTGGTTGCCGGCGGTTTACTACGTTGCTTGCCGCTTTGTCTCCCCTCCCGTCGCCAGTGCCCTGACTTTCCTGGCGGTCGCGTGGGGGCTGCCAAACTATGCCGGGGCGGCGCCATCCTGGTACAACCTGTTTTTCGCTACTTTCGGCATGGCTGCGCTGTTGCTCTACGTTGAAGTCCAAAAGCCCCGGTGGCTGGTCATCGCCGGCATGTGCGGCGGAATCTCTTTCCTCATTAAACAGGGTGGTCTGTTTTTCATTGCTGCAGCCCTGCTGTTTCTTCTGTCTCGCGAGCAGGAGGCCAACCACGCAGATTCAGTGCAAGGGCGTGTTTCCCGGCTCTATCAATTATTTCTCTGCCTGGTCGTGCTGGTGTACGAGGCCTTTCTCTTCGATCTGGTCTTGAAGCGGCTCAACAGCGTCACGGTGTGCTATTTCCTGCTGCCGGCATCGTTTGTCGGGGCTTTCCTGGTCTGGCGTGAATTCAGTTCTGCCAAAAACCGGGGTCGCCGCTTCGCCTTCGTCTTCCGTGAGGTGGCAGCTTTTGCGATTGGCGTGGCCATTCCTATTGCAGTTTTCCTCGTTCCATTTGTGAGGGGAGGGGCCATGGCAGACCTGGTTCGCGACGTTTTCACCCTGTCCGCCAGACAGATTGCCAGTGCCGGCTGGACACCTTCGATCCTCCGCTTGTTGGGAGGAGTAGCAGCTAACCTCGCGATTATTGGCGGCGTGTTTTTGGTCTGGCCGAAATTCCGGAAACTGGCGATCGGGCTGGCCTTGATAGGCATGTGCTGCGGATTGCTGCTCACTCGCTCCATGCCTCCGGTTCATAAGCTGATCTGGGGGACGTTCTGGACGCTTTTGCCAACACTTGTTATCTCGGGGATGATCCTGCTGCTTCGGCGGTGCCGGCTAAGTGAAATAACCGCTGAAAAGTTTCAAAAACTCTTCCTGGTCATTTCGGTCTGTGCCCTATGCAGTCTGGTCCAGTTCCCGTTTACGACAAGCACATATTTTTGCTACTTAGCGCCACTGGTCGTGCTGACGGCAGCGGCTGTAATTTCGTTTCTGAGGCACCGACCGCGAGCCTTCCTGGTCGGAGCCTATTGTTTCGCGCTGTTCTACGTGGTGTTCGACATCACGCCCGGGTTCGTTTATGGCATGGGTGACAGGTATAAACCTGAAATTCAAACTGCCAGACTCGATCTGCCCCGGGCCGGAGGACTGCGGGTTGGGCTCGCAGGTAAGCGGGTCTACGAGGAACTGGGGCGAATTATCGGAGAGCACGCCCGCGGCGAGTACATTTATGCCGCGCCCGATTGTCCCGAGATGTTCTTCCTTTACCAGTTGAGCAATCCGACTCGCTTTTTCTTCGACTTTTTTGACGAGCCCAGCGGCATGACGCAGCGTACCCTGGCGACCATCCACGAGCACCATATCAACCTTGTGGTCCTGAATAGCGATCCACTCTTTTCCGCTCCCATCCGGTCTGACCTCAGGAATGCTCTCGAAGGAGAATTTCCAAATCGCGCGAAAATAGGTACATTCGAGGTCAGGTGGAAGCCATGAGTCTCTCCGGTGCTGTTCTCGAACATAGTCAGGTATATCGTCTCTGGCAGGCACCCTTTGCCGAGCAGAAGTTCTCACCCGTACGGGCCCATAACGATCTGAGCAGTACGCAGCGAGTGCTTGACGTGGCGTGTGGTCCGGGTACCAACACCCATCACTTCGCTCACTCCGATTACATTGGCATCGACTTCAATGAGCGCTATATTCGCGATGCTCGCGAGCGCCACCGTCGCGAATTCGTCGTTGCCGACGTGCGCAACTACACGGCCGCTCCCGAGGACCGGTTCGACTTTGTCCTGGTGAACAGCTTCCTGCACCACCTGGATACCAAAGACGTGTCCAGCATTCTTTCCCATCTCGGTTCCCTGCTGACAGAGAATGGCCATGTGCACATCCTGGAACTTGTGATGCCCGAGGACCCCTCGGTTTCCCGCCTGTTGGCCCGCTGGGACCGCGGCAAATTCGCGCGCCCGCTGGAAGAGTGGCGTACCATCTTTCATCAACTTTTCGAGCCGGTTGTGTTTGAACCATACCGTGTCACTGGCGCAGGCGTCGCCTTGTGGAATATGGTGTACTTCAAGGGGCGTTCCAAAGCATGAGCAGACCTCTCCGCGTTTCGCTCGCCATACCTGTGTATAACGAGGAGGCGGTTGTCCCTGAACTGGTTCGTCGGACTACCGCCGTCCTGGACAGCCTTGCCGGGGGGCCGCATGAAGTGGTTTTCGTCGACGATGGCAGCGCGGACGCTACCCCGGAGCTGTTGGAACAGGCCGCCCGGCAAGATCCTCGGCTAGTCCTGATCTCATTCTCGCGGAACTTCGGCCACCAGACCGCACTGGCAGCCGGCCTCGACCACGTTTCAGGGGATGTCACCATCCTCATGGACGGCGACCTGCAGGACCCTCCCGAGGCCATTCCTGGCCTCGTCGATTGTTACAACCTGGGCTATGACGTGGTTTATGTGCAGCGGGTGAAGCGGAAAGAATCCTGGTGGTTGCGTCTTTGCTATTACATCTTTTACCGGCTGCTGGCGGTGCTCTCCTCCACCCAGTTGCCTCTGGACGCGGGCGACTTCAGCCTAATGTCCCGGCGCGTGGTTGAGGAAATCAGGAAGATGCCGGAACAACATCGCTACCTGCGGGGATTGCGCACCTGGGTAGGTTTCCGCCAAATCGGCGTGCCAATCGAACGTTCCGCCCGGGCCGCGGGCCGAACCAAGTACAGCGCCCTCAAGCTTCTGAGGCTGGCCTTCGATGGCATCTTCGCCTTCTCCATTGTTCCGCTGCGCGCGGCTGCCATCCTGGGTGTGGTTGCTGTGGCCCTTTCCACCCTCTTCGCGGTCTACTCGATTGTCGCCAAGCTTCTGTTGCATCAGTCTCCCAAGGGCTTTACCGCCACCATTCTTGTGGTCACCTTCCTTTCTGGCGTGAATTTGTTCTTCCTCGGGATTGTTGGAGAGTACGTGGGCCGCATCTACGAAGAAACCAAGGCGCGTCCGCACTATGTAATCCGCAAATTCGTTCGCCAGCAGGCTTCGAGCAGCGTCGAGGCGGCGACTCGCAATGGTGTCGCCGAAGTCTGGAGCCGCAGGGCGACTCCGACCGGCACCGATTGAGCCGGAAGGCGCGTTAAACTGGCCGTTCTACCGTGATCACTTCGCGGAAACTTTTTCAGGTTGCCATGGTGTTGACGAGGAGCCGTGGACCCAAAGTACGGTGAACGTTATCGGGAACTGTACGAGAAGCATTGGTGGTGGCGTGCCCGTACCGAACTGATTGTTGACACCCTTCACAGGCTTCGCCCGCCCCAAGGCTGGAGGAACATTCTGGATATTGGCTGCGGCGACGGACTGTTCTTCGACCGGCTGTCGAGCTTTGGGGAAGTAGAAGGGGTCGAACCGTGTGCAGACCTGCTCAACCCGGCCGGTCCCCACCGCAGCCGGATTTATGTCTGCCCGTTTGATGCGAACTTTCAACCGGGTAAACAATATTCGCTGGTCCTGATGCTGGATGTGCTCGAGCACCTCGAAGATCCGGTTGTCGGATTACGCCGTGCCCTCGAGCTTCTCGCGCCTGATGGCACCTTCGTCGCCACCCTTCCGGCGTTCATGACGCTCTGGACCAATCACGATCTCTTGAATCACCACTTCACCCGCTACACCAAGGCGAGCTTTCTCAGGGTAGCCCGTCAGGCCGGTCTGCACATCGACGAGCAGCGCTATGTTTACTACTGGACTTATCCCGTGAAGCGGGGTATAGGCGTCATGGAGCGGGCGTTCCACATACGGCCTGAACCTCCGAAAATTCCCGCTGGCTGGATCAACGAAACGTTGTTTCGGCTTTGTCGAGCGGAGCAGAAGGTGCTGGGTGTGATGCCCATGCCGTTTGGAAGCTCCCTCATGGTCGTGGGGACGAGAAAACATGCCGCTTGAAGCTCGCGCCGCTGCGGGGGCGGAATCTCCCTCTGAATCGCAGGCATCCCGCACGATCGGTGACCAGATAACACACCCCGAGCTGGCACTCGTTGTTCCGAACTCTGAATCAGGACATGGACAGTCCTCCGTCGGATTTCCGGGAAGAATCCCCGCACTGGACGGACTTCGAGGAATCGCGATCCTGTTGGTTCTCCTCTGGCATGCGGTTTTTAGCCTACCTGCGAATTCCAGATTGTTATCGAATCTGTTTGCTGTGGGAAGCCTGTCGTGGAGCGGAGTGGACCTATTTTTCGTGCTCTCCGGATTCCTGATCGGCGGGATCCTTCTGGACGCGAAGCATTCCATCCGATACTTTAAGACGTTCTACGTCCGACGTGGCTTCCGAATCCTTCCGCTGTACGGGTTCGTTACCGGGTTGTTTCTGGCCTTTCATCTTCCGTTCGTTTGCACCCTGTTGCATGGGGACTGCTCGACTTCGCAAATTCCATTGGTGTCGTATCTGACTTTCACACAAAACTTTTGGATGGCGTATCTCGGTAAGTGGGGCTTGAGCGGCATAGTGGTGACCTGGTCGCTTGCGGTCGAGGAGCAGTTTTATCTCACGATTCCAATCGTCATTCGAAAACTCAGCAGATCACGCCTTACCGTAGCGTTGATATCGATTGTGATCGGCGCTCCCCTGCTGAGGACCTTCATGCTCTTCAACTTCGAACATGGGAGGTTTGCCGACTATGTCTTGATGCCCTGCCGGGCAGACGCTCTTTGCCTGGGGGTGTTGGCAGCGCTGCTGGTGCGAGATCCACGAGCCTGGAACTTCGTTCTTGCGAAACGAACCTGGCTGTACTATCTCACGCTT
>JAIQFF010000074.1 GCA_020073395.1 Terriglobia bacterium
AAGCGTGGGCTTCTTGATTTGGCCGGCAACAACGCCAAGCAGTCTTACGACCAGCGCTTCCGGGTGATGAAGCCGAACGCTAAAGCCATCCAGGAGGCGCTGCAGGATGCACTTGGCCTGTCCGAACTGCCGAAGCGCATTGAGTGTTTCGACATTTCGCACATCCAGGGAGCCGAGACCGTGGCTTCCATGGTGGTGTGGGAAGACGGCCAGATGAAGAAGTCGGACTACCGCAAGTTCATCATCCGCGATGTAATTGGCGTCGACGACTTCGCCTCCATGCGCGAGGTGGTCACGCGCCGCTACAAGAGAATTCAGGAAGAAAAAAAGAGAATGCCCAGCCTGGTGCTGATCGACGGCGGCCTGGGCCAGTTGCACGCCGCGGCAGAGGCGCTTGAAGCGCTAGAGATCATCAATCAACCGCTGGCGGCGATCGCCAAGCGGGAAGAAATTATCTATGTGTACGGTCAGGAGAGCGAACCGGTCGCGCTGGATCATCACTCGCCGGTATTGCACCTGGTGCAGCTGATCCGTGACGAGGCCCACCGCTTCGCAGTAGCCTTTCATCGCAAGCGGCGGCAGATGCGCGACCGCTCGACCGAACTGCGGGAAATCCCAGGCGTGGGAGAGAGCACGACCCGGCGTTTGCTCCAGCATTTCGGCAGCGTGCAGGCGATCAAACAGGCAGACTCGGCGGCGCTCTCGTCGGTGGTCACACGCAGTCAGGCGGAGGCAATTCTGGATCACTTCAAGAAGCAGGACGCGCCGGTGCAATAGCAAGAACACTTACCGCCGAGACCGCCGAGGAGGTGGAGAAAAACCTTCTGGGCTTCTCGGCGCACTCGGCGTCCTCGGCGGTCAATGACTCGCGGGTGCGACCAATTTGCCCCTGTCATCCTGAGCGAAGCAAGATGTTTCGCTTGCGAAACATCTCGCGAAGTCGAAGGACCTCTATAGGCGAATCGAGGCCAGTGTATTTTGAGATTCAAGATTCTATCGTAACGAACTTTCTCTCGAGGATAGGGGTCCTTCGACTCCGGGCCTGCGTTCACAAGTGAACGCAAGCCCTGCGCTCAGGATGACACTGGGCTATCCGTTGCGCTGCATCCAACATTGGCCAGGCTTCGCCGTGCCAGCCACACCACAGTCCCGATCATGCCACACCAACCGAGAAAACTGATCACCGCTGCGATCTTGGTGTCGTACTGCAGCACGCCCAGGCTGGAAAAGATGGTGTGCCAATCGTGTTCGACGTAATCGGAATCGCCGGCGGTGACCAGCGGCAAAAGCATGGCGCGGGCATCGGCCATGTAGGTTGCGGTGTACAGCCAATTCTCGAAGAAGAAGAACGAGCAGAAAGCAAAGGCGGCTGCCTGTCTCTGGCTGAAGAAATACGCCGCCAGCAGCAGCGGCACCAGCCATTGCAGGATGGTGCCTCCCCAGAGTCCGAGAGTCGATCCAAACCAGCCGAACAGAAGATGGCCGCCTTCGTGCACGACCAGGTTGGCCAGATCGATGAAGAGAAAGGCGCCGTGCTGGCTGAAGGCATAGAGCAGGAATACGATATAAAAGACCAGCCAGGCTGCGACGCTGTAGCGCGAGGTGGGCCGCCAGTCCTGCGCCAACAGTCTCTGCACGTACTCGCCCATGCGGCGGATTGTAACGGGATCGCAAGCGGCGAAACAGGTTACGGCGGTGCTGCTGCGTCGGGGCGTCGTCATGCACTACTGAGTAGATTCCGTAAAGACGGTCGAGCCGTATAATCGCGTCAGTTCGGTTCCGCAACAAGTATGTGGATGAAAGCTCATCAATGGATCGTGACCCTGGCGCTGCTGACCCTGGTGCTGGCAGCCGCCGTGGGCCTGATTCTCACCCGGCAATCGGCGCAGTTGAATTCTGCCGGTCGCACGCGGCGACCACCGATCGTGGATGAGCAACCTTTGACCACAGCCCGCGCCATGGCGGCGCTTGCGTCCGACTGGGACGAGCAGCGATATTCACGGCAGGCGCTCAAACTGGCCGATCATTCTGTAGATGTCGCATTCAGCTACGAAATGCGACAGGCTACGGAGCATCCGGCACCGCCGACGCCGGAGAGCAAGAAGCTTTATGCGCAGGCCAATCAGGCCGCGGCGGCGGTCAAAGCCGATCAGGAGAGGATTGACCAACTGCAGAAGCAGGTGGCCGGCGCCAAGGATGAGCGCACCCACAGTACTCTCCAGCAACAGATCGACCTGACCAAGGCACAGCTTGAACTCGATCAGGATGAACTGGACGATGTAAAAGGGGACCTGATCCGTTCCGGGGCCGACCGCCTCAGCCGAATTCAGCGGCAGTTCAACCGTCACGAGGCCACCCAGAAAGAGTACGAGACCAATAATCCCCAAACTGGCAACAGCAGTAGCAACAGCAATCCTTCAGCCGGTCCATCCTCGGCCCTGGCCCAGTTCTCCGCGTGGAATAGTTTGCGGGGCAAGACAACCCGGTTGCAGCAAGCCCTGGACGAAGCTAAACAAACCGCCAACAAGCTCAGGCAGAGTCACGAGACGCTACAAGCCCAGGTCGCCATGGAAGTCTCCAACAAGGAGGCGATTGCGCAGCAGGCCAAGAGCGGAATTGACGCTGCCTCCGGCAGCGATGCCGTTTCCGCGAACAGCACGGCCAAGGCAATCTCCACTCTGCATCAGATTTCCATGGACCAGAAAGACCTGAGCGACTTCGACAAGCGCGTCCAGGACCAGGACGATCTGGCCACCGCTTACGGCAACTGGATTGACGTGGTCAAACTCCGCCAGGGTGCCATGGCGCACGCCATACTGCAGTCTGCGCTGCTGATTCTGCTGGTGGTGTTCGGAGTGTATCTGGGCAATCGGCTAGTCGATCATTTCTTCGTGGGCCTGGCGGTGGAGCGCACCCGGCTGCATACCCTGCGCGGAGTGATTCGCTTCGCCGTACAGGCGCTGGGCCTGGCTCTGATCCTGTTCACAATATTTGGTGTACCCGATCAGATGTCCACGATCCTGGGGCTGGCCGGCGCCGGGCTTACGGTAGCGTGCAAAGACTTCATCATGGGATTCATCGGCTGGTTCCTGCTGATGGGCCGCAACGGCCTTCGGGTCGGGGACTGGGTGGAGATCGATGGCGTGGTGGGCGAAGTGGTGGAAATCGGTCTGCTGCGCACCGTGCTGCTTGAAACCGGAAACTGGACGGACAGCGGGCATCCCACCGGCCGCAAAGTCGCGTTCGTGAACAGCTACGCGATTGAAGGACACTTTTTTAACTTTTCGACCGCCGGGCAGTGGCTGTGGGACGAAGTCCAAATCCTGGTACCCTCAACTCAGAATCCGTACCCCATCATTGATGCCATCCAGAAGATGGTATCGGAACAGACCCAGGCGAACGTGCTGGCGGCCGAGCAGGAGTGGCAACGTTCTACCAGCCGCTACCGGGCGCAGCCGGTTTCAGCGGCGCCGGCGGTCAGTCTGCGTCCTACGAGTTCCGGAATCGATGTGCATGTGCGCTACATCACGCGGGCGGGCGAGCGGCATGCGATGAAAACCCGGCTGTACCAGGCCCTGGTGGAACTGCTGCATCGGCGCCAGGAAGATCCGGCAGCCGCGGCCAGCGCGCAGGCAGCACGCTAGAAGCCGGACTTTGCGGAATTGCCGCTTCTCTCCGCAACATCCTTCAACAAACCTTTTTTGGTCGCTGCAGGCAGATGTGAGCCGTGAAGGATTTCGCGGACCAACGCAGGCGGCAGCGAGCGTGAGAATTCTAACGCGCGGCTCAGCGGCGTCTTTTCATTGCGAAGCAAGGCAATACGGATTTCCCGTCGCGGCGACCATTTCGAATGGTGGCAGACTGCACTGACGAACGTCGCCGGCGCATCCCGGCGTATCAGCGCTTTGATGACTGCAGGTTCGGTCAAACGGGAATTTTCCAGCGCGGCATGAATCACGCGGGGCTCGGGGTCAAGCAGGAGGGCGGCGGCGACCCGTCCCGATGAACGATGCGCCAGCGACAGCCGTTCCCCTTGCGAAAGCCTTTCCAGCCGGTTGATGAGAGATTCCTCGGCAGCCATTTTGATGTCGGCCGGAACGACGGGGGTAAGAGCTACCTGCATCAGGTCGAAGGTGAACAGGTGTTTCACCATGGGGATGGAGATATGTCGCGGCGTTCGGGGATGCTCGACCATCGCCAACTTTATTTTGCGGCTCTTCATCACGCCGCTGTTCCGGCTGAGACGATCAACCACCTGGGTGAGCAAATTGCTCTGCTTCAGAAGGGCCAAGGCCAGGTCTTCGGTGAGCGCGGGATCGGATGCAGCGGCCACCAGCACATCAGTGGACGCGCTGCGGACGGCCTCGTGCAGAGGAGTGGCCTCGGGAGCCCGAGCCGTGCCGGCCGCAGTTAGATCGTCGGAAGACATGAGTTTAAGCGACAATAAAAACTGCCGCGAGCAACCAGCAAGGCCGGGTGGAGCAGGCCTTCAGGCCTGCGCACAGTTCGTGCGAACGGGGGCTTCAGCCCATGGCGCAGGGACCTCAGCGGCTACAGCTGCGATTTCTCCTGCGCCTGAATTGCAGCGCTAAAGCGCTGCTCCACCCTACGTCAGAATCCACACCCAAGTGCTGATCAAGAATGCTGATCAAGCCCGCAGCCCTCCACCCATCCTTATTTTGCTGCGCCCCTGCGTGCCAGCTCGAGGGCGCCCCGGACCGGTTCAATCACGGTGGGATTGATGACCACGTCGGGATACCCCGAGCGAAGACTATTGTAGAAAACCTGACGTACCTGCGCGGAACTACCGAAGACACCGCCGGACATGGCCACCGGGACTACGCCCGGGTTTGGAAACAAGCGCCTGAGCAGGATTCCCGCCAGGTTCGCGAGTTGAGTGCCGGCTTGAGTCAGTACGTCACGCGCGATGCGATCGCCGGATTCCGCCAGGGAAAGTACGGCGGGAAAAAGCGCGGCAAAATCCGGCGGCGGCGTGGCGTTCGCAGCCGGCACCAGTTGCTCAATCGTCTCCAGTCGCCAGAACTTCATCAGAACCTCGATCAGGCGCAGGTTCTGCTCGGGGTTCTCGTCCCAAGCGCCGAGAGCGGCGGCGACCGCGATGCGGCCGATCCAGTGGCCAGAGCCCTCGTCCGAGATGGCGAACCCCCACCCGCCGGCGCGCGCAGTCTGCCCTTCGCGATTGCGCCCATAGGCGATCGAGCCGGTGCCGGCGATCACGATCACGCCCGGCCCGCTGCCGAAGGCGGCTTCGAGAGCGATGACCGTGTCTCCCACGACTTTGATTTTGCCCGGAACCAAATCCGAGATTATGCGTCTTACCACTTCACTGATCTCTGGCCGGGCTGCGCCCGCGAGGCCGACGCAGACACTACTGATCTCGGAGGGCTTGAGATTGGCAACCGTGCAGGCTTGACGGATTGCGCTAGCCAGCGACTCTCGCGCTTGGGCTTCGCCCACCCGGACCACGTTGCTGGCTGCGCCCGTCCCCGTGCCCAGGATTAAAGTTTCGTCGCCGATCAGGCAGGAAGTTTTGCTGCCGCCGCCGTCGATGCCGAGGAAGATGGCCACGAGCGTAGTTCTACCATAAGAGTTTGCTTTGTCATCTCACACCGAAGTACCAGCAATGCAGGGATTTTCTAAACAGTGCGCTTGACGAGGTGGGTACCCTCCCGGCAGATCGGCGGACCTTTCTCTTCAAAGCCCGGTACTCTGGGAGGGCGCTACGCTGCGAGGGCGAGTCGCCCTCGCGACAGCCGACGGGACGCCGGCGCTACGGGTGAACTGCTCGCGGGCGAGTCGCCCGCGGCCACACGTGCTACACGGTTATTTATGGTTCTAGATAAGCTCGATCTTGGCATTATCGCGCTCTATCTGGCGGGGATCACGCTGTTTGGGTTGCGCTTTCGCAAGAAACAGCGCACCTTGCGCGATTATTTTCTGGCGGACCGGAACATTCCCTGGTGGGCGATTGCGCTTTCCATCGTCGCGGCCGAAACCAGCACTCTCACCATCATCAGCATCCCCGGCCTGGCTTATGACACCAATCTGACGTTTTTGCAGGTGGTACTAGGATACGTGGTGGGAAGGTTCATTATCAGTTTTGTCCTGCTGCCTCATTATTTCCGCGGCGATCTTTACACCGCATACGAACTGATTGAACGACGCTTCGGCAAGAAGCTGCGATCGCTGACTGCCGGCCTTTTTTTGGTGACGCGGGCCGCGGCCGAAGGGGTGCGGGTTTACGCTGTTTCGATCGTAGTGGCCATTGCGCTGGGGACGGGCGAGGTCGCCTCCATCGCGATCATCACCGCACTCACACTCGTCTATACCTTCGAGGGTGGGCTGGCGGCGGTGATCTGGACCGATGTGGTGCAGACCGTGATCTACGTGGGCGGAACGCTGGTGGGACTGTTCACGATTTTGCATCTCGTGCCTGGGGGCTGGCCGGCGATTCATCATCTGGCGGCGGGCGCGGGCAAGCTGCAGGTTTTCGACTTCACGCCTGACTTCTGGAAGCCCTATACGTTTTGGGCCGGATTGATCGGTGGAGCATTCCTGACCACGGCCAGTCACGGCACCGATCAGTTGATTGTGCAACGTCTTTTGGCGGCACGGAGCCAGCGACAGTCGGTTGCGGCGCTGCTGTCGAGCGGAGCAGCGATTCTCTTCCAGTTTGCGTTATTTCTCATCGTTGGCGTCATGTTGTTCTCTTTCTATCACGTGCCTTCGGCAAACTTCGGGCGAGCCGACAGAATTTTCCCGACATTTATCGTCAGCCAGATGCCGCACGGGATTTCAGGATTGCTGATTGCGGCGATTCTGGCGGCGGCCATGTCGAACCTGAGCGCCGCGCTCAACTCGCTTTCTTCCACTTCGATCATTGATTTCTATCTGCAACGGAATCCTCAGACTGACGAGCGACGCAAGATTCGGCTCTCGCGCATTGCAACGCTGTTCTGGGCGCTGCTGCTGTTTGGGCTGGCGGTGTTGTCGCTACACAAGGTCGGGCGCGTCATCGAGGTGGGATTGCAGATCGCGTCCGTAGCCTACGGGGCGTTGCTAGGAGTCTTTTTGCTCGGGGTTCTTACCCGGCGGGCGAACCAGAATGGGGCGATGGTGGGGATGCTGTTCGGGTTTGCGACTGAGTTGTATACCTGGCTTTTCACGAAGGTGCCGTGGACCTGGTATGTGGCGATAGGGACGGTGGTCACGTTCGGGGTCGGGTATGTGGTCAGCTTGGCGCCTGAAAAGCTCTCAACCGCAAAGAACGCAAAGTAGACCGCAAAGGTCGCAAAGACCCTAAGATACCCAAAATGGGATTCGTAACTGATTTTCTTTGCGGCCTTTGCGGTTACTTTGCGACCTTTGCCGTAATCTTTTGCCTTGCCTAGCCACGACCTGACCCGCGAAATCATCGGCGCCGCGATCAAGATCCATCGAGAGCTGGGACCCGGACTGCTGGAGTCCGCGTACGAGGCCTGCTTGGCTTACGAACTGCAAAAGTTGGGTCTGAAAGTTGAACGCTAGAAACCTGTGCCGCTCATCTACGAAAATGTAAAACTTGATTGCGGCTTCCGAGCTGACTTGGTCGTGGAAGGCAGAGTTGTGGTCGAGACCAAATGTAAAGACGGGCTGCATCCGGTTGACGAGGCGCAACTGCTTTCTCATCTCCGGCTACTGAATATTTCCGTTGGACTGTTGATCAACTTCCACGTTGTGTCTCTCAGAACGGGCATCCGGCGCATGGTCAACAATTATCGTGAGCCGATCGGTCTTGTGACCTAACCGCAAAGGACGCAAAGTAGACCGCAAAGGTCGCAAAGAAAACCAACGTCCATCTTGTATTCTTTTCCCCGTATATACTTTCCCCTCCTGTCTATGGCCCGTCCCACGGAACTTGCCCGCGACCTCCGCTTGAGTCACGCCAGCGCGATTGTGGTTGGCACCATTATTGGCAGTGGGATCTTTCTGGTGCCGGCCGAGATGATGCAGGCCGCGGGGTCGGCGAAGCTGGTCTATCTGGCCTGGCTGGTGGGTGGACTGCTGTCTTTTTTTGGAGCGCTGACTTATGCCGAGCTCGGCGCCATGAAGCCGCAGGCGGGAGGCGAGTACGTTTATATTCGCGACGGCTATGGTCCCCTGGCTGGGTTTCTCTACGCCTGGACCTGGTTCCTGATCGCCAAGCCGGCGTCGATTGCTACACTGGCCACCGGTTTCGTCCGCGTGCTGGGAAACTTTCCTGCCTTCACCTTCTTCGGCCATAACTTTGTCTCTACTCCGTTTTCGATTGCGTACGGACAGCTGGTGGCAGTTGCGGCCGCTACGTTTATTTCTGTCCTCAATTACATCGGGATCAAAAGAGCGGGCGACTTTCAGCTGGTGTTCACTTTCGTGAAAGTCGCCATCATTCTGAGCATCGTGATCATCGGCCTCAGCTATAGCGGGGGAAGCTGGCAGAACTTCGCGGGCAGCTTTACCGGCGCCAAAGGTGGGATGACCGGCTTCGTGGCTGCTTTGGTGGCTGCGTTGTGGGCCTACGATGGCTGGAATGATCTGAACATGGTCTCGGGAGAAATTCGCAATCCCGAACGCGACATTCCCCGCGCGCTGATCTTCGGTGTGGCCCTGGTGGGGATCTTATACATGCTGTTGAATGCGGCGGTGCAGTATGTGCTGCCGGCTGGTGGCATCGCGGCTTCGCCGAGGCCCGCGTCCGATGCCATGGCCGTGGTGCTCGGAAGCGTGGGAGCGGGCCTGGTGTCAGCCGGCATGGCGCTCTCCATGCTCGTGGCCATGAATGGCACCATTATGAGCGGAGCGCGCGTGCCTTACGCCGTGGCCCGCGACCGGTATTTCTTTTCCTCGCTGGCAGAGGTGCATCCGCGCTTCCGAACTCCCTCGGTCGCCATTGTTGTACAAGCTGTGCTGGCTATCATCCTTCTGCTGTTGGGGGGCAGTTTCCGCCAGTTCTTTTCGCTGGCGATTTTCGCCGAGTGGCTTTTTTACATGGTCGCCGGGAGCACCGTGTTTGTCTTTCGCTGGCGTGACCCGCAAGCTGTCCGGCCATATCGGGTCTGGGGATATCCTGTGGTCCCCATCTTGTTTGTTCTGGCGGCGGCGGTGGTACTCTACTTTACTTTCAGGGACAATTATCCAAATTCCGGCATCGGCTGCCTGGTTATTCTGGCGGGGATACCTGTTTTTTACGGTTTTTCACGAAAACGACGTGCAGATGCCTGAAGTGCTGCCATTGAATACGCGAGTTTAGAGTGAATTCCGGTTTTGGCATTACGTCGGTTACTGAAGGACACCCCCGCAGGGCACGTTTACCCTTCTCGCGTTCTCCCGTAAGTTAAAAACTCCACCCGGCGCACTTCTCCCCAGGCTCGGGTCCCAATTTTGGAGTTCATGGCATGGCTACGTCTGTTGGCTTTCAACTAGGGTTGTTGCCAGAGCGCAAGCTGAATAAGCGTGCGCTGGCGGCCAGTTACGGCTTGCTGATATTCCTGCTGATATTGATGGTCAATATCGGTTGGATCTGGCCGGACAGCCTTAATATCGCGCGGCAGTATCACGTCACGGAATTGATCCCTATGCCGAGCCTGCAGCCCAAGCCGTTGAAGATGAAGCCTCCAGCGCACCCCTTGAAGGCCAAGTTGCTGCCCAAGGCACCGGTTTTTGACGCTCCCAAGCTGACCGTACCGCGGGAGATTCGCACGCCGCGCCCGCAGCAACCGGACGTGGCCGTACCCAAGATCGAGATCAACCATTTCACGCCCGCGGTAGTGAAGCAGGTCACGGGCGGAGCCCGGCCGACATTGATCATCCATACCGGCGAGTTTGGCAGTTCGGCGATGCCCACGGTCAATGCTCCGATAGAGAAAGTGCAAACAGGCGGGTTTGGCGATCCCAACGGTATTCCGGGACAGGGCAAACCCAACGCTCACCTGGTGGCGGCCAGCACCGGCTCGTTCGATCTGCCGCCAGGAGCGGGGAACGGCAACGGAGCGGGTGGCACCAAAGGTATTAAGGGCACGATTGCCAGTGCCGGTTTCGGCAACGGGATTGCACAAGCTGGACAGGGTGATGGTCGCAGTAATGGGCGCGGAGCTACAGTGCAGACTGCGGGCTTTTCTGCGCAGCAGTTCAGCCAGGGCGCAGCCCGGCCCCAGCAGGCGGAAACGGGACCATCTACGACACCTGTGGAAATAATCTCCAAGCCCAATCCGGTCTACACTGAGGAAGCTCGACAGCTCAAGTTGCAAGGTGAAGTATTATTGGAAGTACTTTTCGGAGCAAACGGGCAATTGCACGTGAATCGCGTTGTGCGGGGAATGGGACACGGCCTGGACGAGGCCGCGGTTTCAGCTGCCAGCAAGATCCGGTTCAAGCCTGCCCAGCACTACAATCAGCCGATAGATTCGACGGCAGTTGTGCATGTTGTTTTCCAGTTGGCGTATTAAGCGCGATAGAGAGGATCTAGTTATGCGTACTTGGAAATGGATGCTCACCGCTTCCCTGCTGCTCGGTTTGAGCGTGATGGCGCAGCAGACGACAGCACCCGCCTCGCCCTCCGAGGCCACGATGCCGCCGGCGCAGTCATCCTCGAACCCGGCTGCATTGCAGAACGCTCCCCAGCCCGCAGCCACGAGTCCCGCGCCCAGTCCGGCTCCGATGCCTGCCGCGGCCGCGCCCACCACCATGGACCAGGTGGTTGACCGCGCCATTGAGCGCGAGCACATACTCATCACTTTCCTCCAGACCCGCACCCCGCTGGTAGAAACCTACTTACAGAACCTGCAACTCGATCAGCAGATGGGGCCGTCACCCAGGGAGGACCACTACTTTTTCGGACGTCTGGACCTGAGCGATTCCGTGGATCGGCAGGATTATCTTTCAGGCGACTCAAGTTTCCAGAACCGTATGCTGGGCGGAGTCACCAAGCTGTTCAAGTTCCAATACAAGCCCATCGGATTTTCCTGGATGATCTTCGCCGACCGCGACGATTTTGACCGCGCCCATTACGATTTCAAATATGTGCACCGCGAGTTTCAGGGCGACGTGCGTTGCATTGTGTTCGACGTGACCCCCAAGAAAAACGCCGGCAAAGGGCGCTTTCTGGGGCGCATCTGGGTGGAAGACCAGGATTACAACATCGTCCGGCTCAACGGCACATATGCTCCCCGGCCCCGCAATGCGCAGTTCTTCCACATGGATAGCTGGCGCCTGAACCTGATTCCAGGCTACTGGGTACCGGCCTATATCTACAGTGAAGAAGGAGATTTCAGTTCCGGTTCGAAGGACAAGATGGCCTTCAAGGCGCAGACCCGAATCTGGGGTTATGACCTGAAAAAGAACAATAAGGAAGACGAACTCACCCAGGTGCTGGTGGATTCGAGCGTAAAGGACGAAAGCCCCACAGCACAGGACGCTTCTCCGCTGCAGGCGCAGCGGGCATGGCAGCAGCAGGCGGAAGACAATGTAATCGAGCGCCTGCAGAATGCCGGCTTGCTGGCCCCTCAGGGCGAAGTGGACAAGATCCTGATGACCGTGGTCACCAATATAGAAGTCACGAACAATATTGACCTGCCCCGGCCGGTTCGCACCCGGGTGATGCTGACTTCACCGCTGGAGACCTTCAGCGTGGGCAATACCATCATCGTCAGCCGTGGTCTGATCGACGTGCTGCCGGACGAGGCCAGCCTGGCCATGGTACTTTCGCACGAGTTGGCGCACATCGTTTTGGGCCACAATCTGGGCAGCCGCTACGCCTTCAACGACCGCATGCTCTTCTCCGACGAATCGACTTACCAGAACCTGGGATTCAGGCATGTCCCGGAAGAAGAGGTCGCAGCCGACAAGAAGGCTATCGACCTGCTGAAAAACTCGCCGTATGCCCAGAAACTGGATACCGCCGGCTTGTTCCTGCGGGAGCTGGCTGAAAGAGGTCCGGCACTTTCCGCCCTGCTGACGCCTCATCTGGGGAACAGCCTCACCGACCCGAGGGGCGGTGTGGAACGAATGGCAGCGCTGATGACTTCGGCGCCGGCTCTGGAGCCCAACAAACTGGACCAGATTCCCGCGTTGCCGCTGGGTGGACGCGTCAAGCTGAACCCCTGGGACGACCACGTGGAGCTGATCAAGACTGCGCCAGTGGCGATTACGTCAGCCCGGGACAAGATGCCGTTTGAAGTGACACCATTTTTCCCGCGGCTTACCCGCTACGGGAGCGGCGCAAATCAGGCGTCGCCGACCACGGCTAACGCGGCACCGAGTAACTAGTCGCCGCCCAACACGTTGAAGTAAGCGCAGGCCGGGCCGGAAGAAATTCCGGATTCCGGCCTTCGTATTTTGGTCTGCAAATCCGCTGTCATCCTGAGCGGAGTCTTTCCATTCGCTCGCGAATGGAAAGCGGAGTCGAAGGACCCCTACCTCACCTGGCTCATCATACGGAGTTGGAGGACAGTTTTGGGGGGCTCGGTTGGAAACCGCTCAAATCAATAGCCTTTCATAAGATCTCGGGATGCACGCTGTGTCTTCGCTGTAGGGGTCCTTCGACTTTGCGACTGCTGCGCGAAGCGAAGCAGTCACTGCGCTCAGGATGACAAATCTTGAAGCGCGTTTATTCTCGAGGCTTTCCCTTTCCCGGTAATCCTATCGGGCTTTCGTGGATGCGTTCGCGGAATCCGCCTCGCAGGCCGCTGGCCAAGGATACGCTGGATTCGCCGAACTTGTCGCGCAGGCGGTCGGCGGCAGACAGCGCCTGCTGCCAGCGCCGGCGGCGTCCGTCTTCCAGCAAGTCGCCCTGCCCGGTCTGGGCCTCGAATGACGAAGCCTGCACGCCGAGCAGCCGCACCTGGGTGCCGGCGCGCCAGTTCTTGCGGAAGAGCAGCCGGATTTGCTCGAAGATTTCAGTGTCGAGTTGAGTGGGCACAGGCAAGGTGTGCGCCCGTGTAATAGTGGTGAAATCCTTGTAACGCAGCTTCAGCTGGAGAGTGCGCGCGTGCAACCCGCCTTCGCGCAGCCGGCGTCCTACCATCTCTGACAGACGCATCAAGGTGGATTCCAGCTGCTCCACGCTGGCAGTATCTTCGTTGTAGGTGTGTTCGTGGCTGATCGACTTGGGGTCAGTATCGGCGCCCACTTCGCTGTCGAACCAACCGCCGGCATCTTCACCACGCGCCTTGCCCGCCAGGGCCAATCCCCATTTGCCAAAGCGTTCTTCGAGAAAAGTCTCCTCGAAGCGAGTGAGATCTCCGACCTTGCGAATGCCCAGGCCGTGCAGGCTCTGTTCGGTGACTTTGCCGACGCCGGGAATCTCGCGCACATCGAGCGGAGCCAGGAAGTTTGCTTCCTGTCCGGGGACAATCCAAAGCACGCCATTGGGCTTGGCCCGGGCCGACGAAACTTTGGCGATGAGACGCGAGATGCCGATCCCGATGGAGCAGTTGAGCTGGGTCTCGACCTTCATCTTCTGATGGAGCAGGTGAGCAGCACGCAACGGCGGGCCGTGCAGCCGTTCGGTGCCGGTCATGTCGAGATAGGCTTCATCGATCGAGGCCATTTCGACCTGGGGTGAGAACGAGGTCAGCACCCGGTGTACTTTTTCCGAGCATTCGCGATAGCGGTCAGGATGGCCATTTACGAAGATGGCATGGGGACAGAGTTTGGCCGCGGTGCGCAGCGGCATGGCGGAGTGCACGCCAAACTTGCGGGCTTCGTAGGATGCCGCCGAAACCACGCCGCGCTCATCGCGCTGTCCTCCCACGACTACGGCTTTACCCTTCAGTTCGGGATTGAACAGCTCCTCCACGGAGACGAAGAAGGCGTCCATATCGACGTGGAAGATCGTCCTGGTGAAAGTGCTCATGGGGAACACCGGGCGGTGCGAACTGATTTTACCAAGACGTCCGGGCGTGTGATTGTGTCCAAAAGCCATCAACCACGAAAGGACGCTAAGGTACACGAAGGAAACCCTAAGATTCTAATTTCGTGGACCTTCGTGTGTTGATGAATTTAGCCGGCCAAATATCGTTTATAGTCTCTTGATCGCATCCGGACGAGGACTTCGATGACTCTGCATACTTGTTGCCTGTTTGCCTGTTGCATCGCGCTGGCTGCCGGCTCACACGCTCAGCAGAGCCCGAAGGCCCGTCTGACCTTGCTTTCGCCCATCAGTTCAAAGTCTCCCAGTGGCTCGTCGTTCATGGCTAGGCTGGAAGACGCGGTTGCGGTGGACGGCAAGCCGGTGCTGCCCCAGGGGACCCTGGTGGAAGGGCATCTGGAGACGACTCCGGCACGCCGTATGATGCGCCGGGGAGCCTTGCGCATGATTTTCGATCGCCTCAAGCTGCCGGATGGCACCGTACAACCTGCCCGGTTTGAGCTCTCCTCAACCGAAAGCAATGATGCCAAGACCGATCGGGAGGGAACGGTCCATCCCACGGTCAGCAAGAAGCGCCTGGCAATTCAGCTGGGTGGAACGGCGCTGGTGGCGAAGCTGGCTGACGACATCTCGGAAGAAGCGTTGGCAACCACTGCGGGCAGCGCCCGCTGGTACGGCCTGGCCGCGAGCACCACGTTCCTTCTGCTGCAGAAGGGTCGCGAAGTGAAACTCAAACCGGGCGAGGTAATCGAAGTTGATGTTGCCCGCGATGGAGCCGCCCTGCCCATGAATCCTCCGGGCAAGGTCGAGCAGAGATAGTCCGTGCCTCGCTGTGCCTGGAATTAGACCAGTGCCAGGCTTGGGTTTCCGTTGGTGGTCCGCGACTCGTTTGATGCTCCGGTCGATACTCCCCGGACCTGCCGTGCGCGTTCGTACACCCGAACGTATTCCTTCGCCGAAGCGTCCCAGGAGAAGTCCTTGCTCATGCCATTGCGCATGAGTTGCTGCCAGGGATTCTGATCGCGGAAGGCCCGCAACGCTTCTTTGATAGTGAGCAGCAGGGCCTCGCCGTTGTAGTCGGTGAACTTAAAACCGGTGCCCTTCCCGGTGCGCGGGTCCCAGTGTTCGATGGTGTCGTCGAGGCCGCCGGTGGCGCGGACTACGGGAACCGTGCCGTACTTCAGGCTGTAAATCTGGTTGAGGCCGCACGGCTCGTATCGGGATGGCATCAGGAATATGTCGCTGCCGGCTTCGATCTTGTGCGCCACTGCGTTGTCGTAAGCCACCTTGACCGCAATCTTGTGCGGAAATTGTTTGCTGAGGCGGAGGAACATCTCTTCGTAGGGCTTGTCTCCACTGCCCAGGGCGACAATGATCATCTCCTCGCGGGCCAAGCGCTCCATGATCTGGGAGATGAGGTCAAATCCTTTCTGGGCCGCGAACCGGGACACGATGCCGATCACAGGCAGGCGCAGATCGGCCTGGGTCATGCCAAAGGTGGCGAGCAGGTCCTGCTTGCAATTGGACTTGCCGGAGAGATTCTCTGGCGAGTAGCGGGCCACGATGAATTTATCAGTCTCGGGACTCCATTCGTCGTAATCCACCCCGTTCAGAATGCCGGCCACGGTTGAAGACCGGGCGCGCAGCACGCCTTCGAGGCCAAAGCCAAACTCCGTGGTCTGGATTTCCTGGCTGTACTTCCTGCTCACCGTGGTAATGAAATCGGAATATATCAGGGCGCCCTTCAAAAAATTTACATGGCCGAAAAATTCCATTTTGGAGATGGTGAACAGGTCCCACGGCAGCATGAGCAAGGGCAAAGTATCGGGCGGAAAGAGGCCCTGATATCCCATGTTGTGAATGGTGAAAGCGGTGGCCACGTCGCGGAAGGCCGGGTCTTCGGCGTATTGAGTGCGCAGCAGAACGGGGACGAGTGCAGACTGCCAGTCGTGGCAGTGAAAGACCTGGGGCACACCCAAGATTTTCGAGGCCTCCAGCACGGCGCGGGAAAACAGGGCGAAGCGTTCAGCGTTGTCGGGATAGTCGCCGGCGGAAGTCCCATAAAGGGCGTCGCGGTCAAAAAACGGCGGATACTCCACAAAGTAGAAGCTCACTCCGGCGCGCTCACCGCCGCTGACCACGGAACAGAAGCGGTAGCGGTCATCGAAGGGTACAGTGATGCTTTTGACTACGGTCTGCGGGTCCTTGAGCAGGGTCTGGCGGTAGCGGGGGAGATAGACGCTCACCTGGTGTCCGGCTGCCACCAGGGCCCGGGGCAGCGCGCCCACCACGTCGGCCAGGCCGCCCGTCTTGGAAAAGGGCACACACTCCGACGCAGCAAAAACGATGTGCATAGGCGACTCCTTGTCAGTGCCGGCCCCCGGCGCCGCCCGGCACACGCTATCATAGGGGGCTGCTCACAGCATACGCTGCTGCCCAGGCAACCAGCAGAGCGCACTGGCCAGTCTAAACGCCGGCAAGCCGGCAGGAAAGTGGGTCAAGGTGACAAAAATCGCGGCCTCGGAGAAGCGCCACGGCAGGCCCAAACTGGGACAGCACTTCCTGGTGGATTCCGCCGCAACCACGCGCATTGTTGAAGCCTTGGGCGATATCTCGGAGAGCACCGTCCTCGAAATCGGCCCCGGACGCGGCGCTCTCACTTCTACCCTGGCGAGACGGGCGCGGCGACTGATCGCGGTTGAAATCGATCGTGTGCTGGCGGCCCAGTTGCGCATGAATTTCTCCCAGGAGCCCAATGTGGAGATCATCGAGGGCGACGTTCTGGCCATCGACTTCCACACTTTGTTTGGACCCAAGCCGGGAAGCACGCGTCCCGGCTTGAATCATCAGCCTGAAGCGGTGCGAGTGGTGGGCAATCTTCCTTATTTCATCACTTCTGACATCCTGTTGCGGCTGTTTGAATTTCGGCAGTACTTCGAAACCATCGTGCTGATGGTGCAGCGTGAAGTGGCGGAGCGCCTGGCGGCCGCGCCGGGACGGAGCGACTACGGCCTGCTCTCCGCCACCGCCCAGCTTTACGCCCGGGTGGAGAAATTGTTCACGCTTCCGCCCAGCGCATTTTCACCGCCCCCTAAAGTCGAGTCCAGCGTAGTGCGGCTCAGGATGGTCTCGAAGCTCGAAAGCCTGGCTGTGCCTGAAGCGGAGTTCATTGCTTTTCTCAAACTGGCTTTCGGACAAAAAAGGAAGACGCTGGCCAACAATCTGAAAGCGCAGTATGCACCGAGAGCCTTGCGGGCAGCTTTCGAAGAGGCTGGAGTGAAACCGACAGTGCGCGCGGAGGCGCTGAGCCTGGACAAGACCGCAGCGCTGTTTCGGGCGCTGCGCGCCGGCGGGCTGTCATCCTGAGCGACGTCTTTCCATTCGCTCGCGAATGGAAAGCGGAGTCGAAGGACCCCTATAGTCGCAATAGAGCTTCGGGAGCGATTCTTGGTTGAGGTTGGCGCTCACAGAATGTCTAAGAATTTCGAAACGTATGCGGTGGAGCGGGAATAGGGGTCCCTTCGACTGCGCACCTGCTTCGCGAAGCGAAGCAGGTGCTCCGCTCAGGATGACACAGGGGTGAAAGGTTAGAATGCATGGACTCGCTTATCCGATATCCCGCCGTGGCTGGACGGTTTTATCCGCGTGATCCCGACGATCTGCGGGCGGAGGTAGAGTCTTATTTATCGCCCTCGCAAAAAGCTGTTCCAGCTCTTGGCTGCGTGGTGCCACACGCGGGCTACATCTACTCGGGACATGTGGCAGGTGCGGTGTATGCCCGGCTTGATGTGCCGCGGTGCTGCATTCTGATGTGTCCCAACCATACCGGCATGGGACATCCTCTTTCCATCATGAGTGCGGGAGCGTGGCAGACGCCGCTAGGCCGGGTATCCATCGATGCCGAGCTGGCAGCTGATTTGAAGCGGCGATTTCCAATCCTCGGTGAAGATACTGAGGCACATCGCGCCGAGCATGGCGCCGAGGTGCAACTCCCCTTTCTGCAAATCAGAAATCCTGAGGGCAGGTTTGTTCCGATCGTCCTGGGTACCAGCCAATACGAGGTGCTCCAGGGGCTGGGCGAGGCTATCGCGGACGTCGTGCGGTCGACGGGCGAGCGCGTACTGCTGATCGCCTCCAGCGACATGAACCACTACGAGAACGACACCATCACGCGAGTGAAAGACCAGAAAGCCATTGAGCGCATCCTGGTCATGGACGCGCGCGGACTGTTCGACGTAGTGCTGGACGAAGACATCAGCATGTGCGGATTCGGGCCGACGGTCGTGATGCTCACCGCTGCGCGGCGACTCGGCGCCGTCAGGGCGGACCTGGTGAGGTATGCCACTTCGGGAGATGTTTCGGGCGACCGGGAGCGGGTGGTGGGGTACGCCGGCATCCTGGTGCAGTAGTTCGTGACTGCCGGAATCAAACCTGAGGCTTAGACAGCCAGACCTTCGACTTATTCGATCTCGAGTTCTGCGTCCTGCTTGGGCTTGGCTGCGGGCGCGGCCTTCTCCACAGGAAGGGGGGGAAGGTCTAATCCCAGGTCGCCCAGTTGCAGACGCAAATTGCCCGGGTTAGTGGCATAGGCCATGGCGGTGTCGTAGTCGATCAGTTCAGTGCGAATCAGTCTTTCGATCTCGCCGTCAAAGTGCTGCATGCCCTCGGTATCTCCATCGCGCATGGCATCTAGCAAGCTCTTGCCTTCTACCTCGCCTTTGTCCAGATACTCACGAGTGCGAATGGTTGATTTTAGAATTTCGATTGCGGCCACGCGCCCCGCTCCCCCTTTGCGTGGGAGCAGTCGTTGCGAAACAATGTAGCGGAAACTTTTTGCAAACCGGTTACGAATGGTGTGTTGCTCGGTCAGCGGAAATACTCCGATGATGCGTTCGACAGTTTTTGAGGCATCCGTGGTGTGCAGGGTGGAGAGGACCAGGTGACCCGTCTCCGCGGCTTCTAACGCGATTTCGATGGTTTCCTTGTCGCGCATTTCACCCACCAGGATTACCTTGGGCGCCTGCCGCAGCGCAGCTCGCAAGGCCAGCGCGAAGCTGGGCGTGTCGCTGTGCAACTCTCTCTGGTGGACGATCGAACGCTTGTGACGGTGCATGAATTCCACCGGATCTTCAATGGTCAGGATGTGGTACGCCTTGGTTTCGTTGATGCGGTCGAGAATCGCCGCCAGGGTGGAGGACTTTCCCGAGCCTGTGGGCCCGGTGACCAGCACGATACCGTTTTTTATGTCGGCAATGTGAGCCAGTTCCTGCGGCAGTTTTAGTTCGTCAAAGGTGGGAATACTCTTGGGAATGACTCGCATCACGATGGCGTGGCTGCCGCGCTGCACGAAGACATTTACGCGGAAACGCGCCGTACCCGGCAAGCTGTAGGAAATGTCGCACGATCCCTGGTTCTGCAACGTGGCGATGGCCTGCTTGTTTTCACCAATCAATTCTTGCGCGATGCGTTGCGTGTCTCCCGGACTCAGGACCGACATGCCGGGCATTTTTACCGGGACCAGTTGACCGCTCACCTCAACATGCGGATGGCTTCCCGGGGAGAAGATCAGGTCGCTGACGTGACTCGAGACCTGAAGCATGGCTAAGAGAAGCGCTGGCGTAGGCGGAACAGTGGCAGGAGCGGCGTTTGGCAGGGGCGCCCGGCCCGGGGTAGCCATGAAGCCTCCAAGTGTTCTGGGTATCCATAGCCTACGTGCCGATGGTTGAGGCCTCAAGTGACGGTGGTAATTGGTAGGGATACTTGTGTGAAGATCAACGATTGGGGGCCGTTGGATTAGAATTTGTCCATCTTTTCGCAAGAACCGGAGGCCGCCCGCTGCGCAAGCCAACAGCAGGCCCCTTCGACTTCTTTCCGAGTGACAACCTTGGGGAGATGGAAAGTCCCCACCCTTTTCGCAAAGAACGCGAAAGAGGGTGGGGCACCCTGGTTTCTGGGCGCTCGGAAACGGCCGTAGATTAGCGAACGACCTGGAAGTCGGCCCGGCAGCCATGATCCACCCAGATACCGCGGCGGTCGTAGCCCCAGCTGTAACCTTGGCGGCAGGAAGAGTCGCTGCGTTGTTTCAGCAACCGCACCCCGCCTCGCGTATCTGCCGTGCAGTAGTGCCGGTGCATGTCGTCCGACGCACAGGAAACGACCTGGTCTTCGCCTCCCTGGTAGCCGTTCCGGTTCCAGTCGCGGTCGCGATCGCGGTCCCGGTCGCGGTCCCAGCCGCCCCGGCCTCCTTCGACCGCAAAATCAGCCCGGCAACCATGGTCCACCCAGATGCCCCTGCCATCCGTGCCCCAACTGTAGCCTTCCCGGCAAGGGGATTCGCTACGTTGCTGCACCAGGCGAATTCGGCCACCCGAACCAGCGTCGCAGTAATGCCGGTGGCCGTCGTCGGACGAGCATGAGATGGTGCCGGTGCTGCCCGGGGCGGGTCCTCTGTATTGGTACGAATCGACGGCAAAATCTGCCCGGCAGCCGCGATCTACCCAGACCCCTCCGCGGTCAAACCCCCAGCTGTAGCCCTGGTTGCAAGGTGAGTCACTGCGCTGCTTCAGCAGGCGAACTCCGCCACGCGTATCCGCTGGACAATAATGCCGATGTCCGTCATCCGAAGAGCATGAGATAGTCTGGGCCGAGCTTGGCGGACTGAAAATGACAAATGCGGCGACCACGAGGCCGAGTGGAACCCAATTCCTGGCTTTGAACATAACCACCTCCTGAAAAGTAAGGAGCAAACAAATTTGCAGCTTACAAGTTCTGAAGACTTTCGAATTCGCGCGCTGTGCTATCGATGTGGGCCGCCGTGCAAACTGGGAGCGGAAGACCCTGACCCACCGCTCACCCGCGGACTTGCCATCGGGGCCGACGCCGCGCTCCGCGCTGGAGCACCACCTCGCGGCGACGAAGAAGACACGCGAGAGCTTGCCGGGGGCAAGCGTACCGACGATGCAGTTGGCGGGGCATGCATGCTGGCTCCGCTGGGCGAACTGCTTCGTTCAATCTGCTGCGAGACCCGTCCCAGATTGCGCACACTGCCGCGCGCAACTCCCAGGCCAGCGGAGCCGCTGCGTACTTCCGCCTGGTTCTTGATCTCACGCACCGGGCCCGCCGGCGCAATGCGGTTGACCGCTAAGGTCCGTCCCGGCGTGGCAGGTGGTCTGGGTACGCTGAAGGTTCGCGGAGCATTCGTGATGCGGGGAACGGTGTTCCACCCAGCCCAGGTACTTCCCGGCTGCCAGAACCAGCCATAAGCAGGGAGGTAAGTCCAGGAACCGTAACGATAGGGCGTCCATCCCCAGGGATAAGCGGAGATCCAGGCATATCCAGCTCCCGGATACCACATCCAGGCACCGTTCATGAACGGGTCCCAACCCGCCCCTACCAGATAGGGCTGCCACATCATTCCGTAGCCAGGGATGTTGTAGAAGCTGCCGTAGTAGCTCAGATCGCTGGCCCCATAAGCATAAGGCGAGAAACTATTGGACACGCTGTATTGCTGATGATACCTGTCCAGCTGCTTGTCCCACTCGTCGTAAGGATCGGGCTCCAGATTATTGGCCAGCGTATAGTTCCCGGTTCCAGCCAGGGCGAAGGTCGCACTGTGCTTTTTCTCGACCTTGACCCTGCCCGAGGAGCTGGCAACTTCGACATCACCCTTGAAGACGGCCACGGTGGCGCTGGCGTCTTTCAGTTCGATGCGGAGGTGAGCCGGGTTGGTGAGTGCGAGCCTGTCCTGTCCAAAGGCAACAGTGAACTCTTCCAGTTTGTCGCCCTTGAAATTCAGGTACGCCGTTCCCCCCTGAAGTTCCAGACTCGAGGCTCGGGCGCCGGAGTCGCGCCGCGCCAGCTCGGGGAATTCCACGGATGTGCCCGGAGTAATGCGCAACGTGCTGCCGTCTTCGAACTCGATCTCAGCCCGCGCGTCCTGCCCGGTGCGTAACTTGGTGCCTTGGGTGATGGGCAAATTGAGGAAAGCTTTTTCGTAGCCCTGGCCGGTGTTGCGGTCGATCTGAACGTCTCCATCCACCTGGCTCAGGCGCACGATGCGAGCTTGTGAGTCGGCGAAAGATGGAACTGCGAGCCAGCACGACAAAGCCGCCAGAGTGGATAGAGCGGCCAATCGACGCGTAGACATTATGATACCTCCCAAGACTACCCGTTACCGTATTAGAACACCTTTTGGAGCCCTTGGTTGTCAACAAAATCGAGATCTGAGGGGGGAAATTGGACTCTAATTTGAACCTCTCAACTTCCTTGTCTTCCTGAGCGGAGCCAAACGTTTCGCTTGCGAAACGCCTAGCGGAATCGAAGGACCCCTATGAAACGAATAAGTCTGCGGTCAGGTAGGGGTCCCCCGACTTGCTCTCACCGCGCCAGCGGGGCTCGAGCCGCACTCGGAACGACACTCGGAATTATTTGAACTCGATACTTGCAATTGCCCCCGGAATCATTGCTTTACGGAGTTGGATCGCTCAAGCATCCGCTGGGCACGGGCCCGGACCGGATTGATCACGGAGGAGTCATTGGCGATGGCCCGCAGAATGGGCGCCACGGCGCCTATTTCTTCCAGGCCGGTTCCGGTGGCTGCACCTTCCATGCGCTTCAGCTCCTCATCGAGCGCAAGCTTCTGGTAGCGATGAAAATACTGCAGCCGACGGCCGAATTCCAGGGTCGCAGAGAGGCTCTGGAACAGCTGCGTTATCTGCTGGACCGCGGCCACGGGAGAGTAGTTGTAGGTGGCTCTCGCATTTCGCACTGAGTCCTTGTAAGTC
Organism: Terriglobia bacterium; assembly: GCA_020073395.1. GTDB lineage: Bacteria > Acidobacteriota > Terriglobia > Terriglobales > Acidobacteriaceae > JAIQFF01. Next base: position 22,690 of record JAIQFF010000074.1, read on the forward strand.
AGTGTTTTGCGTCCGGTGGAAGCCAAATTCTTTTTCCTGGAATCGATCTCTCCCTGAAAGTAGTGCGCGCGTTCGGCCAGCTCGAACACCTTCTGGCGGGTCTCAGGGGACATGGAAAAGTCCAGTTGGAAGGGGTCGCCCTCGGAATCGGGACTGAGCTTGCCATTAGAATCGTATGAGGAGGGGCCGTCAGAGGAAACGGAAATCGCATAATGCGAGGGCTCCGAGCCGGGGAAATCGAGGGTGAAAGTGACGACCGCCGCCTCCTGCGCCCGGGCGGCAACTTGCAGACCGATCATCATCAGCAGCAGGAGGCTAAGGTTATGTGGGCGCGAGCGACCCGCTGGTGCAGAGGTCGGCACGAGCGGGACGCTCGCGCCCACATTTTTGCTAGGAGTCATGCCAGAGAGATTATGCCAAAAAAATGATCGGATGTTCATCCACCCACGGCGCGCTGCCGTAGAAGCGTGGCGGAAGTATGCAGATGGCAGATGGCGATGGCCAAGGCGTCCGCGGCGTCGGCCGGTTCCGGCACCTGATCGAGATTTAGCAGGCGGGTAACCATGTGTTGGACTTGCGGCTTCTCCGCCCTGCCATAGCCCACCACGGCGGACTTGATGGACAGAGGCGAATATTCGGC
>JAIQFF010000258.1 GCA_020073395.1 Terriglobia bacterium
GCGTTTTGTGTGTCGTTGTTGCCCCGGTTAGCACGAGCGAATTTACGGGTTCGCGGAAGCAGCAGACTGTGCTAGGGAAGCAGCACTCCTCGTCCGCTTGCGCCAACGATGAAAGAACGGGACGCCCAGCAAGATGATCGCGAGCCCGATGGAAGACCGAACTGGGTGGACCAGCCACAGATTTATTGAAATCGCGAACGCCGCCGCACCGAAGGCCAATGGCTTCCCGAGCATGAGCTCAGAGTGTACAGCGCAGAATATGAAAGGACAGGGTTCCAGGGCGGACTAGAAGAATATCGACTGAGGTGGATCGAAAAGTACTATGCGGAATTGCAACTATTTTCGGGGCGGACAATTGATGTGCCCTCACTTTTTATCGCTGGAAAAAGCGATTGGGGTGTCTACCAGAGTCCCGGCGACTTCGAGAGAATGCAGAAGACGGCGTGCAGGAGAATGGTGGGCACGCATCTCCTGAATGGGGCGGGGCATTGGGTGCAGCAAGAACAACCAGAGGAAGTGAGCAAGTTGGTCGTCCAGTTTCTTCAGGAGACGGCTTAAGAGTACAACTCGGCCATTGGGTGAGTTGTCGGCAACCCTCACCTTGAGACTACTTCAGGATTGTCCGTCAATCGCCAAGTACCAACTAGTGGAGTAGGTGTACTAGACCTGCGGAATCACTCCTGTACAACAATTTTCACCGCGACTCTACTTTCTGGCCGCAGTTCCACAACTTTGTGGGAGGGCGTGATTTCAGCTGGGAACCGATTAGCCGGACGTACTACCTCAAGCGCCAATTCTCCCGCCCGCTCGGGACGGAATTCGAAATCGTATGTTTCCCCGACTCCGATGGTGAGCTGAGCCGGGCAAAGTTCCCGCTGTCCTGCTGGTAGCTCCGCGCCGTCTTTAGCAATCGGTCGCCAGGTCGCGGCCATTCCTGCGATCTGCAAACCGATGTCCACCGGCGGATTTTCCGGCACGATATTGATGATTCGCAACCTGTATTTCTGACCGGCGATGAATGTCCCGATCTCCGGAGAACGGCTGCCATTGAGCCAAATCGGCGTCTCACCGGGTCCCGCTCTGCTGATCACCAGCACACGGTCTGTGGCGGGATCGAACTTTTCTCCTGGCGGAAGCACAATCAGCGGTCCATACAATCCGGAGCTGAGCTGTTTTATGTCATCAAAATGGGTGTGATAAATGAAGGTTCCTGCCCGCGGTGGAGTCATCTGGGCCACGAAGGACTCTCCGGACGCGATCGCCGGCATGAGCCGGTCGCCTGTGCCGCTGACTCCCGCGACACCATCGAAGTAGCTCTCGAGTTCGATGCCGTGCCAGTGAACCGTCAGAGGTTCTGGAAGCCGATTCACCACTCGAACCGCAGTCGGCTCTCCCTGCGTAAGTATGATTGGCGGACCCGGAATTCTTGGCTGTAGCGCCGAACTCTTGTCTGCAATCGCGAATGCCATCCCTGGATCCTTTCCGAACACGCCCGGCAGTTCGGTCGCGACCAACTCGATATTGCGTGTCGCTGCACTCGATTTTGCCGGAGCTTGCACGGGTACATCACCCGGCAGGATCGTGATGCCCATAACGAGCCCCGCCATTGCTTCGTGAGCGTGATCGGACATCGCATGCGGTGAAGACGCGGCTGTGCTCTGCCAGAATCTGCGCTCCGGAGAGATGTGCGGCAAGACGTGGCAGTGAAATACCCAGTTGCCGTTGCGGTCGGGAAACCACGTTAACGCAAATGTGCGGCCAGGGCGGAGCAACTCCGTAACTGCCATCCGCCGCCGATCATCGCCGTAAATAGTGTCGCTTTCCGCATCGCCCACACTGTCCACCCGAAAATAGAAGCCGTGCAGGTGCATCGGATGCGTCGAATTACTTGCATTGATCACGCGCCAGTGCACGGTTTCACCTACACGATAAGTAAGCCGCTCCGTGTGCGGCCAGGAGAGACCATTAATGCCCAACACGTCGCGGACTCGCGGTGGTTTCGTAGTCTCATCATCCACGACGAGCCAATTGGTAATCATGAGAATGCGGTCTGGGTTGGCCTTTGCGACATCAGCTCTCGGGTCTACGACGAAAGCTCCATTCAGCTGCCCGTCCTCTGCCCGGCGCTGCGCAGTGGTCTCGGCCCCATTTCGGCTACCCCAGTAGAAGTGGGTTCCCGGGGCACCGGCCAAAAAATGGATTTCGCGGCTTTCGCCTGACGGAACAATCAAGATTTCTTTGGCATCTCCGGGCCGCCCATGCAGGCCATGCACTGTGAGGGGCTGATCCAAGTGGTTGTGCAAGGTGGCGTTGATCTCCGTGCCCTCCGGCACGCGGAGCAAAGGACCCGGCGTTGAGAGGCGTCTGCCTTCTTCGCGGAAAGCTGCGACCTTCAAAGCAGGCCCGTCGTTCTCTTCTGGATACCACTCGCCCATCGCGGCTTCCAGCCGGATCGTTAATTGGCCTTTTGCAAACCGCCCGGCCGGAATTTGATTGGAATTCGCGACGAGCCTCTCGTCTCCAGGCTCGGCAATTAGGGTTCCACATCCGCAGCCGAGCAAGGTCAGAGTCAATAGAATTGGGCGGAGGTTTGAGAAGCGGAATAGCAGATTGGAAGCATACATCGTGAACCCCTGTTAACCGTTATCGCATTCACAAGCCGGAATCAGACCCGCATTGTATACCGACTTCGCCATTGGCTCGCCCGAGTCGTCGGCAAACCTTACCTTAGGATTACTTCCCGCTTGCCCGTCACTCGGGCGTTTCCAACAAACGGGTTGACCCGCTTTTGTCATAAGGGAGAAAACAAGGGTAAACTTTCGGCGCTAGCCATTGGGTGTATGACTCCCTGGTAGATGCGGAGTTGCTTGTCGGAGGAACCATGGATCTCCTGAAGAGGACCTCGCTGGGCGGGATCGTTCTCGTGGTCGCCTCCGCGCTGACTCTGGGCGGGCAAGAGCAGCCTTCGCGTTCACCGGAACAGGGAAAACATCAGCAGACGTCGCTGGCTGCCAGCGGGAGGAAACCCAACATTGTCCTGATGCTCACGGACAATCTCGGCTATGGTGAGCTCGGGATCTATGGCGGCGGCATCCTTCGTGGAGCGCCTACGCCCAGGATCGACAAACTTGCCAGCGAGGGCACCCGACTATTGAATTTCAATGTCGAGGCTCAGTGCACTCCCTCGCGTTCAGCGCTGATGACCGGCCGTTTTCCCATTCGCTCGGGAACCTACCAGGTGCCGCGCGGTGGCGTGCCCGAAGGATTAACCACCTGGGAGATTACGCTGCCGCAGCTCTTGTCAGCACAGGGCTACGCTACCGGGATCTGGGGCAAGTGGCACCTGGGCAGCGCGGAAGCGCGCCTTCCCACGAACCGAGGCTTCGATGAGTGGTACGGCATTCCGCGCACCTACAGCGAAGTTTTTTGGCCTGAGCTAAACGACACCCATTCCCTCTGGCCGTCGGTCGGCGCAAAGCAGGGCTGGGACCCCCACTTGGTTCCCGCTGAGCCCATTTATGAAGCACGAAAGGGTGAGAAGCCCCGCAAGGTCGCCGAGTTGGACTTAGATCATCGGCGGGCCATGGAAAAGGAAATCACTTCGCGTGCTGTGGAATTCATAAAGAGAAACGCAAGCAGTGGCAAGCCATTTTTTGCCTATGTCTCGTTCTCGCTCTTTCATATGCCGACACTGCCGAATCCCGAATTCGCGGGTAAGACCGGGAACGGCGATTGGGCGGACTGTCTCGCCGAGATGGACTATCGCACGGGCCAAATTCTCGATGCCATTAAGGAAGCCGGGATCGAAGACAGCACGATCGTTATCTTCACCAGCGACAACGGCCCCGAGGCTACTCACCCGTGGGAAGGCGACAGCGGCCCGTGGAGAGGTACCTATTTCACTGCTATGGAGGCCTCGCTACGTGCGCCATTCACCATCCGCTGGCCGGGGAAAATTCCAGCCGCCCGCGTGAGCAACGAGATCGTGCACATGGTGGACCTGTTCACGACCCTTGCGCTTGTAGGAGGAGCTGAAATCCCGAAAGATCGTCCGATTGATAGCGTAGATCAGATGGACTTTTTCCTTGGCAAACAGGAACGCTCGAACCGCGAGGGATTCCCCGCCTACGTAGCTGACCGTTTGCAAGCAGTCAAGTGGCGGAACTGGAAAATGCATCTGGTTTGGCAGGAGAACATGTACGACCCACCGCAAAGGCTTCCGCTCCCCAAAATCATTAACCTGCTCACCGATTTGAAGGAACAGAACGATGTTCTCATCCAGGATGGTTGGGTCACCTATCCAATGATGAAAATCGTCAATGACTTTGAGGAGAGCTTGAAGAAATATCC
>JAIQFF010000259.1 GCA_020073395.1 Terriglobia bacterium
CGGCAGATCTGTGCGGCTTGCGGAAGCGCGAATCGCAAGGGAAACAGTTTCTGCGCCAATTGTGGCGTCCCTTTATCGAAGACGTCAGAGGCGGCAGAGGCTGAACGAGGGAATCCCAAATCCGAAACTGAAGCGCCTGGCGACCACCACTACCATCATCATTATCACCACCATTATTTCTCCAACGCCGGTGGCATGGAGCCGCTGGCAGTTCCTGACCCGCGGACGGCTGGCGGCACAGGCGCCGGCCGCGATCTTGGCCGAATGCGGGCCCCGCTCAGTGGGGCGTCTTTGAGTCGAGCGGAGACCGCCCTCCGCAAAGTGACCCAGGATTGGGCGTTGGCTTGCAACACCAAACAACTGGACGACCTGGTGGAACTCTACGTTCCTGATGCCACGTTGCTACGGCCGAATGTTCCGGCGGTGCGGGGCACGGCGGCCATCCGCGAATTTTTCTTCGGATTGCTCGATGCCGGCATGAGTGAAGTGGAACTGGATCCCCTGCGGGTAGAACTATTCAGCGACTTCGGTTACGAGGCTGGACGCTGTAAGTCCCTGGTCCCGAGTGCCGCGGGCAAGCGGCGCGAAGAGCGCGGGAAGTATCTGGTCGTGCTCAATCGTCAAGCCAACGGAGAGTGGAAGATTCTGGCCGATAGCTGGTCCAGTGACCTAAGTCTGGCGGGCACCTTGGAGTCACCCGCGAAGTCTGGCATGGGTGTGGGGAACATGGTCGCCGGGCCGCCGCGTAAGCCCTAGGGCCTTCTCGGCAGCGCTCACGGATTGTTAGAACTAGATCTGGTTTCCACCAAACCACTATTTACTGAGGGCGCCAGGAGGTGACCGTTTGAACATTGGGAACCGCTTCGGGATCGAACCTAAAGGTCCGGTTGATGTCCTGCTGGTTAATGCTAATAACCGACAAGGTTTGGCCGCCGCTCGTTCCCTGGCTCGCCGGGGCGTTCCATTCATCCTGGTGAGCGCAAGTGCCGAGGGTCCTGCTTTCCATTCCCGATTCGTGAAACACAAAGTGCTCGCTCCACCGGCTGAGGAAGAGGCAGCCGTAAAATTTCTTCTGGAGATAATTCGACAGTACAAGATACCGTTAGCCATTCCTGCGAGTGATCAGGCTTTGGTGCTCCTCGATCGTTACCGCTCCACCCTGGAAACCCAGACCAAGCTGGCCATGGCAAATCCACAAGCCGTCCGGAACGTGCTCGACAAGCGGCGCAATCTCGAACTCGCCCGGGGGTTGGGTGTGCCTTGTCCGTTACAGTTCGAGCTGCAAGATTTGCGGCAGATTCCGGAGATGATCAAGCTGCTGGGCTTTCCCATCGTCTTGAAGGGACCGGGAGTGCCCAACGCCCCGGGCATACCGGAGTTCAATTTCAAGGTGCTCTATGCGCATACGGAGCAGCAATTGCGCGACTATATCGAAGAACATTGCCGGCACGGCAGCTATCCCATGTTTCAAGAATGCGCGGTGGGAGACGTTCACAATCTGTGTTGCTTTGCGGCCCAAGGCGAACTGCTCGCGGTTCACGAGTACCATTCCATCCGGCGGAATGAAGGCGTAGGAGTCTTGCGGAAAATCGTGGCCCCGCTTCCGGACCTGGTGGAACACACGCGCAACCTGTTGCGGGCGTTAAATTGGGACGGTGTCGCGCACGTCGCCTTTTTCATCAGTCGCGACGGCAAAAAGAAGTGGTACATGGAGACCAATGGCCGCTTCTGGGCCTCCACGGAAGGGTCGGTGCACGCTGGATGGGATTTCCCCTACTGGGTTTACCGGTACTTTCTCCATGGGGAAAAACCTGTTCCCGGAGAGATTAAGATCGGTAGTACCACGTGCTGGCACTACGGTGACTTAGAGGCGATGGTGAAGTACTTCCGGGGCGGAGAATCGCCGACGACGGGGACGAATCCCGGAAAACTACGCGCCGTGGCGCAATACCTGAGCGACTTCTCTCCTAGTATTCATTCCGACGTTTTTCAATGGAACGATCCCATGCCCGGGATCATGGAGCATTTGGAACTGGCCTCCATATCGTGGAACTTCTTGAAGAATAAGCTGAAACAACCATTCGAGTCTATCCCGGAACACCGAGCGGATTAGGCCTTACCAAGCCGGCATCCGCACGGGTATAGCCTGCTCAGATCTCCACTTCCAGCTTGCGCAGATCCCGCCGCAACTGCTCTACGTCCTGCATCTCGATGGTATGCATTCCCAGTTGCCGCGCGCCCTCGAGATTCAGGGCGCGATCGTCGATGAAGCAGCAGTCTGGCGGCGACTTCTGCGTTACTTCCACGGCTAGCCGGTAGATGCCTTCTTCCGGCTTGCGTAAACCCACAAAGCAGGAGCTGACAAACACGGAGAAGATCTCCCGCAGGCCGAAGGTCTGAATACGGTACTGGTTTAACTCCTTCGACTCGTTGTTGATGGTCGCCATAAAATACTTGCCCGATTTTGCCAGTTGTTCGGCCACGGCCAGAACTTCGCGGTAGGGTTGCGACAGGGAAAATACGTAGTCCTTGAACACTTCGCGGGCAAAGGGCCGGGCGCGATAGAAGATTGTGCGATCGAGGTATTCGTCAAAGCCGATCTTGCCCCGCTCCAGGGATGAAACCAGCATCTCGTGGCGATCCAAAAACTCGGCCTGGTCGAGCTTGAATTGTTCGAGGGCGCGCTCCCTTTGGGAGCGGTCCCAGGCATTGGTGAGCAGCACTCCACCCACGTCCCAAAAAATGGCGCTGATCTGAGGCAAGAACGTCCTCCTCAAGCGGTTTCACAGCAAAATAGTAAACGATGATACACGGGAAGGCCATTGCCGCAAGCAGGCACGTCCTTGTGCTGCGACCTTTGAGTTGCTCAGGTTGAAGGGAGAGCCGCAGATACGCGGTTTCGATGCTATTGGCCTCCGCAATCAGCATTCTTTTTTCGTTAAAACGTGATGCCGCTCCCGAAAAAGTGAATGCCATCAGCAAGCCGAACAGCGCGAAAACCGCGCCCTCGATCGTACCCAAGTTGCTCCGCTCGCCTTCCGACTCTACCGTGCCTGACACCAAGAAGACGGCCAGTCTCCAGCAGGATCACCATGCCGAAGAAGAGCAGTATTTCCTGATGAAAGACCTTACACCACGCGGCTTTATAGAATGAGAATACCGTAGCGCTAAGGGCGCAAAGGCTAGCAATGCCATGCGTCCAACATGTTTCTTCTCGGCGGCGCGGAGGTCGAAAGACAGACTGTTAGTGGTGTCTCCTCTGGGGAACTACTGTAAGTATGAATCCATGCGAGACGCCCTTCAGGGTCCCATAGCCTACGATTTGCGCTCTGTCATTGATATCTGTGGCGAAGTCCAAGACCCAGCCCTCGGCATTTATTAGCCTGTTGAGATCGATCATTCCGAAGCTCGGGCTCCAGAAGAAAGCAGTACTCGTCCCGGTAGTATTATTTTGGGAAGCACCCACGATCATGAGGCGGGAGTTGATCCCGGAAGGAAGGCTGATGTTGTCTCCGGGCAGCGTTCCCAGATCAAATGCACCGAGATGGCGATGCCATATGTAGGCATGGAGATTATTCGCATCGCACAGACTTGGTTTCAGGCAACTTGAAGCGCCGATCACAAAGCCTCTGTTGATTCCAGTTGCGAAGCTCGACGGTATCGGTATTTGCTTTATACCCGTCGCCTTGGTCCAGAAAAAGGAAGTTCCGGAAGTGTCATCACCCATGGACCCAACCACGGTGCCATCCGCACTTATGGCGCTAGCTTCGTAAAACAGGATACCGGCTGGCGGCGGGCCAATGTCGACCATCCCAGCTTTCCTTGTCCACAAGAAGGACCGGCAACAGCCCAGATCTCCCGTTGCCTGGCGTGCGTCATTGATGGCGTTGGCGCTAGTGTTGCCGATGACCGACGATCCAAGGTCGATCGCAGTCCCGCCTGAATGTGGCCACAGAGTCGCGTGGAAACTGGAGCTCTCCTCTTCCTCTGAATAGCCAACCACGTCACCACGGTTGTTGATTCCCCGCGTAAAGCTGAGCGGAAAGCCGGGAAGTGGAGCGAGGTCCGTAAATCCCGCTTCCTCAGTCCACAGCGAACCGCCAGGAACACCGCCGCGCATCGCGGCTACTTGCCCCCTGTCATTGACCCCCGCCGGAATTACGCCAGGACCGAGATCCGTTATGGTGAAGACCTGGGCCGAAGCGAAACCAGTTGAAAGCAGAACCGCAGTCAGCAAACTACGTGTAATTTTCATTGTGGTCTCCTTGGGGGGGGATGTGGATTGCTCAAATCAGCGTATAGGTGTGAAACGGGCCCTTCGCCTCAGGGGGTGCTGCATCCCGTGGT
>JAIQFF010000260.1 GCA_020073395.1 Terriglobia bacterium
GAACTGTTCGAGTCTCTCAGCGGGTTGCTGAGAGGGTTCAAGGAAGTCCGCATCAACAGACTGAAAAGCGACGACGTCTTTGAGGAATTCCAATCGACCGCGACGCGCGTCCGCGGAGTGCGCACCCGCGTCAATATTCTTTTCTCGAACAATATCATCTTCGTCGAGATGTTCTTCGTCATCCTGCTGGGGGCCGCCGCTTTTGCGCTTCCCGTGATCGCGACATCGTTTTCATCATCGGCTACCAAGATCGTCGCCGCCATCCTGTTCTTCTTCGGACCTCTGAGCAACGTGGTCACGATGATCCCCCTGCTTCAGCAGGTGAATGTCACGGTGGACAACCTTCAGCGCCTGGAAACGACCCTGGACGAGGCCTTGGCGAAGACCGCCGAAAACGAAGCCGCGCCCTCGGTGGACCTGAGTTCCTTCAAAGCAATCCGGTTCGAGGGAGTAACTTTCACCTATCATGATCCCGACGGCAACGCCACGTTCCAGGTCGGCCCCATCGACGGCGAAATCCGTCGGGGTGAAATTCTGTTCCTGGTCGGCGGCAACGGCAGCGGCAAGACGACTTTCCTGAAGTTGTTCACCGCCTTGTACTGGGCCGAGCAGGGGGCCATCCGCGTGGACGATGTGCTGATCGGCCCAGCCAACATCCAATCCTACCGCAACCTGTTTTCAGCCATTTTCTCGGACTTCCACCTGTTCGACAAACTGCACGGCCTGAGGGACGCGGCGCCGGAGCGCGTCAACGCCTTGCTCCAGTTGATGGAAATATCCAACAAGACGGCTTTTGGCGACGGACGCTTCACCAACACCCATCTGTCCACCGGCCAGCGCAAGCGCCTTGCCCTGGTGGTGTCCTATCTGGAGGAGAAGCCCGTGTATGTTTTCGACGAAGTGGCGGCCGACCAGGACCCACAGTTCCGCCGCTATTTTTACGAAACGCTGCTGCCGGAAATGAAGAACGCCAGTAAGACGGTCGTGGTGGTGTCGCACGATGACCGTTATTTCCACGTGGGGGACCGGGTGCTGCAAATGGACTATGGCAAGTTAAGCGACCTTCCTCCCGCCGAGGTGAAGGCCAGCCCGAAAAAGCGCGCAGTAAGGCGGCCCAAACCCTGAGACCGCTCGCGCCACCGAGGACCGCGGTAGGGATACCGGTTGCCCGGCACCCCCCGCACAGACCCGTGCGGGCGCTCATTAGCGCACACGGTTCTTATCTCGGATGTTTGGCGCAAAACCGCTCCAAGGGATAAGGATGCAAAATCGTGGGAGCCGGGAGATACTGAGCCACGATCCGGTCAAACACGTCACGCCGGAGTGCTCGTTGCCCCCTCCGCCGCACCGCTTGCCACCAACTGCGAATCACATCGTGCCGAAACGACCGCAACCGGGGGAAATTCCCCGGCACAGCGTGATAGTTGAAGTAGCCCCGCACTACGGCGCGCAGCCATTCTCCGGTGTCCTTGATAGGCTCGTGCATTCGTCTGCGCAGTTCCACTTTGATTGCTTTCAGCTTCGCTGCCATTCGTTTGCCGATAGTCTTCCGCATCACCGTGAATCGGCCCGTCTTGCGTACCGTTCCGCAAATGTGCGTGAAACCCAGAAAGTTAAAGGTTTCCGGCTTCCCTTCCCCCTTTCGCTGTCGATCTTCGATGGCAAATCGCCCGAACTGTATCAGGCGCGTCTTTTCCGGGTGCAGTTCCAGTCCGAACTCTCGCAGCCGTCCCCGCAGTTGTTCCAGGAATCGCTCCGCTTCTTTCCGGTGCTGGAACCCGATGACGAGGTGAGTAGCCCCGGGGAGTCTCACCCCGAGGCCCTCTCAGAACCGTACTTGAACCTCTCAGCTCATACGGCTCCCGCCATGGCGCCACGCCGCTCTCCCATCTGCCAGTGCGCCCACAACTTCGGGTCGCGTCGCGAAATGCGCGCTACCCAATGGGTCGCCCTTCGCAAATGGCCTCGCAGCTTCTTGTATTTCCGTTCAGCCCAACGGGCCAGCGATCGATCCAGTTGGCGCATCGGCGGATACAGCGCCGAGCGATAATACCGCCCGTAATATTGGAGCCAGCCTCGGATTTTCGGGTTGAACATCCGGGACAGATCCTCGATTCGCTTGTCGCTGCGCAGATGCAGGTCCCAGCTTCGAATCTCTGACCGGATCGCTTTCACCGCCTTGTCGGATACTGCCGGACTGAAGTTGATGAAGAACTTCCCAAAGCGATTCTTCGATCTCCGCGGCCGAAATGTGTAGCCCAGAAAATCGAACTTCTCGTTCGGGTACCTCCTTCGCCGATCATCATCCTTGCAATAGACCACCCTCGTCTTCTCCGGATGAAGCTCCAGCCCACATTCCTTCAAGCGCGCGGCTAGGGCCGCCCAAACCTCCTGGACTTCCTTCTCTGTCCTGCCATGCACGATGGCATCATCGGCGTACCGCTCAAAAGGCAACTGCGGATACTGCTTCGTCATCCATCGATCAAAGGCATAATGCAGGAACAGATTGGCTAACAGGGGACTGATGACTCCACCTTGCGGCGTGCCCTTGACACGTGGGACCACCTGGCCGTCCTCCTCTTGCGTTGGCGCTTTCAGCCAACGCTCGATGTACAGAACCATCCATTGCTCCTGCGCGTGTTTCTTCACCGCCCGTATCAGCAGATCTTGCGGGATGTTATCGAAGAAGCCCTTGATGTCCAGGTCTAAAACCCAGTCATAGCGCCAGCATCGCTGCCGTGCCTGCCCCACTGCATCCAACGCCGACTTCCCCGGTCGATACCCGTAGGAATCCGGATGGAACAGCGGGTCCACCGCCGGCTCCAACCTCGACTTCACCACCATTTGCGCAATCCGATCCGACACGGTCGGTATACCCAGCTTCCTTTCCCCTCCGCTCTCCTTCGGTATTTTCACCGTGAGCACCGGCGGTGGAAAGTAACTGCCCGACGACATCCGATTCCAGATCTTGTACAGGTTCCTTTTCAGGTTCCTTTCAAAATCCGCAATCGACTGCTCGTCGACCCCTGCCGCTCCCTGATTCGCTTTCACTCGCTTGTACGCTTCCCAGACCTCCTGCTTGGAAATACCATACGGCTTTGCTTTACTCATCGGCTCCTCCCATTGCTGGTTGGCACATTGAATAAAAGCTCCATAACGCAACCCCTTTGCTCCATCCTTTTCTCGGGGATTTCCTCGCTACTACGGGTTGCTCCGCCCCTGGGCTCCGCTTCCGTACTCTCGCCCTTGTGGTTCTTCCACTTGTGGCTTCTCCGTTGCCATCGGAGTCCCAGGTTCCCACGTTCCGCTCCACCGCCTCTGACAAGTTCAGGCCACCTTAATGCCGGATGCCGCCCTGGTCCGTAAACAGGCCCCGCCAAAGCTCGTCCCGCAGTAACGACTCCCTGCGGTTTCGACATCGTCCCTACGCTTTCGACACGTCATCAGTGGTTCCCTTGCGGTCCTCTCCTTGCCAGCCACCTGACCTGGTTCTTCCCAGGCCTTTTCCTTCTGTGCTCACGACCATGGCTTTTGACCACAGCCGCCGAAGGTGGTTTGGAACCTGCTCCTGCAAGCCGGTTCCGAGGGGCCTACCCTCATCGGTCAAACAGTTACACACATTGGGCCCTCCTCGGCCCTCTGCGCTCGTGGCGCACAATCGTCAGCATACCGCACCAGCACCCCAAGCTCGCTACATCGCGCAACCCAGATCCGATCCAGTTTGTTCCGGTAGATATTGGCCAGCAACGGTGAGATGACTCCCCGAACGCAAAAGATAACCTGGGTTCGGCCTTGATCCAGTGACACCCGCGGGCGGAACTGGCGGTCGGTCTGGCCCTGGTCCCGACTGCGGAATGGGAATGGAATGGCGTAGCGTGATCGTTTCGACGCCTACCAGAGGAGTGATGCAGTTTCTCGAAGGGATACAGGCCGAAATGAAGGCGGGCCGATATCGACCGCAACCGCGTTCCTCGATGGATCGCAGCGTGGCTTCATCCACGCCCGCCGCCCCCTGGTTGCTGCGCACCCGTATCCATGCTCTCCACAGAACGTCACTCCTGTAGATCCGGTCGTACAACGCATGGAAACGACGTGTCCTGCTCCGCTTGGCACACATCCATAGCCGGATCTGGAGTTGTCGTACTTTATCGATGGGGTTTTTGGCCGTTGCCGGCATGCCCTCGCACTTACCCCCACATCCAGGCCCGATCAAAGCAGGGCTCCTTCCCTCCCGCGTGTTTTACTGCACGCCTTCGCGGGTACTACGAACCCCTCGGACTTCCTCCCGGCTCCGTGCGCTTTCAGCCCTCCGGCCTTATAC
>JAIQFF010000075.1 GCA_020073395.1 Terriglobia bacterium
GCGCCGAGGGCAAGATGCCCTCGGGACAGCCGGCGGGACGCCGGCGCTACAGAATACCGGCGCTACAAACTGTCTCGCCTACCAGCTTCCGCTGGCGCCGCCGCCGCCGGAACTGCCTCCCCCGAATCCTCCAAAACCTCCACCGCCGCCTCCGAAGCCTCCACCGCCGCCTCTGTAACTGCCGCCACCACCACCAAGCCCGGAAAGAAGGATCCAGAATAAGACGCTGCGCAGGGGAGTAAGCAGGACGATCAACAGAATTACGCCGAGAATGAGGAGTTGTTTCCCTGACAGCCCTCTCTCCGGTTGGCCCCGGGGTTGTGCCGAAAAATCGGGACGGGGTCCGGTCAACTCGATGCCCGCGTCCTGCGCGATGACATCCGCGACCCTGGAAGTCATCAACGCCACGGCGCCGTTGTAATCATTCTGCCGGAGCAACAGGACCGCCTCGCGGCCGATGCCTCCAACCTTGCCATCGGTCAGGATCGGCTCCAGTCCGTAGCCGACCTCGATGCGGTATTTCCGGTCCTGCACCGCCAACAGGATCAGGACTCCGTGGTCCGTGGCCTTGCTGCCTATGCCCCACTGCTTGTATAAGGCGACGGCGTAGCCTTCAATGTCCGCGCCATCCAGGGAATTCACCGTGACTACCGCAATCTGCGCATGCGCCTTCTGCTCGATCTGCTGACATATGTTGTCCAGCTGCGCGACGGTCGTCGAATCGAGAACATGGGCGAAATCGTTAACGTAATCGGTGGGGCGCAGTCGGGAGACGGGCTCTGCCAGAAGCAGGAGGGGGAGCGCCAACAGGATGATGGCGACGCGGATCGACTGCGGGAACTTCATCCGCCGTGATTGTATAGGAAAGCGAATCAAGCTTCGCTCGACCGGAGAGCCGGGGGCGGCTGTCCCCAGTCTTCTAAAACTGACGCAGGAATTCTACGACCTGGGACTCGGCCCAGCGCCCGTCACTGCTGCCGTTGGGTTTGGCCAAGTACGAGCAATGGCCTCCATCTTCGGTTTCAACGAACGTGATGTGGGGATTGCTCAGGATCCTGCAGCGAGTTTCTGGAAGGATGCGAATGAAAGGATCATTTGCGGCGTTCAGAATGAAGGTAGGCACCGCGATCCGGTCCACCACGTGCGCAGCCGCGGCCCGGTCGTAATAATCATCGGCGCCGGTAAATCCGCAATAGAACGCCGTGATTCGATCGTCAAACTCGCGCAGGCTGCGGATTCCACGGAGGCGTGAAGTGTCGAACGCGCCCGGAAACAAACGCGCCTTGGCGCGCAGCCGGCGATTCAGGTTCCATAAGAAATATAGTTCGTAGAGACGGTTGCTGGGCAGATGCAGAGCGTCAGCCGAAGCAGCGAGGTTGACCGCGGGACAGACCGCCGCCACGGCGCGGAATTGAGCTGGACCCCCGCTTCCCCATTCGCCGGCCAGTTTCAGCACCAGATTGCCGCCCATGGAAAAGCCAGCCAGGGCAAAGCGCGAGATGTGGTCCTGGTCGATCAGATTCTGGGCCACCGCCGCGACGTCCTGCGAGCGGCCGGAATGGTAGAGAGTGGGAGCAAGGCCTTCGGTGCCGCCACAGTTGCGCTGATTCATCCGCACTACGTTCATTCCAGCGGCAAGCCCTTTGGCGGCGATCCCCAGCATGTAAGTGGAATCGCTTGAACCCTCGAGGCCGTGGACGATGATGACTGTCAGTGCGCTCTGCCGGTCACTTTGCCAGTGACAGTGGGCCAACACCTTGACGCCGGGCTCAACGTCGATAAAACGCGCCTCGGCGGGAGGCAGAGCGGCGCGGTGCGAGAGAAAGAAGCTGGCCAGGGTCTGGCGATGTCCGCCGCTCAGGCCACGCCGCGCTACAAAGGCGTCCGTTTTCGTTTGCACAGTCTCCACTTCATGATTTTAAATGGGTGTGGGTGCCGGCTGCGCAGGCTGTCGTAAAGGAGTCACAGCGATGCCTATTTTCGAATACATCTGCAAGGAATGCGATCACCAGTTCGAAGCCCTGGTCTATGGCCAGCAGAAGGCGGAGTGCCCCAAGTGCCACGGCAGCAAGCTGGCGCCGCAGCTCTCGGTATTTGCCGTGAGCGCCAAGGGCGGTTCGACTGCCTCGGCGGGGTCAACCCGCGCCTGTGGCTCCTGTGGCGACCCGCGCGGACCCGGCTCCTGTTCGCTTCCCAATTGAACCGGGTACGCCTCGTTAATTCACTCTAAATATATGTGCAGCAAGTAGTTAACTGCGTGACCACAGGCACCAGGTGAGCGTGACCGGGGTAAGTTTTCTTCTCCATCCCATCCCCGTACCATCCCCAAAGCAGCAAGCCTCGAAGTTAAGCCTTCGAGGCATAAGGAGCACGGGATGGATCGTCGTCGCAATCCTCGGGTCACCGCATGTCTGCCCGTACGAATCTGGGGCGTGGACGCGCATGACCTGCCCTTCATGCAACTGGCCAGCGTCAAAAACCTGAGCAGCACCGGCGCGGTGGTCCAGGGAATGCGTCGCCAGATCAAGCCCGGCGAAATCCTGGAAGTGCAGATGGACGGGGAAAAAGCGCAGTTCCGCGTGGTATGGACAGGGATGCAGGGCACCTGCAGCGCCGGCGAGATTGGCTTGCAGAGGTTGGCCTCTGAGCCCTGTCTCTGGGGCGTGGCCCTGGGCTGCTACAGTGAAATGGTCGCCGAAGGGTAGTACGTACATCGATTCTCTTGTCTCCACGATGTAGTTCCTCCTTTACACGGCGTCGTCCTGAGGGGCTTCAGTCCCGAAGGATCTGGCGTGAGGCTGATGCGCGCGTGGGCCCACAATGGTCTCGATGCACGCCAGATCCTTCGCAGGGCCCAGGATGACGCCTTCTATCAGTGCGAAATCCAAGACTAGCCACCAAGCGCGCGGCAAGAAGATTTGCGCCTCGGCGACGGTTTCCACTATGCTGCCGAATTCACGCTATCTTCGTAAGGGCAGACTGGGAAAATCGGGGGCAAATCGTGCGAACTATCCTGGCGACGGTGATGTTGTGTGCGATATTCACATCCGTGGTTGAGGCGCAGCAGTCTTTGAACCTCATGCCCCTGCCGGAAAAGGTGCAGGCGGGCAATGGCCGGCTTGTGATCGATCGAACCTTTTCTGTCTCGCTCGCTGGTCATCACGAGGCGCGGCTGGATCGCGTGGTTGAGATTTTTCTCGGCCAGCTTCGCCAGCAAACCGGGATGCCCCCCATCGACATGAAGGTCACCGATTCCGCCAGCGGCACTCTGGTCATTCAGGCTGCCGGCGGGACCAAGCAAGTGCAGGAGTTGGGCGAAGACGAATCGTACAAGCTGGATATCAGCGATTCCGGCGCCAAGCTGAAGGCGCCCACAACGCTCGGCGTCATGCGCGGACTCGAGACCTTACTGCAGTTGGTGCGGACTTCGAGCGATGGTTTCGCCGTTCCCGCCGTGTCGATCGAGGACAGTCCACGCTTTTCCTGGCGTGGATTGATGATTGATGCGGGACGCCACTTTATCCCGCTCGATGTGCTGAAGCGCAACCTGGACGGCATGGCAGCGGTGAAGCTGAATGTCTTTCACTGGCATCTTTCGGAAAACCAGGGCTTCCGGATTGAAAGCAAGAAATTTCCCAAGCTGCAGGAGATGGGCTCGGATGGGCTTTATTACACGCAGAATGAAGTCCGTGACCTGATAAAGTACGCCCGCGAGCGCGGTATTCGCGTGGTCCCGGAATTCGATATGCCCGGGCACTCTACCGCCTGGTTTGTCGGCTATCCAGAGCTGGCCAGCGGGCCGGGGCCTTACCAGATCGAGCGCCAGTGGGGCGTTTTCGATCCGGCCATGGATCCGACCAAAGAGGAGACCTACAAGTTTCTCGACAAATTTATCGGCGAGATGGCAGGACTCTTCCCCGACCAGTTTTTTCATATTGGCGGCGATGAAGTAAACGGCAAGGAGTGGGACGCGAATCCCAAGATCCAGTCTTTTATGCACGTCCATGGGTTGAAGGACAACAACGACCTGCAGGCATACTTCAACCAGCGTGTACAGAAAATCGTGGCCAAGCATGGAAAGACCATGCTGGGGTGGGATGAAATTCTTCGTCCCGATCTGCCTAAGGACATCGTGATTCAATCGTGGCGCGGGCCGGACTCTCTGGCGCAGGCGGCGAAGCAAGGCTATCGCGGATTGCTGTCGTCCGGCTATTACGTTGACTTGATGTGGTCGGCGGAACGGCACTACGCGACCGAGCCGCAGAGTGGCGCCGCCGCCAGCCTGACGCCGGAGGAGCAAAAACGCATCCTGGGCGGCGAGGCTTGCATGTGGTCTGAGTATGTTTCGCCGGAAAATGTCGACTCCCGCATCTGGCCCCGCACCGCGGCCATCGCCGAAAGACTATGGTCGCCACAGGATGTGCGCGATGTGAACTCGATGTACCAGCGCATGGCGGTGACCAGCCGATGGCTGGACGGGCTGGGCCTGACCCACAATTCAAGTTACGATCCCATGCTCCGTCGCATTGCCGGGACGGACAACATCGCAGGCCTCAAAGCTCTGGCCGATGTCCTCGAACCGGTGAAGGACTACACCCGGGAAGAAACCGCGCCGGCGCCGGCCACCAGCGCTTCTCCGCTGAACCGCGTGGTGGACGCGGTGCGGCCGGAAAGTGCAACTGCCAGGCAGTTTACCGATGCCGTGAATGAACTGGTCGGCGGCGCGGCCAAGCCGGGCGTGGAAGCCAGGGTCAGAGAATTACTCAATCGCTGGCGCGACAACCAGGTTGAGCTTCAATCCCAGTTCGAAAAATCTCTTCTGCTCAAGGAAGTCGCGCCGGTCTCGCAGAGCCTCTCGGCGCTCGGGGCCGCAGGTCTGGCTGCTCTCGATTATCTCGATCGCAGCGAGCCCGCACCGGCCGCCTGGGTAACCGCACAGCTGGCCTTGGTCGAGCAGGCCAAAAAGGCGCAGGCCCAACTGCTGATCATGGTCGCTCCATCAGTCGAGAAGCTGGTTCAGGCCAGCGCCGGGCAGCCTGCTCCGTCCTCAGTGCCGGCAAAATAGTAGTACCCTGATGGCTTCAGGGAGGTGCGCCGTGGAGTCTGCAAGAGGCGGCAGCCAGGAGAGACCGATAAGCCAGGACGATTTCACTGCGAAGCCCGAATCGTGGCCCGCTCTGCCGCTCGAAGCCTGGCAGGATACTTACGCCACGCTGCACATGTGGACCCAGATTGTGGGCAAAGTCCGCCTGGCGCAAAGCCCGCTGGTCAATCACTGGTGGGAAGTGCCCCTGTACATCAGCCCGCGCGGTCTCACCACTTCAGCCATACCGTACCAACGCGGCATCTTCGAGGTGGAGTTCGATTTTCTCCGGCACAACCTCGTCATCCAGACCAGTGAAGGTCAGGACAAGACCATTCCACTGGCGCCGCGTTCCGTGGCCGATTTCTACAAGGAGTTCATGGCAGCGCTGGCAGAGCTCGGAATTGAAGTAAAGATCTGGCACATGCCGGTTGAAATTCCCAACCCGATTGCCTTTGATCGTGATATCCAGCATGCGTCGTACGATCCGGAATACGTGACCCGCTTCTGGCGCATCCTGCTGGTGGTGGACAGCATTTTCAGGGAATTCCGTTCGCGCTTCATTGGCAAGAACAGCCCCGTGCATTTCTTCTGGGGAAGTTTCGATTTGGCGGTTACGCGCTTTTCCGGACGGCGAGCCCCAGAGCGCGAGGGCGCTGACCTGATCACGCGCGAGGCCTACTCGCACGAGGTGATCAGCGCAGGGTTCTGGCCGGGCGGCGGCGAGATCAAAGGCCCGGCGTTCTATGCCTACGCTGCCCCGGAGCCGGCCGGATATGGGCAAAGCCCGGTCCGTCCGGCCAAGGCGTTTTATCACTCCGGGATGAAGGAATTCTTTCTGATGTACGACGACATTCGTACGTCCCCTGCACCGCGATCCGCCCTGCTCGAATTTCTGCAAAGCACATACGAGGCCGGGGCCAACCTGGCGAAATGGGACCGGGCAGAGCTGGAAAGAACGGGTTAGGGGGGCGCCAGAAAAACGGGCATCGCGGTCTCGAAATGAGACGCCATTGCGCTCAAACAACTAGTTGTCCAAGGCTGTGCTTCGTCCTTGAGCAAAATCTGCATGGTCTTCCGTTACCTGTCCAAGGTTACCGACGGGTCCTACTATGAAATGTCTCTCATTCGACTATGGCGACTCCGACTCTCGATCCCAAGACCAGCGACACGATCCAGGCCCTGGTGCAACTTCTCCGCTCGCGCTCCTCGGAGGAGATACGGCAGCGCATGTACGACAATCCGCCGGGAAGCCCGTGGTGGGCTGCCTGCAAGACCGAACTCGATCTGCGCAACAGCGAGCGGGCGGCGACCGCCCTGGTCGATACCTCGCGCGTGCTGGACAAGATGCGCAGCGCCACCGACCATCTCGATGAACTCACCGACAAGTTGCTGCAAGCGACGACGGATATGGCCGAAGTGGTGAAGAGTGTAAGGGAATCCGGCCGGCGGATGGAAATTGCAACTTATGTGATCGTGGGATTGACCATTGTGCAGTTGTTCTACATCGCCTTCCAATTTTCCGCCAGGCATTAGACGGGCGAGACGCCCGTCCTCCATCCTCCATCCTTCGTCCACTTTGCCCCACGACGTGGCCTCCGTTACCATAGCCCGCGTGGCCAACTACATCGGAGCAATCGATCAGGGTACGACCAGCACGCGCTTCTGTGTGTTTGACGCAGCCGGTAAGACCGTAGCGTCGGCACAAAAAGAGCACGAACAAATTTATCCGCAGCCGGGGTGGGTAGAGCACGATCCCGAGGAAATATGGCAGTCCACGCAGGATGTGATCGCCCAGGCGCTCGAGCAGGGCAAGCTCCGCGCCGCCGACCTGGCAGCGATTGGCATCACCAACCAGCGTGAGACCACCGTGCTGTGGGACCGCAAGACCGGCAAGCCCGTGGCCAACGCCCTGGTCTGGCAGGACACGCGTGTAGATGACTACGTCGCTGAACTTTCGCGTGAAGGCGGGGCCGACCGCTTCCGGGCCAAGACCGGACTGCCTCTCAGCACCTATTTCAGCAGTCTCAAAATTCGCTGGCTGCTCGACCATGTGCCCGGCGTCCGCAAGAAGGCAGAAGCCGGAGAAGTAATTTTCGGCAACATCGATTCCTTTCTAACCTGGCACCTCACTGGCGGCACCGACGGTGGGCTTCACATCACGGACGTCACCAACGCCAGTCGCACCCAGTTAATGGACCTCGATACCCTTTCCTGGGACGAAGACTTGCTGGATGCATTCGGCGTTCCCCGGACGATGTTGCCGCGCATCTGTTCGAGCGGCGAAGCCTATGGGATAGTCAAAATCGGGGCTGCCAAGGGAGTCGCGATTGCAGGGATCCTGGGCGACCAGCAGGCCGCGCTGGTGGGCCAGACCTGCTTCAAGTCCGGCGAGGCCAAGAACACATACGGCACCGGCTGCTTCCTGTTGATGAACACCGGGGAGCGTGCCGTACGCTCCACCTGTGGCCTGCTCACCACCGTTGCCTACAAATTTGGCAAGGAGCCGGCACGATACGCGCTTGAGGGCAGCATCGCTATCACCGGCGCGCTGGTGCAGTGGGTACGCGACAATCTGGGGTTGATCGGAAGCAGTCCCGAGATTGAAACTCTGGCCCGCACGGTGGAAGACAACGGCGGCGTTTATTTTGTGCCGGCGTTCTCCGGTCTCTACGCGCCTTACTGGAAGCACAACGCCCGTGGCGTGATCGCGGGCCTGACCCGTTACGTCAACAAAGGGCACCTGGCGCGGGCCGTACTGGAGGCGACTGCATTCCAGACCCGCGAAGTGGTCGAAGCCATGGAACAAGACTCCGGCATCGCCCTGGATGTCCTGCGCGTGGACGGAGGCATGGTAGATAACGCGCTGCTGATGCAGTTTCAAGCCGATATCCTGAACCGTCCGGTGGTAAAGCCCCTGATCAAAGAAACCACGTCTCTGGGCGCAGCCTACGCTGCCGGCCTGGCAGTTGGCTTTTACAAGAGCACCGACGACCTGCGGGCGCGATGGTCAGTGGGCCAAACCTGGAACCCGAGCCTGGATGAGGGAAAGCGCGCGGAAATGTACCGGCTATGGAAGAAAGCCGTGACCCGTTCATTTGACTGGACGGAGTAGCTCACCAGACGGTGCGAACTGCTTTGGATTTCCTTATGTCTTCGTCTGCGGTGACCAGAGAGATTCCCTCCACCAAGGCGGTGGCTCCGATGATTCGGTCTGCCGGATCTTTGGGGTAGCTGGCTGGAAATCCCATGGCGCGCACGCAAATTCGGCCGGAGATCGGCAGGACAACAAACCTCGACTCCACCTCTAGCAGGAACGTTTCCAGGCTGGCGCTCAGCTGGATACGTCGTTTGCTTTCGATCACAGCGATCTCCAGCAAAGTCATATCGGATATCGCCAGCCCCTCGCCACTGTGACGGTTTTCCTCAATGACCGCGCAGGCCTTCCTGGAAATCCTAGCGGGCTCCAGCGCCAGCCAAAGCACAACGTGGGTGTCAACCAGAATCATCGCAGCTCGCCCCACTCCTCCGGGGAAAGGGCCGGGGAAACCACGTCGCCGGTGATGCGGCCGCGATTGCTGAAAAACCCGAAAATGTCGTCCACGGCGGTTTTGACCGGAACGAGCATCGCTACTGGCTGTCCATGTTTGGTGATTACGACGGTCTCCCGCTTTGCCTTGACCTCGTCCATGACGGCGAGACAGTTCGTCTTGAACATACCCGCGGGCATTGTCTTCATTTCAGCCTCCACAACCATGGTCATTATACCATGGTCATATTTTCAAACGAGTACGAATTCGAGTGGCTGGTGTCGTACGGATTTTGTGCCTGCTAGGGTGGTTTATCTGGGCGAACCCGGGTTCATTCTCCCTCGCCCACTTTGAGCACCGCTAGAAACGCTTCCTGCGGAATATCCACGCGGCCGATGCGCTTCATTCGTCGCTTGCCTTCTTTTTGTTTTTCCAGCAGCTTGCGCTTGCGCGAAATGTCGCCGCCGTAGCACTTGGCGATCACATTCTTGCGAATGGCTGATACGGTTTCGCGGGCAATGATCTTTGCCCCGATCGAGGCCTGGATTGCCACCTCGAACATTTGCCGGGGAATCAGCTCGCGCATTTTGGAAACCAGCGCCTTCCCGCGCTCGTAGGCAAAATCGCGGTGCACGATGATTGAAAGCGCGTCCACCGGCTCGCCCGCCACCAGAATGTCGAGTTTTACCATGGGCGATTCCCAATAATCCGCCAGGTGATAATCCAGCGACGCATAGCCGCGGGAGACGGACTTTAGCCGGTCATAGAAATCGAGCACGATTTCGTTGAGCGGCAGTTCGTAGTGCAGCATCACGCGCGAGGAACTCACGTATTCAAAAGTCTTTTGCTTGCCGCGCTTGTCTTCTACCAGCTTCAGAATTCCACCTACATATTCTTCATTGGTAAGAATCGTGGCCAGGATCACCGGTTCTTCGACCTTGGCAATCTCGCTTGGGTTCGGCCAGCGTGAAGGATTGTCCACCTCGATCAACTCGCCGTCGGTTTTAGTGATCTTATAGCGGACGCCCGGAGCGGTGGTGATCAGCTCCAGGTTGAACTCGCGTTCCAATCGTTCTTGGATGATCTCCATGTGCAGCAAGCCGAGAAAGCCGCAACGAAAGCCAAATCCTAGTGCGACTGAACTCTCCGGCTCGAAAAAGAACGACGAGTCGTTGAGCCGCAACTTTTCCAGCGCCTCGCGGAGTTGGGTGTGCTCGTGCGCGTCCACGGTGTAGAGGCCGGCAAAAACCATGGGCTTGATTTCTTCGACGCCGGGCAGTGGTTCGATGGCGGGGTTGGCTTCGTCGGTGATGGTGTCGCCGATTTTCGTGTCAGCCACAGTCTTGCTATTGGCCATCAAAAAGCCGACTTCGCCGGCCCGCAGTTCATCCACCTCCACCGGCTTGGGGGTGAGGACGCCGAGGGTTTCCACTTCTAACACTCTTCCATTCCACATCAGCCGGATTTTTTGTCCCTTGCGAATGGTCCCCTCGAAGACCCGCGTCAGCACGATCACGCCGCGGTAGGGATCAAACCAGGAGTCGAAAATCAACGCCTGCAGCCGGTTGTCCGGATTGCCTTTGGGCGGGGGCACACGCTTCACGATGGCTTCCAGAACGTCGGGCACGCCCTGACCGGTCTTGGCGCTGATCAGCACCGCGTCGGAGGCGTCGAGTCCGACCGCGCCTTCGATCATCTCCTTGGTGCGCTCCACATCGGCGCTGGGCAGGTCGATCTTGTTGATGACGGGAATGATTTCGAGGCGATGGTTGATCGCGAGATATGCATTCGCCAGGGTCTGCGCCTCCACCCCTTGCGAGGCGTCCACGACCAGAAGCGCGCCTTCGCAGGATGCCAGCGCGCGCGAGACTTCGTAGGAAAAATCGACGTGACCCGGGGTGTCGATCAGGTTGAGCTGATAGGTGTGGCCATCCTGCGCGGTGTACATCATTCGGACCGCGTGCGCCTTGATGGTGATGCCGCGCTCCCGCTCCAGGTCCATGGAGTCGAGTACCTGGGCCTGCATCTCGCGCGCAGTCAGCGCCCCGGTCAACTCCAGCAGGCGATCAGCCAGCGTGGATTTGCCATGATCGATGTGAGCAATGATGGCAAAATTGCGAAGAAAGGCGGCGTCCATGGGTGCAGCGGTCAACATGTGATTCTAACAGGGCAGAGCTCGGGCGGCGGACAGCGGGCTGGCGCCTCACGTCCGGTACAATTTGAGGCCATGCTCGTACTCGCTTCCGCGTCTCCGCGCCGACAGGAGTTGTTGTGCAGCGCAGGCATTCCCTTCACCGTCTGCCCCGCCAACATTCCTGAACTACCACATCCGGGAGAGAAACCGCGCGATTGCGCAGAACGCCTGGCGCGAGAGAAGGCACAGGCTGCGCTCCGTCAGCAGCCCGGCAAGCTAGTTCTCGGCGCGGACACCCTTGTCGTCGTCGAAGGCGAGATTCTCGGCAAGCCTCGCGATGAAGCTGACGCCATGCGCATGCTTCGTCTGCTTTCCGGACGAACTCACCAGGTCACCACCGGCGTTTGCCTCGCCGGACTGAGAACTGGGAACCAAAAACTGGAAACCGGGTTTGAAGACACTCGCTCCGAAACCACCGAGGTAACGATGAATTCGCTCACCGAGCAAGATATCCGTTCTTATATCGCAACCGGCGAACCCATGGACAAAGCCGGCGCCTACGCCATCCAGGGCATCGCCTCGCGCTGGATTCCGCGTATTGATGGTGACTATTTCAACGTGGTGGGCTTGCCCGTGGCGCTCGTGTTCAGGATGCTGCAGGAACACGGGCTGATGGGCGGGGGAATTAGTGGTGGAACTTCAGGAAGCGCCGGCCCTATCGTCGGGTCGACCTAGGTCTTCTTGTCCGCGTCCTGCTCCCCGTCTTTTACCGCTGACTTGAAATTCTTGATGCCTTCGCCCAGTCCTTTGCCCAGGTCGGCCAGCTTGCTTGGTCCAAAGATCAGAAGCGCAATGGCCAAAAGGATCAGTATTTCCGGCAACCCCAGTTTTCCAGGCATATAAAACCTCCCTAGCGGGTTTGCCAAGCGCTCGCTGAGCGCACTATGAGTTGGCGAGGAACCCTGTGGAAATTCTAGGCTACATGGTGGCTGTAGTCAAAGTATGTGCGGTTAACGCTGCTTTGGGCGGACAACGTTTGAGACGCAGCCTCGCGGGCGAGTCGCCCGCGCCCACATTTAGGCGCGTTCGATCAGTTCCGCCAGCAGCGCTGCCCGGCGCGGCAATTCAGAAATGATCACGGATTCGTGAGGGGCATGGGCGCCTTCTCCTACCCCTCCGAGGCCATCCAGCGTGGGGATTCCCAGGGCGGCGGTGAAGTTTCCATCCGAGGCCCCGCCGACGGACGCTTCTTCCAGCTTCCAGCCCAGTTGTTTCGCAATCTCGGAAGCCTTCTGGTACAGCATGGCGACTCCAGCGCTCCGTTCCAGGGGGGGACGGTTTACGGCTCCCGTGATTTCTAGCTTGCATTTGCGGTTGAAGGGTTTGAGCGCTTTCAGCTGGCGGTCGATTCCGGGGACGTCCTTCAGGCGCGCCACGCGCACATCGAGAGAAGCGGTGGCCTTGGCTGGAATCACGTTGGTGCGAGTGCCCCCGGAGACCATCCCCACATTCAAGGTGAGTCCGCGCTTCAGGTCCACCAGTCTGGAGATGGCCGTGATTTGCTTTGCCAGTTCAATGATGGCGCTCTCGCCTTTGTCGAAATCCAGGCCGGAGTGCGCCGCCTTCCCGGTCACTCTGATGGTGTACTCGCCGACGCCCTTGCGGGCGGTCTTCAGGGCGCCCTTCATTCCGTAAGCGGGCTCCAGTACCAGCACGGCCTCGGATTTTCTGGCCAGACTTTCCGTGATGCGGCGGGAGGAGCCGCTCCCAACTTCTTCGTCCGAAACTAGAAGCACCGTGACCGGCCTCGGCACATTGTCACTGTGCCATGCGCGCAGTGCTTCAAGAGCATAAAGGACCACCGCAATGCCGGACTTCATATCGAGCGCGCCCGGCCCCCAGAGCCGTCCGTCGGCCATGCGGCATGGCATGGTCGAGAGCGTTCCCATGGGATAGACGGTATCAACGTGGCCCAGGAGCAGGACCGGCTTGCCGCTGCGCGCGCCGGCAAAGTCCACTTGCAGATGGTCGCCGAAATCCTGAACGCGGTGGAATTTTGCGTGGCCGCCGATTTTCTCGAAGCGGCCGGCCAGAAGCGCGCCCAGTTGGTCCACTGCCGTTTTGTTGTCGCTGGGGGATTCGATTTCTACCAACTGGCGGATGGTTTCGGTGATGGCATCTCTGCGCTCGGCGAAGAAGCGCTGTCGATTGGCAGTTTCGCTGGAGGCGGGCTGAGATGACTGTGGCTTCTTGAGGACCTTTTTCTTCATAAGTGCATTCTTTCAGTTTGAACAATTCCACGGACCCGGGGTCATCCTGATGGACTTCAGCCCGAAGGATCCTGCGCGCACCTGCTTAACCGTGGACCAGCCGCACATGCGCTGCACACCAGATGCTTCGCAAGCTCAGCATGATGCCTCGGATAAGTGGGAAGGATTCACACTGGTCCCTTGCGTTATTCTCGCAGTATTCCGCAGCTGAGTCGCGGTACAGTATAATCCTGCTCCTGACGAGCAGAACCTGACGAGAGAAAATGACCGACATCGCTCATCCAGCGACCGCTTCTCCGGCGCCGGTAAAGACTACGCTGGACATCGTCGATATTTTCCACATTTTGCCGCATCGCTTTCCCTTTCTGTTGATCGACCGCGTGATTGAAATCCAGCGTAAGCAGCGCATTGTGGCCATCAAGAATGTGACCATTAACGAGCCCTTTTTTGCCGGGCATTTTCCTGGTCTGCCCATCATGCCGGGGGTGCTGATTGTGGAGGCCATCGCCCAGGCGGGTGGGGCGTTGTTGCTCACGGAAGTAGAAGACCCGAAGGACAAACTCATCATGTTCACCGGGATCGAGCGGGCCAAGTTCCGCCGGCCGGTGGTGCCCGGCGACCAGTTGCGCATCGAAGTTGAGCTGAAGAACTGGCGTGTCCGGGCGAACATGATCGCTGTTCGCATGGAGGGAATGGTTTACGTCGGCGCCAAGCGCGTGGCCGAAGCCATCGTCAGTTGCCAACTGGTCGAAAGCGCCCGCGGGCGTGGCGGGTCGGATGGCGCAAACGCGGAGACGGACGAGCCGGAATAAGCTCTCGTATGGCCAAACGCCCGCAGCCAAGCAATACATCGCAGCCTGACTCCAGGGCTCAATCTTCCGTGGGTGTTCATGCCACTGCCATAGTCGATGCCCGCGCGAAAGTTCATCCCTCCTGCAAGATCGGTCCCTATTGCGTGATTGGGCCGGAAGTCGAACTTGGCGAAGGCTGCCATCTGGTTTCGCACGTCACCATCGAAGGACCGACAAAAATCGGGTCGGACAATGGGTTCTTTCCCTTCTGTTCGATCGGCATGGCGCCCCAGGACATCACCTACGCCGGAGAGCCCACCCGACTCGAGATCGGCGACCACAACGAGATTCGTGAGTTTGTCACCATCAACCGGGGCACGGTCAAAGGCGGCGGAGTGACCCGCGTTGGCAGTCACACGCTGGTCATGGCTTACACTCACATCGCGCACGATTGCGTCATCGGGGACCACGTCATCCTGGCCAATGCCGCAACCCTGGGAGGCCACATCACGGTCGGTGAATGGGCGGTGGTGGGGGCGCTTTGTCCGGTGCATCACTTCGTACGCATCGGCGCGCACTCCTTTATTGGCGGCGGCACGACCATTACGCGGGATGTCCTGCCGTTCTCGAAGACGGCGGCGGCGCGGGACACCCACGCGTATGGACTCAACGCCGTGGGCCTGGAGCGGCGGGGATTCAGCAAAGAGCGCATTCGCAAGATTCATCATGCCTACAAGCTTTTGCTCGCCTCCAAGCTCAACACCTCGCAGGCGCTGGAGCGAATGAAGTCCGAGCCCGATCGGGGGGAAGACGTGGACATGCTGATAAGATTCATCGAAGCCTCGGAACGCGGCGTGATCAAGTAGGCAGGCCTGAAGTTTCTAGCAGATCGGCCAAAGCCCGGGACACAACTTCTCGTCGTAGAGAACGTGAAAGATTGTCCATTCGTCGAGGATGTCAACCGCCGGATCTTTCGTCAGTTGCGCATTGATCATGGCCCGAACCAGTTTCTCGACGTTGCCCTGGGCTTCGGCCTTGCGTTCCGCGAACTCGTACAAACCAACTTTGTGGGTTTCAAGGCCCGATTTGAGCAGTGCCTTGAAGCCGCTTTCGCACCGGATGGAAAACTTGAAACGATGCCTCGCCGCTGCCCGTACGGCTGCTCCCCACATGTATCCTGACGGGTACTGGATGATGGGCGGTGTTTCAGCCATGCGTTTCTCCGACGAATCCGCGGTTGAAAGGATTGTGCTACGTGATGGGAAGCACAAGCAAGCATGTGTCCGACTTTGTCATCCTGAGCGGAGTAGAAAGTTCGCTTTGCGAACTTTCTGCGGATTCGAAGGATCGCTGCCTGGCCCGGGATTCGTGAGTCTATAGGGGTCCTTCGACTCCGGGAATGTTTCGCAAGCGAAACATTCCGCTTCGCTCAGGATGACAGGGAGACGAAGTTTGAAGAGCGTACAGCCAGATTCTTAATCATGCCGGAACGAATTGGTCTCATCGCCGGAAACGGAACCTTTCCCTTGCTGGTGCTGGACGCGGCACGCGCCCAGGGATTCGACGTCATTGTGGCTGCCATCAAGGAAGAGGCGTTTCCGGAAATTGAGCAACACGGGGCTGCCGCGGTGCACTGGCTCTCGCTGGGCGAATTGTCCCGGCTGATCGAAACTTTCCAGCGGGAAGGCGTACGTCGCGCCATCATGGCGGGGCAGGTAAAGCACAAGCAGATTTTCTCCAGCATCCGTGCCGACTGGAAGCTGGCCAAGCTGCTGCTCTCGCTGGGCACACGAAACACTGACTCGCTGCTGGGCGCGGTCGCCCAGACGCTGGCCGAGGAGGGCATCACGCTGGAGAATTCAACTTCGTTCCTGGAGCCGTTGCTGGCCCGGGCCGGCGTGCTTACAAAACGTCCTCCCACGCCGCAGGAAAAAAAGAACATTGAATATGGACGCGCCGTGGCCCGCCATTTGGCGCAGTATGATATTGGTCAGACAGTCGTGGTCGCCGAGTCAGCCTGTGTTGCCGTCGAAGCCATGGAGGGCACCGACGCCGCCATTGCACGCGCCGGGGAAATCATGCGGTCGCTGGGCGGAGAGGCGTCCACGCTCGGCCGCGGGCTTACCGTGGTGAAAATCGCCAAACCGAATCAGGATATGCGTTTTGATGTGCCGGTGGTCGGATTGAAAACCATCGAAGTAATGCGCCAGGCGGGAGCCACTTGCCTGGCCCTTGACGCGGGGAAATGCCTGTTGCTGGAGGGGAATGCCATTATTGCCGCGGCCGACGCGGTGGAGATCACGATAGTGGCTGACTAGCATGTCGCGATGGTTCAGGCGACGATTTGGAGGGCTCCATGACTGAAACGTTCCGTCTCGCCGATCAGATCCGCCGCGCCTTCGAAGGCAATGCCTGGCACGGGGATTCCATTCTTGAACTGCTGGCCGGAGTGAATGCCAGGACGGCGGCCGCGCGGCCGATCAAAAACGCCCACAGCATTTGGGAGATTCTTCTGCACATCGCCGCCTGGGATGATGCCGTCCGCCGCCGTATTGGGGGCACGGCTGTAACCCTCACGGACGAGCAGAATTTTCCGCCGGTGAAAGATACTAGCGAAGCTGCCTGGAGCCACGCGATCGATTCCATCAAGAGCACTCACCACGAACTGATCAAGGCAGTGGCCGCCTTTCCCGATTCGCGCCTGGGGGAACAGGTCCCGGGCAAGAGCCAGAACTACTACAACTTTTTTTACATGTTCAGCGGCGTCGTGCAGCACGAGCTTTATCATGCCGGGCAGATCGCTCTGCTGAAGAAGGCCGCGGAGTGAACGTCTTCCGCAACTGCAGGTTGTCATCCTGAGCTTGCGAAGGATCTGGCGTGGAGCGGATATGCGCTCGGTCCACGTTTATGGGGATGCTCGCCAGATCCTTTGGGACTAAAGTCTCTCAGGATGACGCCGGCATCGGGGATACGGGGATTCATAGCTGAGCGACAACATCATCAACGTGGCGGTCGTCGGCGTGGGCGCCTTCGGACGCAACCACGCCCGCATCTACCACCAGCTTGCCCAGCAGGGCGAAGCGGTCCGCCTGGTGGGGGTGGTGGACCCGGATATAGCGCGGGCCGACGCTGTAGCCAGCGAATTCGGTTGCCGCGCCTTTG
Source organism: Terriglobia bacterium (assembly GCA_020073395.1). GTDB lineage: Bacteria > Acidobacteriota > Terriglobia > Terriglobales > Acidobacteriaceae > JAIQFF01. The sequence goes on from JAIQFF010000075.1 coordinate 16,971, forward strand.
GGTCCATCGAGCAACTGGTAACCACGCACAGCGAAGTGCAGGCCGCGTCTGTAGCCGTACCCACGGTGCAGCATCTGGAGACGGCTCGGTCTCTCATGCAAGCCGGAGTCGACGTCCTGGCGGAGAAACCGTTGGCGGCTTCGCTGGCGGAGGCCGACGAACTGGTCCGCCTAGCGCAGAGTTTGAATCGCGTCGGCCAGGTCGGACACCTCGAACGCTTCAATCCGGCGGTTCGCGCCACGGCGCCTCTCATCACCCAGCCCATGTTTTTTGAAGTTCACCGGCTGAGCGTGTTCACTCCACGATCGCTCGATGTGGACGTGATTCTCGATCTCATGATTCACGATCTCGACGTGGTGCTTTCGCTGGTGAAATCGCCGGTGAAGGAAATTCGTGCCGTGGGCCTGCCCATTCTTTCCGGCAAAACCGATATCGCCAACGTTCGCTTGGAGTTCGAGTCGGGTTGCGTCGCCAATTTCACCGCCAGCCGGGTTTCCACCGAACGCGTCCGCAAGCTGCGTTTTTTTCAGCCACGGCAATATATTTCGCTCGACTACAGCCGCCAGGAGGTACTCGTCTTCAGCGTGGGCGAGCCAGGCGAGGGGGCGGGAATGCCTTCGGTGAATCCGCAGATCAAGGTGGCCAAACCTGCGATCGTGGCGGAAGAACCGTTGCGGGCTGAGCTCCGATCGTTCCTGGAGGCGGTGCGAACCCGTTCCAAGCCCCTGGTTTCATTCGAAGACGGACGGCGCGCCCTCGCGGTCGCCCTCGACATCGTGGCCGCGATCCACGAGCACGGTCAGAAAGTCCAACTCGAGCACTTGCGCTGATCCTCCCTGAAGCTATGTAAGTGCTTGCTGCACAATGGTTCAGCGTGATTTTTCGTTTTACACTTCTTGACAAACAACGGCGGCGCTTCAAGGTAAGCTTTATTGACCAGTCAGGTACAAAGGTAAGGGCCGTTGTGTGCCGGTTTTTCGCAGATATTGTGGAAAGATGCGAGAATAGAAAATTGGTCGGTGGTCGTTGGTCTTTGGACGTTCGTCTTTGGTCAGTCGTTGCCGCCAGCACAGCAGCAGCCTCGGTTTCGGCCAACGACCAAAGGCCGACGATCAACGACGAACAAGCAGTTCGCCCGGCAACCAGGCGTGTAACAGCCGTGTCTAATGGGATAAGCCAGCAGGTCGATGTCAATCACTGAAATCCCGCCACGAAGCCCCGTCCCAGCAGCGCAACCGCCCACAGCTCCGGGCGGTGACCTGTACGACGCCAGCGGTTGGGAAAACGCGTACCTCGAGATGCACGACGTTCCCGCCCTGCTGATTCAGCTGCAGGACGATCTCTCGCGCTCGCGGCAACGGGAAGCCTTCTGGATTTCGGTGGTCGTCCACCTGGCAATCGTCATTCTGGTGGTGAACTCCACCCGGCTGGAAGGCCTGATGCACAAGCGTTCCGTGCTTCTGGTCAGCGCGCAGGACCTGATGAAGGAGAAAGACCTCACTTACCTGGAGCTTCCCCCGGACGAGCAGAAACTGACCAAGCGCCCCGACACCAACAGAATTTCCGACAAAGACCGGAGGGCAACATCGAAGGCGCCCCAACTGGATCGTCAGGAATTGAAGAAGATTCTGGACAGCGCGCGTCCTGGGCGGCCTGGGCCCGCAAGCCCGCCAGGGCAGTCGCAGCAGCCTGCACCGCCAGCCCCGGCTGCGCAGGAACAGCCGTCGCCGCCGCCTCCGCCGGATCAGAACCAGGTAGCCCGCCTGCAGGCTCCACCCGCAGGAAAACCCGCGCCCAGTTTCAGTACCGGCCCTATGTCCGCGGGATCGGCGATCGAGCAAGCGGCCCGCGCGGCCATCTCCAATCGCGGAGGATATGGCGGCGATGGCGGAGATTATGGTTTGGGCCAGGGCAAGCAGGCGGGCGAGGCCATCGGACCACTGGACGTCCTCAGCGACACCATGGGCGTCGATTTCGGTCCCTACCTGGCACGGGTGCTACATGATGTCCGTGAGAACTGGTATCGCATCATCCCCGAGTCGGCGCGGGCGCCGCTCATGAAAAAGGGAAAAGTCTCGATTGAGTTCGCCATCTTGAAGGACGGTCAGGTGGCGGGACTGCAGATCGTCGGCTCGTCAGGAGACGTGGCGCTGGATCGCGCCGCTTACGGTGGGATTACCGCGTCCAAGCCTTTTCCGCCTCTGCCTACCGAGTTCGGCGGCCAATATCTCGCTCTGCGTTTCCACTTCTACTACAATCCCGAAAGATCGGAAATCCAGTAAGGCAGTCTTCAGTCGTCGGTCTTCAATCGTCAGCCAGAGTTCGACGGATAAAACTTGCCGACGACTGACGACCGGCGACAGGTTTCACCAGACTCTGCAACTTTTTTTCCGCACCATCGCGGAATCTGCCTTGCACTGGAAAGCTTGCTGAAACTCCGGTGTGTTCGCCACTACTCCATTGGTGCGATATTGGTCGGGTGAGTGTGGGTCGATGGTGGCCCACATGCGTTTGGTTTCGTCGCGGGTGTTAGAACACCAACTCTGCCCATACCCTATGAAAAAGCGCTGCTCGGGGGTGAAGCCGTCAATCGGTTCCAGTTTCTGGCCCCGAGTTTCACTCTTCCAGGCGCGATAGGCCAGCATCAGTCCACCCAGGTCGGCGACATTCTCGCCCATGGTCAGCTCCCCATTGATCTTGATGTCATCCACCGCGACATAGTGCGAGTACTGATCAGCGATGCAGCTGGCGCGCTGGTCAAACTGCTTGCCATCCTCCGCGGTCCACCAGTCACGCAGATTGCCTTGCGCGTCGAACTGGCGGCCTTCGTCGTCGAAGCCGTGCGTCAGTTCGTGTCCAATGGTGGAGCCGATGTCGCCGTAGTTGGGGGCATCGTCCGCCCGAGGATCGAAAAAGGGAGGCTGCAGGATGCCCGCCGGGAAATTGATGTCGTTGATCTGCGGATTGTAGTAGGCATTCACCGTCGGAGGACTCATGCTCCACTCGCCCCGATCCACCGGCTTGCCAATCTTCGCGATCTGACGATTGAACTCAAAGACCCGGGCGCGCAGCACGTTTCCCATATTGTCGTCGCGGGCAACGGTCAGAGCGCTGTAGTCCCGCCACTTGTCGGGATAGCCGATTTTGTTGGCCAGGGTATGCAACTTCTCCAACGCTTGCTGCTTAGTCGCCGAAGACATCCACGGCAGTCCGTCGATATCCTGCTGCATGGCTTCTTCAATCTGCTTCACCATTTTCTGGGCGCGTTGCTTGGCCTCGGGCGGGAAAGCGCGCTGCACGTAGGCCTGACCCAGGGCCTCGCCCAGATCGTTGTCCGCGTAGCCCACGCAGCGCTTCCAGCGCGGCTCCAGTTCCTGCGCTCCGCCCAGGGTCTTGCCGAAGAAATCGAAATCGGCGTCCACAAATGCCGAGGACAGGTAGGGAGCGTTGGCATGCGCCAGGTGCCAGCGCAGGTAGGCCTTCAGGCTTTCCAGGTCTTCTCTCTTCAGGGCCGCGTCCATAGCTTTGAAGAACTCCGGAGAGGTCACATTCAGAGAGCGCAGCCCCGGTTGGCCGGCCCGGGCAAAGTATTCCTTCCAGCGGAAGGATGGGCTGAGCCGTTCCAGGTCCCGGCGCGACATTTTGTGATAAAGGAGTTTGGGGTCGCGACGCTCCACTTGGGTCAGGGAACCGCTGGCCAGCGCGGTCTCAATGCGTAAGACCGTCTGGGCTTCGCTGGTGGCGACGCCGGGGGCATCACCCAGAAGCTCAAACATTTTCTGGACGTGCGCCACGTAAGCCTGACGCAACTCCACGGATTTCGCATCCGTCTTGAGATAGTAGTCACGGTCGGGAAGGCCCAGTCCGCTCTGATCTACCTCCGCGATGACCTGTGATGAATTCTTGAAATCCTGGTCAGATTGGAAGTCGAACAAAACGCCCTGGCCCAGCATGCCGGCGGTGACTCGAGCCATGTCCCCCTTGGAATGCATTCGGTCAATTCGCTCCAAGCCACCTTGCAGCGGCTTCGCTCCCGCGGCCTCAACCGCTTTTTCATCCATACAGGCGGCATAGTAGTCGCCGACCTTTTGTTTTACCGGGTCCGGGGAGGGGAGGCCGCCCGACGCCGCTTCTTCGAGGATCTCGCGCAGCAGCACCTTGTTGTCATCCGACAGTTTGGCGGCCGCGCTCCAGCTTATCTTGTCGGGCGGAATGGGGTTCTTCTTCAGCCAACCCCCGCATGCGTAGGTAAAAAAGTCGGTGCACGGGTCCACGCTGCTATCGATGGAGGTAACGTCGAGCACCGGCGGATGGACGGTTGATGAGACGGGGGAGGCGTTCTGCGCGAAGACGGCAGCCGAGGCCAGAGTTACTGTCAGAACGAAAGCGATCCGAAACATTGGTCTCCTAACGGACCTGGGAGATTCCAGATTGGAGATGTCAGTTGTCAGATTGTAGATCTCAGTTCTCAGATCGGTTCGGTATTGTCAAACCAAATCTACGATCTGAAATCCACCGTCTGAAATCGGCGGCGGCTATGATTTTTCCAGCCGGATCGCGCCATCGCCAGTATGAATGGTCAGCAAATTGCCGCCTCCGTTGAGTTTGCCACGGATATTGTTTGATCCCACCCGTCCTTCGACGCTCACCGGCATGTCCAGGGTGACGTGGCCGTCGCCGGTATGCAGATCAAGGTCGGCGGCGAAAGAATCCGGCAGTTGCAAGGATACGGCGCCGTCCCCCGCGCGAACGTCCCAGCCGGAACCGACACTCGAGCCGGCCAGGGCCTGGGCCTCGATGCGACCGTCACCACTGCTGAGTTCCAGCCCATCGAACCGCCCCGTCGCCTTGAGGTGACCGTCGCCGGTGCGGGCTTTGAGGATCCCATCCACTGCTTCGATATCCTGACCGCCATCACCTGACTGAATGTCCATGGTCCCCTTAAAGCTGGTCAGGCGGATGGAGCCGTCGCCGGTATGCAGATTGATTCGCCCTTCCCGCGGCATGTGGATTTCGACTTCCACTCGATGGCTCCGGATATTAACGCAAACAATGCAGACCTCGCGCGGAAGCCGAACTTCAATTTCGACGGAGTCTCCGGTCTGATGTTCGAGCACCTTGACGCCGTGTTCGCCGATCTTCCAGCGGTCAGTGGTCACTGTGGCTGCGATGGTGTTCTGGTCCCAGGTATCCACGCGGATATTGGCATCGGTCGTTGCCACCCGCAGATCAGGCTTGCCCGTGAGGGTATAGGTTTTCGACCACTGTTCCGCCCGGACGGACGGCGCCAGCGCCAGACACAAGCCCACAACCATGAAAGTGATTCGATTCATATTCGAGCTCCCAGCCCGGGCAGAAACACTTCTGCCTCGGTTTCAGACGGTGATACGCAGCTTTTGTGAGCAGGGTTCCTGAAATGTAGGCTCGAGCCTACATTTCA
>JAIQFF010000261.1 GCA_020073395.1 Terriglobia bacterium
GCGCCGTGAAGATTCGTCCGCTGGCGTTCCGGACTTGAATTATCCGGTCACCCGATATGCCGTGCTCAGTAATATCAGCGGTCTTCAATAACTCCCCCGCCATGGACTTGACCGGATACCGCCAGATTTCTTGGATCACCATTGTCTCTCACGCGACCGATGCGGCTCGCGACGATCGAAACCGTGCTGCGAGCCGCATTCATTTCAACACACTCAGGCAGCCTTCTTTCCATGCACCTTGCGGTCGTAGAAAGACCGCACGAACACCGCGATCTCGTCGCAGTGATCCTCCAGGGCAAAGTGGCCCGTGTCGAGCATGTGCAACTCTGCATCTTTGACGTCGCGTTGGAAGGCCCGACCACCCTCCTGGGTGAAGATCGGATCGTTTGCGCCCCATACCAGCAGGGTTGGCGGCTGGTGTTTGCGCAGATACTCGTGCCAGCGCGGATACTGATGCACATTCGTCCGGTAGTCGTAGAAGAGGTCAACCTGAATGCGGTGATTGTCCGGCCGACCCAGGAAGAACAGATCCGTGTTCCAGTTGTCCGGGCTGATTTTTTCCGGGTTGCGCGTGCCTTCACTGTAAATCCACTTCACACCATCCGGAGTGAAGAAATTCGCCAGCGGTGCCTCAGTCTCTGGCGTGCGGTCCTTCCAGAGCGCGGTTCGCAGCGCGTCCCACACGCCGGTAAAGCCTTCCTCGTAAGCATTGCCGTTCTGCGAGACGATGCCTTCAATCCAATCCGGATGGCGCAACGCGATTCTGAATCCCACGGGGGAACCGTAGTCCTGAATAAATAGCGTGAACTTCCTAACGCCGACGGATACCAGCAGCTTTTCCACCACTTCGGACAACTTGTCGAACGTGTAGGAGAACTGCGCGGGAGAAGGAGCGTCGGTGTTTCCGAAACCCGGATAGTCCGGCGCTATCAAGTAGAACTTGTCCGCCAACTCCGTCATCAGGTTGCGGTACATGTGGGAGGACGATGGAAATCCATGGAGGAGAACCATCGCGGGATTCCTGGGGTCGCCCGCTTCACGGTAAAAAACCTTCAGGCCGTCAATGTCTGCGTATTTGTATTTCATGATGTTGAGTTCCTTTCGGTGAAGAGAATTCATGATCCTAGGTTCGTAGGTAATACGGCACGGGACCGCCAAGCATTGTGTCCGTCTATTCCGGCAATAAGCCCCCTTTTTGAAATCGAAGTCGGGTTCTGGATTTGCGTCTCCGAGTAGACGACTGTCTTATCGGCAACGTTGGGTCTGTTCAGAGAAATGCTCACGTTGCGGATGGGACACGAGGCTCTTAGCAATCTCCAGTCGCGCAACAGTGCTGTAGGCAAGTTCGAGTCCAAGGCGTTATACGTCAGAAGGGCCGGACTTTCTCGTAGGTTCTTCCTCGACTCCACGCTCCATCGAAGCCAGGCGCCAACGCGTCACGCATCTGCAGGCGGGCACGAGATAGTCTGGTCTTCACGTTCGCTTCTGACAGGCCGAGCACCTGTGCAGTCTCGGTAATGCTGAGATGCTGTACGTCCCGCAAAATCAGTACGGTGCGGTATTTCTCGGGAAGCGAGTCCAACGCCTTAGTGAGCGCCTTACGAAGCTCTTTCTGTTCCAAAGCCTCGGACGGTATTTCTCGCCAGTCTGCAAAATCTTTGGGGGTGTAGTCGCCGTCGTCTCCGAGTCGTCCTTCTTCTATCGATTCATAAAGGTGCCGGCGGTCCTTCCGTAACCTCATCTTCGCTTCATTGATCGCAATCTGGATCAGCCACGTGCTGAATTTCGCTTCCTGGCGGAAACGCGCAAGGTTCTTGAAGGCCTTCAGGATCGCTTCCTGGGCAACATCCTCTGCGTCCGCATCATTCTTAACTAGGGACAATGCGGCCAGGAACACGGCGCGTTCGTAGGGGCGCACCAGGTCAAAGAAGGCATCGGATTCGCCGTTCTGCACCCGCCGGATGAGAGTCACTTCCGCCGACGTCACCTGGACACCCACTGGAGACCCCGTGCCCGTCTCCGGGCGAGCTCGATCTTTTCCAGATAGCAGGATCGTTTCTGTGCTTGCGGTCATCATTGGGTCGCCTCCTTCAGTTGCTGGCTTACAAATTGAGAGCAGTTGAGTTCAGACACTTGCCTTTTCGCGAGATCGCGCAGCAGAGTGACTCCGCGCGAATCGACGAACCACACTCTTTCGAGATCGAGGCTCACGTTCTTCTGTTGGGAGAGGGCCTCATCGCTGAGCCTTCGCAGCTCTTCGACCCAGGGGCCTACGAGCTTGCCTTCCAGCTGGAGCTCGATGGCTTGATCTGAGTCGCTAACGATTGAAATCTTGAGCACCGTTGGTTTCCTTCCGAACGCACTCTTGCTAAAGCATGAGAGGTGCCATTCGTGAGGCGCGTCCAGAAAAAGCTATGCTGATGATTTTGAGGGCCTTAGAAAATTGCTAAGGGAATTGCTTTCGGAGGGAGCCACGAAGGTTCGTGGGTCAGTTCGTTATGGCTTCGTGGGCACGAGATTTCGTGGCCGGCAGAGCAGGATTCAACGACGCACGCTCGATTCCGAGCTTCTTCATGCGGCTGCGCAGCGTGTTGGGATGCAGATCCAGAATCTTCGCAGCCCCACGTTCGCCTTCGATCACCCAGTCCGTTTTTTGCAGAACGCTTTGGATGTGCCGCCTTTCCACTTGCTCCAACGACGAAGAATCGCCGGTCGCATCGTGCGAATGGAGCGGGTTCAAGTCAGCAACTTCATCAGTTGACGCCATTGCCGCGCTAGCCGCGGGTAGCAGGTCAGCGCCTAGCTTCAAGAGTGGGCCGCGCGACAAAACCACGGCACGCTCGACAACATTCTGCAACTCACGTATGTTTCCCGGCCAATCATAGCGAGACAGAAGATCCATGGTGTCTTGCGCGATGCCAGTGATTTGTTTGCCGAACTGCCTGGCAAACCTCTCCACAAAAAAAACCGTGAGGAGTGGGATATCGGAGCGCCTCTGACGCAAGGGCGGCAAAACAATCGGGAGAACATTAAGGCGATAGTAGAGATCGGCTCGGAACCGGCCCTCGTGCACGGCCTTCTCAAGATCGCGATTGCTGGCTGCAATGATGCGCACGTTTACTTTTATCGTGCGGCTGCTGCCAAGTGGTTCAAACTCGTGCTCCTGGAGAACTCTCAGCAACTTCACTTGCGTGTCGGGCGGAAGCTCGCTAACTTCATCAAGAAACAAAGTCCCACAATCCGCGAGTTCAAACCTGCCGGTTCTACGTTCCAGCGCGCCGGTGAAAGCGCCTTTCATGTGGCCAAACAGTTCACTCTCGACCAGTCCAGTTGGGATTGCGCCACAATTCAATTTCACCAGAGGGCGATGCTTGCGCGATCCGTGGCTGTGGATCGCACGTGCGATCAACTCCTTGCCGCAGCCAGTTTCTCCCGTGATTAGTACCGTGGAGTCTGTTGGCGCTACGGTCTCCACTCTGTCCAAAACCTCCATGATGGCGCGGCTGTTCCCCACGATCTCTTCGAAGTTATGTTCCTTGCTAATTTCCTCCTGCAGATAGACATTTTCGGCTTCGAGTTTCTCTTGCAGGCTTTGGACCTGCTGAAGAGCACCTTGCAGTTCCGTCTCTGCCCGCTGGCGTTTCAACTCGGCTGCCGCCCTGGCGGCAAAGATTTTGACCAGATCGATTGCGCGCGGGTCACGATCCATCGGCTTGTCGTCTAGAATCGCGACGTGGCCAATTACCCGCCCCTCGCGGTCGAGCATCGGAACGCCCAAGTAGCTTTCTGCTCTCCAGTCGGCTAGGCCCGCGTCCAGCGGAAACAAACTCTGGAGCCCTTCTTTGTAGTGGCAAATTTCGCCATGCAGCACTTTCATGCAGGGCGTGTCGGAAATATCGAACTCAAACTTTTCTCCGAACTGATCGCCGTTCCAGAACGCCAGTGCTTTTGCGCGTTTTTGATCGTCACAGTCGGTTATGAATGCATAGCGAACGCGAAGAGCGGTGGCCAGATGGCGTACCAGCGAAGGAAAGAAATCGTTTCCGGTTGCAGAAGCCGTGCCGACGACGATGGAGCGGAAGGTCTCTTCCGCAAGGTGCCGCTCTGTGACGTCGCGAACCAGACCAATTACACCGATCACCTTCCCTTGAGCGTCGCGATGGGGAGCAAAGGTGCAAGATTCCCACAGATCGCGCCCGTCCGCAGAATGCTTTGGCACCAA
>JAIQFF010000076.1 GCA_020073395.1 Terriglobia bacterium
CAACATTGAACTCCGCATGCCGCCGCCGACCCTGCCCTTTTTCCAGGACAACATCAGTTTCGCGATTTTCCACGACGCTGGGAACGTCTTTACCAATGGCCACGACCTCACCCATAGCCTGACGCGCTGGTCCCAGAAGAGCCCTCAGCTCTGCTTGCAGCAGGCCACGGCCAGCCAATGCGACTACAACTATATTTCGCATGCCATCGGGGTGGGTGTGCGCTATAAGACGCCGGTGGGCCCGGTACGCTTCGATTTCGGATACAATCTGAATCCGCCCGCGTTCCCGGGCCAGAAGATCGTCAATAACGTAACCGTCTTCGACCCCAAGCACGCCAGCCATTTCAACGTGTATTTCAGCATCGGACAGACTTTCTGATGGCTAAGAGGATTTCCATTCTGGTCTGTATCGGAGCGTTGCTCACGCTCGCTTCCTGGTCCGGGTCGGCGGAAGTGATCGACCGCATTGTGGCCACCGTGAACGGCCATATTATCCTGCTGAGTGATTGGGAGGATTCGCTGCGCTACGAAGCCTTCAGCGGGGGGCGTCCTTTGGACCGCATAACTGCAGAGGAGCGCAAAACCGCCCTCGATCGCCTGATTGATCAGGAGTTGCTGCGGGAACAACAGCCAGCTACGGACTCACCGCAGGCTTCGGCGGAAGAAGTGGCCCAGCGTGTGGCGGAGATTCGCAAACAGTACGCCGAGGCCGGAACGGAGCTGGGCTGGAGGGCGCTGCTCGACAAATACCGGCTGAGCGAGGAAACCCTCAAGCACCACGTGGCGGTGGAACTCGATTTGATGCGTCTGGTGGATGCGCGCTTGCGCCCATCGGTTTCGGTAGATTCCAAAAGCATCGAGAGCTATTACAACCAGGAGCTCCTGCCTCAACTCCGCCAGTCCGGTGGACAGAGTGTTCCCCTGGCTGAGGTCACAGGGAGAATCAAGGAACTTCTCACCCAGAAGAAGATCAGCCAACTGCTGGCCGCCTGGCTGCACAATCTGCGGGCCGGAAGCGAAATCCGCGGCGAGGCGCTGACACCCGCTTCCGGAGGCCGGAGCCAATGAGTGAAACCGGCGCGAAGCCGGGACGCCGCAGGGTCTGGAAGTATCTGCTGTGGCTTATGCTGGCGGGTGCGCTGGCGGCGCTGGGCCTGGGCTGGTATAGCACGACGGAGTCTTTCCGGGCTCTGGTGCACCAGCGTTTGATCGCCACCCTGGAGCGCACTACCGGCGGCCGAGTCGAGGTGGGCAGCATCCACGCCGTTCCCTTCCACTTCCAGGTAGAAGTTCGCGATCTGACCATCCATGGCCGGGAAAAGCCGGGAGAAATCCCCTATGCTCATGCGGACAGCCTGATGGCGCAGATCAAAATCTGGTCCTTCCTGCATAGCGAGCTGGGACTTAACTATCTGGTGCTCGAGCATCCGGTCATCCACATCATTCTTTACTCCGACGGCACCACCAACCAGCCCGAGCCGAAGTTGAAGCCGACGTCGCCCAAGAAAACAATGGAGCAGCTTTTCGCGCTGTCCATCAGCCGTTTCGAAGTGCGCCGCGGCGAGGTGATCTGGGGAGACCAGAGAATGCCGCTCGATTTTGCGCTGCGCGACGTGTCGGCTGACATGAGTTATTCGCTGTTTCGCGGCATCTATGAAGGAAACATTCTGCTGGGCAAGGCTGACACCGCGTTCAGCGGATATCGTCCCTTTGCCTGGACCGCGGAGGCCCACTTCACCCTGGGCCAGAGCCACATCCAATTGCGCTCGCTGAAGGCGACCTCGGGGCGTTCGCGGCTCCAGGCCTCGGGCCAGCTTAATGATTTCAGCCGACCCAAAGTAGTGGCGGACTACGACGCCAGTCTCGATCTGGCCGAAGCGGCTGCCATCGCAAGGCATCCCGAGGTGCGGCGCGGTGTCCTCCGGTTGACGGGGCATGGCTCCTGGTCGGCGGATGATTTTTCGTCCATCGGCAAGGCCCTGTTGTCGAATCTCGACTGGAGAGACGCTCCGGTAGGTGTGCATAACGCCAGCCTGAGCGCGCAATATGCGATGGATCCGAGGCGGCTGGTACTCTCCCAGATCCAGGGCCGCGTGCTGGGTGGAAGCGTTACCGGAGACGCCGATGTGACCCAGTGGCTCAATGCGCAACCTGCGAGCCGGAACGCAAAGGAAAAGGAATCGAGCCGGCAGACCGGTAGCGCGCGGCTTCGATTTAAGGACTTGTCCGCGGCGGAGATTGCAGCCGCGTTGGCCACGGCTTCACGTCCCTTTCAAAGAATTAAACCTGCGGGTCTGGCCAGCGGAAAGGTGGACGCCAGCTGGAAGGACAGCATCCGCAACACAGAAGCCCAGTTCACGGCGGATGTGCTGCCGCCGGCGCCGTCGACGAAAGCGCAATTTCCGCTTACGGCGCACGCCCAGGGTATCTACCGTTTCGGTCCGGGCGAGTTGGAGCTTGCGGAATTGATCGCGGCCACCCGCGCCACCCAGGTGCACGCATCCGGCACACTTTCGGCCACGGCGGCGATCAAAGTCATGGTCACGACCACGAACCTCGGCGAATGGCAGCCGGTTTTCAGCGCGGCAGGATATGCCGGGCAGATTCCGGTAACACTGAAAGGGCACGCCTCGTTCAACGGCACCGCCACGGGAAAGCTTTCCCAGATCGCCATCGCGGGCCATTTGCAGTCGCAGGACTTTGAGACAACAATTCCGGCCACCGCTTATACCCCCGAAAGAACGATCAACTGGAACGCCCTGCAGGCCGACATTCAACTGTCACCCTCGGTGTTCGCCGTGCGCAACGGCACGCTGAGCCGCGATCCTGATTCGCTCAAATTTGATTTTCGCGCCCAACTTGCAGCAAGGCAGTTCACCGATAGCAGCCCCTTCCAGGCGCATCTGGATACGCAGAATGCGGATTTGACCGGCATTCTTGCCCTGGCAGGCTACGCCTATCCGGTCACCGGGATCGTAGATCTTCACATGCAACTGTCTGGAACGCGCTCCGTCCCGCAAGGGAAAGGCAGTATGCGGCTGCGCGACGGCAGTATTTACGGCGAACCGGTCGAGCACTTAACTTCGGACTTGAATTTCAACGGAGAGGAAGTCGAGTTCAAGAATGTTCAGCTGGAGTACCTCGAGGCCAAGGTCGGTGGCGGGGCCACCTACAATCTATCCAGTCGCGCCTATCACTTTGATCTGACCGGTAACAATTTTGATCTGGCCCGTATCTCCGCGCTGCAGAGTGCGCGCATCGCTGTGACCGGCCGCGCGGATTTTACCGCCGATGGTTCCGGCACCCTGGAAGCTCCCAAGCTCAACGCTGCCATTCATCTCCATGATCTTACTTTCGACCAGGAACGCGCCGGCGACTTCACCATTAACGCGGTGTCGCAGGGGCCGGAACTGCGCATCACGGGACAATCCCAGTTCGAACAGGCGGACCTCAAGATTGATGGCAACGTTCATCTGCGTGAGGACTGGCCCGCGGATGTGTACTTCCGCTTCCACCAGCTGGAGCTAGACACGATTTTCCGAACCTACCTGCGCGGGGCGGTGAATGGACATTCGCGGGCGGACGGCGAAGTGCACATGCTGGGTCCGTTGCGGCGGCCCCGTGAACTTCAATTCACCGCCAATGTTGACAACCTGGACGCCGATGTCGAAGACGTAAAGATCAAGAATCAGGGCCCGATCCGTTTTTCGGTGGCCGAGCAGACGCTGCAAATTGACCAGTTCCATCTGATAGGAGAAGACACCGACATTTCGGCCAGCGGCAAGGCGCACCTGAGCGGGGACCGCGAACTTGATTTGCGGGCCCAGGGCCGGGTCAATCTGAAGCTGATCGAGAGTTTCAATCCCGATTTCACCTCTTCCGGCGTGGTCTCGGTGGACCTGTCGGTGGGAGGCACGGTAGCCAAACCCCTCACCCAGGGCCAGTTGAGAGTGGACCACGGCGCTATCGCCTATATTGATCTGCCCAGCGCGCTGAGCGATATCAACGGCTCGCTGATTTTCAATCAGGACCGTCTGCAGATTCAAAGTCTCACCGCCCACACCGGCGGAGGCCTGGTCACGTTTGGCGGTTACGCCACCGCGTACAACGGTAAGTTAAACTTCGACCTGACCGTGCGCGGAGAGGCTGTGCGTCTGCGTTATCCCCCCGGCGTCAGCGCGACGGCCAATGCTGATTTACATTTTGCGGGAACTTCTTCCGCCTCGACATTGAATGGCGAGATCATCGTCACGAAACTGGCCATGACCCCGGGCTTCGATTTCGGGGCCTACATGGAGCGCTCGCAAGGGTCGGCGTTGCCCCCGACCAACCGGCTGCTGAACCGCATCCGCCTGGATGTTCATATCGCCACCACCCCCGAATTGCAGATGCAGACTGCCAGCGTGCGGCTTTCGGGCGACGCCGACTTGCATCTCCGGGGAACGGCGGGCAAGCCCGTTATATTGGGGCGCGCCGACGTCATCGAGGGCGAGGTGCAATTTAACGGGACCAAATATCGCCTGGAGCGCGGCGACATTACCTTTATCAACCCCGTGACCACGACGGCGGTGCTGGATCTGCAGGCTTCCACCCGGGTGCGCGACTATGACATTACGCTCAACCTGAACGGCCAGATCGACCGGCCCAACGTTACTTACCGTTCGGAGCCGCCGTTGCCCACTTCCGACATCATCGGACTGCTGGCCTTCGGGCAGACTTCGGAGGAATCGGCGCAGCTGAACCAGTCCCAGTCCGCCTTCAACTCGGAGACGTCCAGCGCAATCCTAAGTGCGGCGTTGAACGCGACGGTCAGCAACCGGGTGCAGAAGCTGTTCGGCGTGAGCCGCATCAAGATCGATCCTCAGGGCCTGAACACGGAAACCTCGTCCACGCAAACCGGTCCAGCGGTCACCATCGAGCAGCAGGTAAAAAACAACCTCACCCTCACCTACACCACGAACGTCGCGCAGGCGTCGCAGCAGATTATTCAGGCTGAGTACAACATCACCCGCAACGTTTCCATCGTGGCGGTGCGGGACCAGAACGGCGTGGTCAGCATCGACGTACGGGTGCGGCAGCGCAAGAAATAGCCACACACTCGAACAAAACAGCATTGCCGGTCGGAGGAGTATTCTGGAGCGGCGTTGGTTGCCGAACTCCAGCCCGATCGCTTCGCGGTCGAACGCCAGCACATGGTGGAGACCCAGCTGAGCGCTCGCGGCATCCGCGACCAGCGTCTGCTCGATGCGATGGCCAGCATCCCGCGGCACGAGTTTGTGGAAGCGCGCTACCGCAATCAGGCTTACGAAGATCATCCCCTTCCCATCGCTGCCGGTCAGACCATTTCGCAGCCGTACATCGTTGCGCTCATGCTGGATCTTTTGCATCTGGAGCCTTCGTCGAAGGTGCTGGAAATTGGAACCGGCTCCGGCTATCAGACCGCCGTGCTGACTCAGCTTGCGACCCACGTTTATTCGGTGGAGCGTCATCCCGAGCTGGCGCGGCAGGCAGCAGACACTCTGTCCCGCCTCGGCTTGACCAACTTCACCGTGGTTACCGGCGACGGCAGCCGGGGCCTGGCGCAATATGCGCCCTTCGACGCCATCGTTGTCTCGGCGGCAGCCTCACAAGTTCCGCCGGCGCTGTTTGAGCAATTACGCGAGGGGGGACGCATGATCATCCCGGTGGGTCCGCCGGAGGCGCAGGAGTTGCAGTTGGTCCGCAAGCAGGGTGGGAAGGCGGTGATTGCTCTGCGGGAAGGCTGTCGGTTTGTGCCTTTAATCAGCGGTGGGGACTCGGTCTGAGCTGCGGGGCCAATGCAACTGCAAATTCAGAAGCATCGGACAGGAGTGTCCGCTCCACACATGCTTTACAATTCTGGTGTGGCTTTGCTGCACAATTTGCGGGTTACGCTGGAAATGATCAAGTGGGAGCATTCGGTTTTTGCGCTCCCCTTCGCCTTGTGCGGCGCCATGCTGGCGGCAAACGGGTTGCCCGGCGGACAGCAGTTGCTGTGGATCATCGTAGCCATGGTCACGGCGCGCTCCGCCGCCATGGCGTTCAACCGGCTGGCCGATGCCTCAATTGATGCGGCCAACCCGCGTACTCAAACCCGCGCCTTGCCAGCCAGGACACTGACCCCGGCATTCGTCGCGACCTTCGTTGTCTGCTCCTGCGCGGTGTTTGTGCTCGCAGCTTCCCGGCTGTCACGGCTGGCGCTGCTGCTATCTCCCGTTGCGCTGGCCGTGGTGTTGCTTTACTCCTACACCAAGCGTTTTACCCGCTGGTCGCACCTGGTCTTAGGTTTGGCGTTAGGCATCGCGCCGTCCGCCGCCTGGATCGCGGTACGCGGATCGTTTGATCCGCGCATTCTCATCCTCACCGCAGGGGTTACGTTCTGGGTGGCCGGGTTTGACGTGCTGTATGCCTGTCAGGACTACGAATTCGACCGGGAGGCGGGCCTGCACTCCATTCCGCGTTACTTCGGTATCGGGCGCGCGCTCTGGATTGCGCGCGTATTCCACGCCCTGATGCTCGTCCTGCTGATGGCTCTGGTGGCGGCTTTCGGGCTGGGCAAACTGGCGGTTCTGGGGGTGATCGTGGTGGCGCTGCTTCTGGCTTATGAACACTCCCTGGTTTCGCCCGGCAATCTGTCCAAACTGAATGCGGCGTTCTTCACCATGAATGGAGTGATCTCGATTGTGTTCTTCGTCTTTGTGGCAGCGGACCTGTTGTTGAAGAACTAGGCGCGACCCAACGCCGAAGCGGACAGGGCTCTTCGGCGCGTGACGCGCCTGGAATTGGCGAAAGCTGCGGCTCACCCGTCACCCGGAAAAATATTGCCGCCGTAGCAAGCGTTGGTCTCCGGCGGTGAAGTAGTCCTTCTGCCAGGTGGCATCCGCTACAAGGTACTGCGGAGTCCAGACCTCGTGGTTCTCGAGCGCGATCTTTACTGCTTCGCGGAAGGCGTAGTGAGTATAGAGCCGCATGAATTCTCCCAGGTAGATGTCCACCACGCGCTGATCGTTCCGGATAACCAGCATGTTCTCGTTGTTGGCATTGGTGCTGGCTTCGCTGAAATTTGCCGAGCCGGTGACGACCACGGGATCGGCGCCCAGGGGATCCATCAGCATGTATTTGGTGTGGATCCATTTCACGTTGGCGTCGGCAGTAAGTTTCTGGCGTTCCTTCAGCCAGCGATCGAAGCTGTTGGTGACGATATTGTTGCCGACGGCGACGACCACGTTGGGCAGGGACCGAATTCGTCGAATATCTTTTTTGCCCTGAGCCAACCCTCGGCCGTTTCCCTCTTTCTCCATCAACGCGAAACGCAAAATGCCATCTTTCTGCTCATAGACTTGTTGAAAGTCCTTGTGCATGCCGAAGGCAAAAGTCATGAACAGTGGCTTATGGCCGGTGTTAGCGATATTTGCGTACCACTCCAACGCTTTCAACCCGGTGTGGGGAGAGAAGATCGGAGTCACATCCGCATTCCAGGGGCTGGGCGGAGCAACGTTGTTAGCATCAACCCACGCCCGTTCTGTCTTGCTGTCGGGATTGCCCTTCAATTCATTCCAATAGTCCAGGTACAAGGCAGCGACGTCCGGGTCGTCTACGACGTGGCCGCAGTTCGAGTGCCCGAAGATGCCGTTTTCGGTCAGGTTGGTGGAGCCGGTCCAGACCGAGACGGGCTTGTTGTTCTTGGTCAGTACGAAGAACTTGTTGTGCATGATCTTCCCGGTGGTGCGCGGCTTGCACAGGCTGGAGATCTTGGCCTTCGTGATGGCGGCCTTGTTCTTCACGCCGGGGCCCGTGGAACCCGGGATTCCGTCGTAGAGGATGTGAACGTCGGCGCCGGTACTGGCGGCGTCCTTGATCGCCTTCAGCGCATCCGGCCATTGAAATTCGTAGATGGCTCCGTAGAGGCCGTAACTCGATCCGTTAGCCTGACTGACGAAAGTCTGGAAGGCCTCGAAGAGGCCCCGCGACAGCCAGATGAAGGCTGGCGCCCCGACGACATCGGGCGACTTGTTCAGAAAGCGCCGCGCGTACTCCTGAGAGGCGATGGCGCCGCGGTTGAAGAAGACAGACTGTTGCGGCCCGAATTCTTTTTCGGTCGTGACTTTGACGCTACCGCTGTCTCCGTCCGTCAAGTGACTGGGAGTGCCGTAGAGTGGAACGACGGTGTAGGTGTAATCGTGTTCAGGCTTGGCGCTGTAGTCTGACCACTGAAATGTCTGGAAGGGGTGTTCGTGGCTGGAAACCTGTCCCCCAGGGCCGAGATTGGGATCGGTGGCCTCAAACGTCTTGGTACCGCTCATCCAATAACGCTCGTCTTCGGTGTGATCCTCGCGCTGA
Source organism: Terriglobia bacterium (assembly GCA_020073395.1). GTDB lineage: Bacteria > Acidobacteriota > Terriglobia > Terriglobales > Acidobacteriaceae > JAIQFF01. The sequence goes on from JAIQFF010000076.1 coordinate 8,359, forward strand.
ATGGCAAAGCCAAGGCAGTTCTTGCGTTTGGCATCGGACAAATCAAGCCCCAGCATCACTACGTGGGTGCCGGCAACGGTGTTTACGGTGAGTCCGCTTCCAACAAACTTCTTCCGCATGAATTCCTCCTTTAATAAGCGGATACCGGGGGGACCCCGTCCCGGATGCGGAATGATACTCCTTTTTGCATGCGGCGAGTGTCGCTTGCGCCATGCCCTGCGGTATCATCAAGTGATGTCCACAGTGCATTCATTCCAGACTGACGATGCCCGACTCGAAAACGTTCACGACAAGGTCGTTTCCGGCGAGCGACTCAACGCCGAGGATGCCCTCGCCCTCTACCGTACCGGCGACATTCTGGCTGTGGGCTGGATGGCCAATTTCGTCCGCGAACGCATGCATGGCGACAAGACTTATTTCAACGTCAATCGCCATCTGAACCCGACCAACGTTTGCGTGGCCGCCTGCCGGCTGTGTGCTTTCGGCCGCAAGAAGGACACTCCAGGCGCCTACACCATGGCGCTGGAAGAGGCTTTCGAGACGGCGGCTTCGGGTTACAGCGAGGCAGTCACGGAATTTCACATCGTTGGGGGATTGCATCCCGATCTGCCATTCCAGTATTTTCTCGACCTCATTTCAGGGCTCAAGCAGCGTTTTCCGCAAGTTCATCTGAAGGCCTTCACCATGGTCGAGGTGGCGTATTTGTCCAAGCGCGCCAGGCTCTCGATTCGAGAAACCTTGGAACAACTGAAAGCCGCGGGGGTGGATTCACTGCCCGGCGGCGGCGCCGAAATCTTCGCCGATCGGGTGCGCCATATTATTTGCGACCACAAGATCGACGGCGACCAATGGCTGGATACGGCCAGGCTGGCACATCAGATTGGATTGAAGTCGAATGCCACCATGCTTTACGGCCACGTGGAAAACGACGAAGACCGGGTTGACCACCTGTTTAAACTCCGAGCTCTGCAGGACGAGACTCACGGCTTCCAGACCTTCATTCCACTGGCGTTCCATCCCGATAACACACCGCTGCAACATTTGCCCAAGACCAGCGGCATGCTCGACATCAAGCAGATCGCCGTCAGCCGCCTGGTGCTGGACAATTTCCCCCACGTCAAAGCTTACTGGCAAATGATGACTCCGAAGATCGCCCAGATTGCGTTGCGCTTCGGCGCGGACGATATCGATGGGACCGTGATCGAAGAAAAGATCTACCACGACGCCGGAGCCACCACTCCGCAAGGCATGCGCCGCCAGGACCTGGTTCGTCTGATCCGCGAAGCGGGCAGGGAACCGCTGGAACGCGACACCATGTACCGGCCGGTCACGCGCACGGAGACCTCCGTCACCGTCGCGGTCTAAGAGGGCGACAGGTCAACAGAGTTTCTGGAAATTGTCGGCGGACATTTCCACATCACGCAGGATGGCTCGGAGAAGGCCCGAGCCAATTGCTTCGTGGAATGTAGTGGGACTACAGTAGTCTTTCCATCCGGGTGCTTTAACTCGGCATGGCTGCCGCGAGTCCGAACCACCCGAAAGCCTTCCTGTTCAAGGATGCGCACAATTTTCTTGCCCTTGAGCCGGGGAAGGCGGGTCATAGAGAAATCTGTTGGATTCCTACCAGTTCCAGTGAGCCGCGTCGATCGTCGTCGCTACCCAGGCAAACCTCGATCGCCTCACGGAGGCGCTTCATCAGCGAGTCCAGAGTCTTCGCTTGAGTGTGGCAGCCCCGCAGAGTAGGGACGGTCGCGACATAAAAATCTTCTTCGTCTCGTTCAATGACAACGGTGAACTTTCTGCTCTGTTTCATCACTCTTGCAATCTAATAATCCTAACACTTAGCCTTCCGATGCGGAATGGCTCTTTGGTTCCAATCCTGATCAATTTATGGCGGACAAATCGCCGTAGCTGATACGACTTTTCGTCCTTTCTCTTTCCCCTGGGGTGTAGAATCGGCTTGTAAGGACGAATAGAGCTTCACGGGACCCGCTACCCGTGTTCTGAGGCTTGGCATGAATGTCCATATCAGCTATAAACTGCGTAAAACACCTGATCTCGAAAAAGAAATCAATCACATGGTGGAAAAACTGCGCAAGCGGCTGCAGGTTTTTCGACCTGAACTGCTGCACCTGAAGGTCGTGGTGGAGCAAGTCTCTCCGCGCAAAGCGGTAACTGTGTCGCTGAACCTACGCCTGCCCTCAGGCCAATTGGCGGCGCAGCGCTCGGCCCAGACGGCGGTGGCAGCCATCAAGAGTGGGTTCGACGATTTGCTGCAACAGACCACTCGTCACAAAGACCTGCTGCGGAGTTCACACAAGTGGGCGCGGCGCCGGTCGGAAAGGTCCCGGCCGGAAGCGCAGGTGCCGTTTGAGCAGACCCTGGCGTCGGTTCGTCCATCGACCGTGTCTGCCGAAGACATACGTTGTTACGTGAACGCGAATCTCTCCCGGCTGGAGCTTTTTGTCGAGCGCGAGCTTTACTTTCGCGAGGCTGCCGAGCAGATGCTCCCTGATTCCATCACCAAGGACGAAGTGATTGACGAGGTAATCGCCGGGGCCCTGGGCGATGGCGGAGATAAGCCTGACAAGCTGGGCCTGGAGCCCTGGTTGTACCGGTTGGCGATCCATGCCATCGGTGACTTGCAGGCCCGGAGCTCCGACAATGTGGTGTCGGTCCACCTCGAAGAATCGGCGCGTGTGCCTAACGTGCGAGCCAGCGACGAGCCCGAGCTCCAGTTCCATCAGCCGGATGAAATGCTGACCAGGGAAAGCGTGATCGCTGACCGGAGGGCCTCCACGCCGGAAGATATAGCCTCTTCGGACGAGATAAATACGCTGGTGGAGTTTGCTCTGGCAGCCGTCCAGCCGCGGGACCGCGAAGCGTTTATTCTGCACACGGTCGAAGGATTTTCAGTGGCAGAGATCTCTGCCATCACTGATCGCAAGCCGGAGTCGATCAGCGCCTCGATCATCGCTGCCCGCGAACACTTGCGGCGCTCACCACTGATCGCAAGTCGATTTGGGAACAGAACAACGCTCCAGAGCACAGGCACCGACTGATTTCTGCGGCAGCCATTTCTGTCGCACTCAGGAGAGAGTGAAATGATCACCCGCGAAGATATCCGTGAGCTGGCAGAATTTCAGGGCAGTGGAGCGGATTGCGCGATCAGTTTCTATTATCAGCCGGCGCGGCCCAGCAACAAGTCGCACCGCGAGCAGGCGATCCTGGCCAAGGACCTGGTTCGACAGGCCCTCCGCGAGGCCGAGAAAAAGGGCCGCAATGGTTGTGCCCGGGCTGATCTGCAACGCATCCTCGACCTGACCGCGGACTGGCCGGGCAGTCACGCTCGGGCCAAAGCGGTGTTTGCCTGTGGCGGCAAGGACATCTGGCGGGAATTCGATCTGCCGCCGCAACTCACAAGAACTCAACTGTTCGTCAACCGCCGCTTCCACCTGAACGAGCTGGCCGTGGTCCTGGGCCTGCAGCCGCGTTTACGAGTGGCCTTTGTGGATCGTCACCGGGCTCGATTTTTCGATTTGCATCTCGATGAAGTCAAGGAGCAGGAGGCCCTTTTCCATACGCTGCCCCGGCGTCGCGGCGATGGGTTCTTGGGCTACGACGCCGGCCACGCCGAACGCAGTGTGAATGACGAAGTCCTGCACCATTTCAAGAACGTGGCGGAAGCCCTGAAGCAGGGACTGGAGAAGGGAGTCTTTGACCAGTTCGTCATCGCATGTCCGGACATCCACTGGCATGATCTTGAGGGCCACCTTCAGCCTTACGTCAAGCGGCAGATGCTGGGCCACTTCTCCGCCGACGTGGGCAACGCCACCGAAGAGCAAGTGCGCCAGCAAGGGGAACGCCTGTTGAAAGAATCGTTCACTCAACAACGCCATGAGCTGGTGCGCGAAGTCCTGGGTCAGGCCAGGAGCAACGGGCGCGGCGTGACCGGCCTGCGGCGGGTATTACGGTCGCTCGAAATGGGTGAAGTGCAGACCTTGCTGATGGCAGAAAATTACAGCGCGCACGCGGTCGAATGCCCCAACTGCGGCCATCTTGACGCGCACATGGTGCGCTATTGTCCGGTGTGTGGACGGGGCACGCAGGAGTTGGAGGATGTGTGCGAAGCCCTCGTCCCGGCGGCCATCCGTCGCGACGTTGAGCTGGTGTATGTCAAGGATGAGCCGGATTTCGACCACGTCGGCGGTATCGCCGCGCTGTTGCGTTTCCGCTCCGGCCAGAAAAAGAGCGGAATGGCCGTGGCCTGATAGGAGTTCTCTTCGCCACGGATCTTCACGGATTCTACTGCTTGATCTGATCGGTGATGCCCCCGTGTAATCCTTGGCCGGTTTTCGCGCCGCACGGACGTGCTATCCTTTCCGGTTTCTTACGACTTCCGTCAAATCATGGAGGACCACGATGGCTTTTTCGCGCCGGGATTTTCTCTCTACTGCCGTGATGGGAGCTGTGTCTTTAAGGTTGGAGGGAGAAGATCGGAAGAAGCCCGGCCCGGATAAGGCCGAGGCGGCCTCAGCCGGCAAGCGCCCGATCATCATCAGCGCGGCCAATGGATTCGACTATCTCAACGACGCCTTTGCATTTCTGAAAGACGGCGGCGACACGCTCGATGCTGCGCTCAAAGTGGTACAAGGTCCGGAAGACGATCCCAACGATGACAGCGTCGGACTGGGCGGATTGCCCAACGAAGAAGGCGTGGTGGAGCTGGATTCCTGCTGCATGCACGGTCCGACGCGGCGGGCCGGCTCGGTCGGAGGCGTGCGCAATATCAAGAATGTCTCCCTGGCGGCCAAGGCCGTGATGGAACACACCGGGCATGTGATGCTGGTGGGGGAAGGCGCCGAACGCTTTGCCGTGGCCCAGGGTTTTCCTCGCGAGAACCTGCTGACCGAGCATTCCCGCAAGATCTGGTTGCTGTGGAAGGAGACCCATTCCGACTGGTGGGGGCCCGGGTTGTCCAGTCCCGAATGGCACAGGCGACTGCCGGCAGCGCCCCATGCCGATGATTTCGAGCGCCGCATCGAGCGCTTGAAACAAGTGGCTGCAGAGATCGGAATTGAGCCGGAGCAGCGCATGCTGGCAATCCGCAAAGTCCTGTTTCCCCCTACCGGAACCATCCATTGTTCCGCGCTGAATGAAAAGGGAGACATTTCCGGCAGCACTACGACCAGCGGCCTAGCCTGGAAGTTGCCCGGACGGGTTGGCGATTCTCCCATCATCGGGGCCGGCTGTTATACCGACCAGGACGTAGGTTCGGCGGGCGCGACGGGGAGCGGGGAAGAAAACATCAAGGTTGCGGGAGCGCACACCATTGTGGAAAATATGCGTCATGGCATGTCGCCCTTCGACGCCGGCATGGATGCATTGAAGCGCATCGTGCGCAACTACAACGGCGATATGGACCGCCTCCGCTACATGGATATGACGTATTACGCACTGCGCAAGGATGGCGTGTACGCCGGTGTCTCCCTGTGGGACGGCTACGAGCCTGGCAAACCGCACAAGATCGCCGTGCACGACGGAACCAAGCGGCTGGAGAAGACGGTCAGCCTGTTCGCGGGAGTGTCGCAGGAGTGGCCGCCAACGCCGCAGTAGGCGGTTCAGGAATATGTGGCGCGCGCTGGAAGCGGCGCCGCCGTCGACGGCCTCATGCGGCGGCTTCAACACGTTCGGTCATCCGGTCCCTGCAGTCGGGATGAGATGGTCGAGCGCTAATACGTCTGGGTGAGAGGTCGAGCCCGCATTGAGCGCTCTCTAGTTGTTGTAACCACCCATTCCACCTACACGAACCTCACCTTCACATCCGGCCCCTTCTCCAGATGAATGCTGTCAATGAACCGCACTTTTCCGGTGCGTAAAGTCAGGATCACGGATGAGGTTCGGGTGCCCTCGCCGAAGAACCGGACGCCCTTCATCAAGGAGCCGTCGGTGACTCCGGTGGCGGCGAAGATCAGTTGCTTGCCGGGCGCCAGGTCTTCCGCTTCGTAAATCTTGTCTTTGTCTTTGATCCCCATGCGTGCGATGCGCTCTTCCAGTTCGGGCTTGTCGATCACCAGGCGTCCCAGCATGTATCCATTCAGGCAGCGAATCGCGGCCGCTGTGATCACACCTTCCGGAGCGCCGCCCGAGCCCATGACCGCGTGTACACCGGTCCCGATGATGGCGGCTGCGATGCCAGCCGACAAATCACCATCGCCGATCAGCCGGATCCTTGCTCCAGCCTTGCGAATATCGGCAATCAGCTTCTCGTGGCGCGGCCGGTCGAGCACGATGACCACCAGGTCCTCGACGTCGCGGTGCATGCGTTTGGCAATGTTCTTGAGGTTGTCGATCACCGGCGCGTCAATGTCCACCGCACCCTTGCAGGACGGGCCCACCACAATCTTTTCCATGTAGCAATCCGGCGCGTTGAGCAATCCGCCACTCTCGGAAGCGGCCAGCACGGTGATGGCGCCGGGCGCTCCGGTGGCGCACAGATTTGTGCCCTCCAGCGGATCGACCGCGATGTCCACCTCCGGGACTTCGGTGCCGTCGGGAAACTCGGCGCCGACTTTTTCACCGATGTAGAGCATGGGTGCCTCGTCGCGTTCGCCCTCGCCGATCACGATGGTGCCGCGCATGGGAATCGAATCCATGGTTTTGCGCATGGCTTCGGTGGCCACCTGGTCGGAAAGTTTGCGTTCGCCCTGGCCCATGGTGTGAGCCGATGCGATGGCCGCGGTTTCCACCACCCGAAGGAATCTGGAAGCCAGGTCACTTTCAATGTTTCGGCCAAAGGTCCGGGCTTTGGCTTCGGTCTTGACGACAGCTGTCATGAGTGCCCCCTGATCGATAAAAGTTATACCCAAGCGCGGTCAACGAATATACCGCCAATGCAGCGGAAGGGGAAGTTACGAGCGAGAAGGGCTGGGCCGAGGAGTCAAGGACCCGCCCCACACGGGCTAAAAAGCATCAATTCCAGTCACGCTCTGCCCGATAATCAGGGTATGGACGTCGTGGGTGCCTTCGTATGTTTTCACCGACTCCAGGTTCGCCATGTGGCGGAAGATGGGATATTCGTCGGCGATGCCGTTGGCACCCAGGATGTCGCGGGCCATGCGGGCACACTCCAGCGCCATCCATACATTGTTGCGCTTGGCCATGGAAATATGCTGGGGAGCAGCCTTGTCCTTATCTTTGAGGCGTCCCACTTGCAGCGCCAGCAACTGGGCCTTGGTGATTTCAGAAATCATCCAGGCCAGTTTTTGCTGTACCAATTGGTGCGAGGCGATGGGCTGATCGCGAAATTGCTTACGAAACAATGAATATTGCAGGGCACAATCGTAACAGGCCATGGCGGCGCCGATGGCGCCCCAACCGATACCGTAACGCGCCTGGCTCAAACACATGAGGGGAGACTTCAAGCCCCCGGTTTTAGGCAGCAGATTCGATTCCGGGATGCGCACGTCCTGCAGGGAGAGACTCGATGTAACTGAAGCCCGCAGCGACCACTTGCCATGAATATCCGCGGCGCGGAAACCGGGGCGATCGGTCTCGACCAGAAAGCCGCGAATCTTGTTGTCTTCATCTTCCACCTTGGCCCAGATCACTGCGACATCGGCTATCGAGCCCGAGGTGATCCACATTTTCTCGCCGTTGAGGACGTATTCTTTGCCCGACTTTTTGGCGCGGGTGCGCATGCTGCCGGGGTTGGAACCGGAATCCGGCTCGGTCAGACCGAAGCAGCCCAGCTTCTCGCCCTTCTGCATCAGCGGCAGCCAGAACTGTTTCTGCTCATCGCTGCCGAAGGTGTAGATGGGATACATAACGAGCGCGGAGTGCACGCTCACGAAAGAGCGGACGCCGCTGTCACCTCGCTCCAGTTCCTGCATCACCAGACCGTATTCGACGTTCGACATCCCGGCGCAACCGTAGCCGTTGAGACTGGCGCCATAGAAGCCAAGTTCCGCCATCGGCTTGACCAGTTCACGGGGGAAGCGGCCGGCGCGGTTGCACTCCTCGATGATGGGGATGAGGTTGTCCTCGATAAACTTGCGCGTGGTGTCGCGGACCAGGCGTTCGTCGTCCGTGAGCAAGGAGTCGAATTCGAGGAAATCAACTCCCCGGAACTTGATGGCCATCAGCTTCTCGTTTCTGTTTCGTCGCCGCGCTCTTTGCGGGGCTCTTCGCCGCGAACAGGCGCAGGCACTCAGGGAGTGGAAACCCTTGAAGGTAACAAAGGGTGGGAGGGCAGTCAAACAAGCTTACTGGGCAGTGGGCGAGCAAACCGGCTCGATGGCTATCGCTTGCGGATTAGGGAAATAATGACGTTGAAAGTAAAAAGCCACATTGACCAATGCGACCATCACCGGCACTTCCACCAGAGGCCCGATGACCGCCGCGAAAGCGGCTCCGGAGTTGATGCCAAATACTGACACTGCAACCGCGATCGCCAGTTCGAAGTTGTTCGAAGCGGCCGTAAATGCCAGGGTTGTGGTCTTGGAATAGTCCGCTCCCAACTTCTTGCCCATGTAAAAGGACACCAGAAACATCAGTACGAAGTAAATAAGGAGCGGCACGGCGATACGCAAGACGTCCAAGGGCAGGCGAACAATATACTCACCCTTCAGCGAGAACATCACGACAATCGTGAACAGCAGGGCGATCAGCGTCAGCGGGCTAATGCGGGGAATGAAATTCCGGTTATACCAATCGGTCCCCCTGGCGCGAACCAGGGCAACGCGAGTCAAGAATCCGGCGAGAAATGGAATTCCCAGATAAATGAAAACGCTCTTTGCAATCTCAGCCATGGACACATTGACGACGGCACTCCGAAGGCCGAGCCTGGCGGGAAGGACAGTAATAAATACCCAGGCGTAGACTGAGTAGAAAAAGACCTGAAAAATGGAATTGAAGGCCACCAGGCCAGCCGCATATTCCGTATCGCCTCGCGCCAGTTCATTCCAAACGATGACCATGGCGATGCAGCGCGCCAGGCCGATCATGATCAGTCCTGCCATGTATTCCGGATATCCGTGCAGAAATACAATGGCGAGAACAAACATCAGAATCGGTCCTACAACCCAGTTCTGCACCAGCGAGAGACCGAGCACCCGCTTGTTGCGAAAGACCTCGTGCAACTTTTCATATCGCACCTTGGTAAAGGGTGGATACATCATCAAAATCAATCCCGCCGCAATCGGAACCGACGTGGTGCCGATGTTAAAGCGATTCAGAAACGGTACGACTCCGGGCACAAGCCAACCTAATACGACGCCCGCGACCATGGCGGCGAAGATCCACGCAGTCAGATACCGGTCAAAAAAACTGAGCCGACGAGTTGCCTTCATTTGAGAATCCTCGTGCCAGCAAGCGTGACCGAGGCGCAGCCGGTTGCGCGAAAGACGCCGCTAATCCTGCGGGACGGGTGTCATCGTCTGGCCGATGCTGTCAAGCTCCCTCTTGAGCGCCAGGCTGTCCAGGCTCTTAAGCGGAAGGCAGAGAAATAGACTGATTCTGCGATCCAGAATAAAAAACGCCTCGCGAAATGCCCGTTCAACCTGCTCTACGCTTCCGCGCACTGCCGCCGGGTCTGGAACGCCCCAATGGGCCGTCATCGGCTGTCCTGGCCATACAGGGCAGACTTCCCTGGCAGCGTCATCGCAAACCGTAAAGACGAAATCGAGCTTGGCAGAGCCGGGCAGGGAGAATTCATCCCAGGCCTTGCTGCGTAGACCGTTGGTTGGCAGATGCGCGATTTCGAGCTGCTTCAAAGCCTCCGGTCTTACCGTTCCTGAAGGACGACTTCCGGCGCTGTAGCCAGTGAAATTGGGGCGGCCCTTGAAGTTCAAAATTGCCTCGGCCATGATGGAGCGAGCGGAATTGCCCGTGCACAGGAACAAGACGTTGTAGTGCCCTTTCATAATCGTTCTCTCCTAGTTGCAGCAGCTCGGTCCACAGCATGTCTTCGCTGCTGCGCCTGCTGGCTTCACCGCGCGAACGAAAGCGCTCATGAACTTGCCCTCAACCTGCGGCGCAATCGCGTCCACATCAACGCCTTCCGCCGAAAGAATCTCCCGCGCATCTTCTGCGCGATAGATTCGTGTCGGCTCAATGTCAATTTGCTCGAAACCGGCGGCAGCGAGCTTGTGGCGAAATTCGTCATCTCCGAGTGCCCCCGCCACACAGCCGACCCAGAGAAGCACACTCTGGCGAATTTCCGGTGCGATTTCGCCTCGGGTAACAACATCGGAAACCGCGAAGCGGCCGCCCGGCTTCAGCACACGGAATGCCTCTCGCAGCACACGATCTTTGTCCCCCGAAAGGTTGACCACACAATTCGAGATAATCACGTCGACTGAGTTGTCTGGCAAAGGAACATTCTCAATCTCTCCCCTCAGGAACTCGACGTTCTCCGCGCCCGCTTTACGCTTATTTTCGTTGGCGAGCGCCAGCATCTCATCCGTCATATCGAGACCGTATGCCTTGCCGGTAGGCCCAACCCGCTTTGCCGAAAGCAGCACATCCACGCCGCCTCCGGAGCCTAGGTCTAGAACCACTTCCCCGGGATTCAATCTCGCCAATGCAGTTGGATTTCCGCACCCCAAGGAGGCGAGAATGGCCTCCTCGGGAACTTGTCCCGTCTGGGACGAGCTGTACAGATCAGAAGTGATTGGGTCGCAACCCGAGCCGCTTACCGCAGTGGCTCCGCAACAGGCGCTGCCACCACGGTTCACTCGTAAGGCCGCCTGGCCATATTTTTCTTTGATTACGCTCTTGATGTCGGTACTGCTCATGGTGGGTTCTCCTACCTGCAAAGCTGGACGATATTTTGTGGTTTGACCGCCTTGTTTCGAGTGCAACATTCGGCGTAAAGGAATTGCAGCAGTTCCTGGAGTGCTTCCGCGTTAGCCGTGTAGCGTAAGAAAGTGCTTTCGCGGCGCACATTTACAAGGTCTTCATTCTTCAGTTTTTCCAAGTGGTGCGAAAGAGTGGAATTCGGAATTTCCAACTCTGACTGGATATCGCCGACGACTAAGCCATCGGGATGCGCGGACAACAGCAATCGCATGATTCGAAGTCGTGGCTCGGTGCCCATGGCGGACAGCATGTCGGCGTACTTAGCCACGTTCTCGGTGTTTTTCTTGCTTGGGGCGACTGGCATAGTTCGATACTTGCAGAAATATCGTTAGTTGTCAAGTCCGAAATTCGCAGGCCGTGACCGACTCGATGCTGCAATACTCACAACTAATCGCATCGCTCAGCCGAAGCTTGCCACCGGCGGAATCAGTCCAATTGGATTCGGGACCGATTTGGGACGCACTCTTATTGAGGAACTCCGGCGACGCAGCCCTTGCAGGGGAGACAGTTTTTACAAACTTTTTGCAAGTTCCGGACGGGCTTTCGACACGGGGCATCTAAGCTTTAAGTAAGTTGCACGGCGGCTTAAAGACGGGCACAATACAGCGGTTTGCCGAACATGACAATGAAAGCAAGTATGCGACCGGTGGTGCAGGCGGTTCTTACAGGGGCCTTGTGTCTCGCGACCTTGCTTGTCCCTGCCGCCGCCGCCGATGCACCTGTGATCCATACCTCTCTGGACCAGGGGTTTCGTCTGCTTTACAACCTCGATTTCGATCAGGCGCATCAGGTGTTTCTTAGCTGGCAGCGCGAGCATCCTCAGGATCCGGTGGGGCCCACGGCTGAGGCGGCAGGAATACTTTTCTCTGAATTTCACCGGCTGGGAGTGCTTGAAGCGCAGTTTTATGAAAACGACAAAAAATTTCTGAACCGTGACAGGCCGGACCCAGATAGCGGGGCACGAGACCGTTTCAACGCGGCGCTAGCCCGCGCCCAGACCGCCGCGAACGCCCGTCTCGCCACCAGTCCCCAGGACCGGGACGCGTTATTCGCCATGACGCTTTCGTCCGGCCTGCAAGCCGACTACGCCGCGCTGATCGAGAAGCGGAATATGTCCTCCTTGCGTTACACCCGCGACGCCAATGATTGGGCCGACAAACTCCTGGCCGTGGACCCCGATTGTTACGACGCTCGGGTGGCTACGGGTTTCAGCAAATATATTATCGGCAGTATGGCGGCGCCTCTGCGTTGGGTATTGCGGCTGGGTGGGGTCTCGGGAGACAAGAAGCAGGGAATCGTGGAGTTGCAGATGACCGCCGACCATGGCCGCTATCTGGGTCCGTTCGCCCGCATCCTGCTGGCCATTGCCTATGTCCGTGACAAGGACAATGCGCGGGCCCGGGGAGTGCTGGCTACTCTGCGTGACGAGTTTCCCAAGAATCCCTTGTTCGCCCGCGAAATTGCGAGGCTGGATGCGGGTCATTGATAGCTCCAGAACGGCGTAGGCCCGGACGCCCTCGTCCGGGCGGGCGAGCAAAGCTCGCCTGGAATTTGCGGACCTTCATCAGAAACCTTGCGGTGCCTTCGCTCCGCTGGACGGGTGGGGGCACCCGTCCCCACGCGACCACGTTCGATCCCGTTCACTGGAAATTCACCCCGTTGTAACAGTCCTGTAACATTCCCGGCGTAAAACTGCCCCATCAGACTAATAAGGAGGAACCATCGCGTGATACGCCGCATCGCACTGTTGTGTGTTGTTCTGGCTGTGCCCGCTTTCGGTCAGACGACCCTGAATGGGGCCGGCGCGACCTTTCCCTATCCCATGTACTCCAAATGGTTCAGTGAATACAACAAGGCCTACCCCAATATTCAAATCAACTACCAATCGATCGGTAGCGGCGGTGGCATTCGTCAGGTTCTGGCGCAGACTGTGGATTTCGGGGCCAGTGACGGTCCGATGACCGACGAGCAACTGTCCGAAGCCAAAACGAAGATCCTACACATTCCGACCGTACTCGGCGCCGATGTTCCGGCGTACAACATCCCGGGGGTGACTGCTGAGTTGAAGTTTACCCCGGAGGCTCTGGCAGGAATCTTCCTGGGGAAAATCACCACATGGAACGACCCGGCCATTGCCAAGACGAACCCCGGTGTGAACCTGCCTAGCCAAACTATCATAGTAGTCCATCGCTCCGATGGCAGCGGTACCACCTATATCTGGACGGACTATCTTTCTAAAGTCAGTAAGGAGTGGGCAAACGGACCGGGAAAGGGAACTTCCGTGAAGTGGCCCGTGGGTCTGGGTGCCAAGGGCAACGAAGGTGTGGCAGGAATGATCCGCCAGATGCAAGGCGCGATCGGGTATATCGAGCTCATCTACGCGGTGCAGAACAACATTTCCTACGGAAGCGTGAAGAACGCGGCTGGAGTATTCGTAAGAGCTAGTCTGGACAGCGTGACCGAGGCTGCGGGCTCGGTCAAGACTATGCCGGCAGACTTCCGAGTCTCGATTACCAACGCGCCCGGAAAAGACGCTTATCCAATCTCCAGCTTTACTTGGTTGCTTATCCCGGCCCAGTCCAAGGACCCGGCCAAAGGCAAGATCCTAGTGGATTTCCTGAACTGGATGCTGGATCACGGAGAGGGCATGACTTCCCAACTCGCCTATGCACCCCTGCCGGATAACGTCGCCGCCAAGGTAAGGGACGCGATCAAGCAGGTAAGGTAGGCCACAGCTTCATTCCTATTGGGAAACTCTCAGTCAGGGCGATCCCAGCATCCGCGGGGCGGCCAGCCAGCCGCCCCGTCTCTGTTCCAGGGTTCGGGTATAAACGTGACGCAGTCCTGACCGGCAACTGTGTTCTATACTGGCACTGCATGGGGCTCGTGGACCGTGCCATTGGGACCCTGAATGCGGCGGCCCGCAAACTGGATCCATCCTGAACTGGTCCGGAGCCGGACTCTCCCGATCAGTTTGCTCTCCCGCTCCGTTGGCTTATGGCTCGCCTCGCGCTGGACAATC
>JAIQFF010000077.1 GCA_020073395.1 Terriglobia bacterium
TTCAATCTGCAATCTGAAATGCCTCATTCCGATCTGGCTTGATCTCAGAGGTTGGGCAGGGACGGCACTTCGGCTAAGAATGACATCTAAGCAATGGTGAAGCAGGCACAACGCGCGGTTGTTCTCCTGAGCGGCGGAATGGACTCTTGCGTCTGCGCGGCGTTGGCGGCGCGCGATCACGATGCGGCCGCTGTCCACGTGAGTTACGGGCAGCGCACTGAGGAGCGCGAGCGGCGGGCGTTTTTCGCCATCTGTGATCGCCTGGGAATTCGTGACCGGCTGCTGGTGAGGAACGAGGCGCTCTCCGCCATTGGCGGTTCGGCGCTGACGGATCGCGGGATCGGCATCCCGGAGTCGCATGCCACAGGTTCCGAAATCATGGGAAGCGATATTCCGGTCACCTATGTGCCTTTCCGCAATGCCCATTTGCTGTCGGTGGCGGTAAGCTGGGCGGAAGTGCTGGGGGCAACGCGGGTCTACATCGGCGCGGTGGAGCAGGACAGTTCGGGATATCCTGACTGCCGCCCTGCCTACTACCAGGCGTTCAACCAGGTGGTAAAGCTGGGCACGAAGGATGGGCGGATCGAAATCGTTACACCTCTAATCCAGTTGCGCAAGGCGGAAATCGTGCGCCTGGGCCTTGAACTGGGCGCGCCCTTCGATTTAACTTGGTCGTGCTACAGCCGGGAAGACAGCGCCTGCGGAGTCTGTGACAGCTGCGTTTTACGCTTGCGGGCTTTTCGCGATGCGGGTAGCGCGGACCCGATTCCCTACGCGGAGATGGCAGAGAGAGCTTAGGTTCGCGCCGAACCAGTGCCGGCGCTACGACATCAATCAGTTTTATGAGCCGGGAGGCCAAAAACATGAAGCAACGTTTGCTGATGTTGATGCTGGTGGTGATGGTGGCAGCGCTGTGCCTACCTCCGGTGTTTGCCCAAGCCACTGGGACAGTGAAGGGTGTCTGCAAAGACATGGAAGGGAAGCCGATTGCAGGTGCCAACCTCGAATGGCTTAACACCGACAACGGGCGGAAGTACAACCTGAAGACCAACAAGAAGGGCGAGTACTTCTCGCTGGGTATCGAGATCGGCAAGTACAAGGTCACCCTCACCCAGGACGGCAAGCAACTGGATCAGGTCAGTAATTTCCCCGTGGGAGGCGACGAGGTCACGCTCGATTTCGATTTGAAGAAGTCCCAAGTCGAAGCCGCTCAGCAGAAGGGCATTACTCCGGAGCAGTTGAAGCAAATGCAGGAACAGCAAGCCAAGGCTGCCAAAGAGACCAACACAGTCAAGGCGTTGAATGAGAAGCTGGCGGTCGCCAACCAGGCCATGCAGACCGGGGACTTCGAAACTGCCGTGAACACGCTTAACGAAGCCACGCAAATGGATCCTACGCGGGACCTGCTCTGGGCCCGGCTGGGCGACGCCCACCTGAGTTCGGCTCCGAAGCAGACTGACCCTGCGGAGAAGGCCAAGCGCTACAGCGACGCGGTCTCCGATTACCAGAAGGCGATTGATCTCAAGAAGCAATCCATGGCGGCCAGCCCCAAGCCCGACGACGCCAAGAACCTGGCGGCCTATTACAACAATCTGGGCCAGGCCGAAGCCCGCACGGGTCAACTCGAAGAGTCCGTGAAGGCCTACGACCAGGCGGCCGCGCTCAATCCTCCCGGCGCGGCGCAGTATTACTACAACCAGGGAGCAGTGCTGACCAACAGCGGCAAGGTGGATGAGGCCAATGCGGCCTTCGACAAGTCGATTGCTGCCGATCCGAACAAGGCAGAGGCCTACTATCAGAAGGGCGTAAATCTGATTAATAAGGCCACGACGGACCCTAAGACGGGCAAAGTGATTCCGGCGCCGGGTACGGCAGAAGCGCTCAACAAATATCTCGAACTACAGCCCACGGGGCAGTTCGCCGAGGGTGCCAAAGGCATGCTCCAGTACATTGGGAGCAGTATCGAGACCAGCTACGGTTCGAAGAAAAAGGCCCCGACCAAGAAATAGCTTACAGGTAAGAAATGTGTGGGTCGGACATGAGTGTCCGACCCACACGCGTTACTAAGGTCTATGTACGTGTCGTTCTTCGTGGAACCTCGCCCTCCTTTTCGTTACATTTAATTGAGATCGCGAAAGCACCGAGCTACTCCCCTCACTCGGGCTCCGAACTTCCCGAATAAACAAAATGGCATCACCAGGCACAGCCCCGCTTCAGGTCACTTTCGAGCCATCATCGATCTCTGGTTCGGCGGCCACACATGCCCTGCTGGCGGCCATGTTGCGCGCCACCGAGAAGGTAAGCGACCTGATATTCTCGCCCGGCCGTCCACCGCAAGTGGAAGTCTATGGACAACTGATTGCGGTGCAGGGGCCAGGCTTGCGAATGCTCACGGCGGATGATACCCGCCGCATTGCCTCCGACCTCATCGGCGACAATAAACAGGCCATTAGTATGTTGCGCGAGCAGGGGTCCTGCGATATCTCATTCGGCTTGCCTGGGCTGGCCCGCTTTCGGGTCAATGTGTTCATCCAGCGTGGTAGCTGCGCAGTGGTGATGCGCGTGATTCCCACTACGATTCCCGAGTTCGCCGCGCTGGGCCTCCCTCCTCATCTCGGAGAAATCGCGAACCTCCGCGACGGCATTGTCCTGGTTACGGGAGCACGCGGGTCGGGAAAATCCTCCACTCTGGCCGCGTTGCTGGACCGCATCAACGAAAAGCAGACTTGCCACATCATCACCATCGAAGATCCCATCGAGTTTCTGCACAATCACAAGCAGTCCACCATCCATCAGCGGGAGCTGCACAGCGATACGCCAAACTTCGCACTGGCCTTACGGGCTGCGTTGCGACAGGCGCCCAAGGTGATCCTGGTGGGCGAACTGCGCGATCGCGAAACTATGGAAATGGTCCTGGAAGCCGCCGAGACCGGGCACCTGGTCCTGTCCAGCCTGAATGCCCCTAATGCCACCAAGACCCTGGAACGCATCATGGCAGCCTTCCCGCCGCCAGAGCAGTCATTGTTGCGCGGCCGCCTGGCCAAGACTCTTCGCTACATAATTTCGCAGCAGCTTTTACCCAGGAAAAACGGTGGACGCGTGGTCGTCCTCGAAGTCTTCAGGAATACCCCCCGCACGGTGCAGTATCTCGATTGCGAAGACCCTTCTGGCGGCACCCTGCTCGAAGCAGTCAAGAATGGCGCCTCGGAGGGCATGCTCCACTTCGACCAGGAGATCGAAAAACTGGTTCGAGCCGGGGTGGTGGACCAGGAAGTGGGATTGACCTACGCCACCGACCTTCAACAACTGCAGCGCACGCTGAGCCAGTAATAGCAGCCATGGATTTTCACTGATCTTCACGGATCAAAACCTTGATTTGTTTCTGATCCGTGTAAAGCCGTCGCACTTTTCCACAAGCAACCCGTCCCCGCTTCATGCCATCCACGGTTCGAACACTCCGGCAAAAACAAACAGGTTCCCACTGAATCTCCAGTCGCGATACCATCATCTGAGACTGTTATAGAGGAGAAAAGACATGGCATTCGAATTACCTCCCTTGCCCTACGACTATTCCGCTCTTGAACCTACCATCGACACCGCTACCATGAAGCTGCACCATGACATGCACCATGCGGCGTACGTAAAAAACCTGAACGCGGCCCTGGAGAAACATCCCAACCTGCAATCTAAGAGCGCTGAAGATTTGATACGCGACCTGAATGCTGTGCCGGAAGACATCCGTGGCGCTGTGCGCAACAACGGCGGCGGGCACGTCAATCACAGCATGTTCTGGAAGATCATGAAGCCCAAGGGCGGCGGCGATCCCAGCGGCCTCATCGCGGAAGCCATCCAGAAGTCTTTCGGCAGCTTCAAGGATTTCCAAGCCAAGTTCAATGACGCCGGGGTCAAGCAATTCGGCAGCGGCTGGGTGTGGCTGGCCGGCAAGCGCAGCGGTGAGGTACAGATTCTCAGCACCCCAAACCAGGACAGTCCCATCTCGCAGGGCCTGTTCCCCATCTTCGGCAACGATGTCTGGGAACATGCTTATTACCTCAAGTACAACAATCGCCGTCCGGAATATCTGGCGGCCTGGTGGAACGTGGTGAACTGGGATGAAATCAACAAGCGCTACGCGAGCCTGAAGTCGGGCCAACTAGAACCGGCGCTGGCGCGCTAGGTAGTCTGGTAGCGCCGCCGTCCCGGCGGCTGTCCGGCGGGCGTCCTCGCCCGCCGTGCCGGGGGCGAGACGCCCTCGGGACAGCCCGCAAGGCTTGCCCTGAGCGCAGCCGAAGGGATGCCCGGCGCTACTCTTACCCCAACTCGACTCCCTCGGACATAAAAGATAAAATTCTCCGGCCGTGTATACCGCGCCAACCCGGAGTTTGCCTATGAAGTTCTCTTCCCTGACGGCTGGCGGATTCGTTCTGCTGGCGGGAGCGTTCACTGTCCCCGCTGTTTCGGCGCAGTTCCAGATTGCAGCGCCTGCAAGGGACTACTCCTTCACCATCTCGACCGCACAACCCTGGACGGATACCGGCGTGGACCTGAAGGCGGGGGAGATTTTGCAAATCAACTCCAGCTCAGGGGAAAACTGCGATCCGGCGGGAGTGAGCGGTTCCGCCAGCACTGGACTGCCCGTAGTCTCGGCCCCGGCCGGAGCGTTGATCGCCCGGTTGCAGGCGCAGGGTGTGCCAGTCCTGATCGGCAGCGGCCGGGAGCTCAAGGTTGAGGCACCCGGGCATCTTTTTCTTGGAGTGAATGCATCGGGCACGCCGCCCTGCAGTGGCAGCTTTGCGGTCAAGGTCAAGGTCGCGTCTCAGGCGGCTCCAACTACGCCTGCGGCGGGCAAATCCTCGACCGCAACATCGCAGCCCGACGCCGCGCCGCCTGCCGCCACATCCGCCGAGGGGCAAAAGCCCGCGCAGGACATCAAGTCGAAGCTGGCCAGCGCGGCCCAGGTTTTTCTGGCCGGACAATTCGGCACCGGCGCGACCGCTCCCGCCACATCCAGTTCCGTTGCGCCGGCAGGCGGTGACGCGGTGGCGCCGACTTCCGCTGCCACCCCCACCGCACCAACCCCGGCCCTCAAGGTATCGTCTGGCAGCCTGGATCCAGCTCTGCAAAAAGATATCGACGGCCTGCCCAGGCGGGTGAACGATGAGTTCCAAAATCAGGGCGACATGGTGAACTTCGTCCTGGTCGGCTCCGAGCAGCAGGTAAAGGACGCTCTGGACGCCGCCAACTGGCATGTGGCCGACATCGACAGCAAAGAAGCGATCCTGAAAGCGGTGCTCGAAACCTACCAGAAAAAAGACTATCTCCAGATGCCCATGAGCCAGCTCTATCTGTTTGGACGCAAGCAGGACTATGGATATGAATTGGCCCAGGCGTACTCCGTCGTGGCCAGCCGCCACCACTTCCGGATATGGAAAGCACCCACCACGTGGAATGGACAAACCATGTGGGCGGGAGCGGGCACCCACGACATCGGATTCGAAAAAGACCAGCGCAACGGAAAAGTGACCCACAAGATCGATCCGGCAGTGGACGGCGAGCGCGACAACATCGGCCAGACGCTGCAGGCCTCCGGCAAGGTCAAGAGCCTGTACTACTATCTCCCGCCCGACCCGGTGCAGGGAGCAAAAAACGCCACCGGCGGCGGATATCACTCCGACGGGCGCGTGCTGGTGGTGGTGCTGCAATAGGGCGGGCGCCAGACCTCGGGCGTCCTATCTCGCACCTCGTTGGGCGCCTGGAGTGGCGGGCCCTGACTCACGGGATTGACCAAGGTTCTGGTGGAAGGGCACGACTTCAGTCGTGCCACACAGATCGGGCAAACACGGGGCTTTAGCCGCTGAGAAGTGTCATTACCCCCTCCAACGGCTGTTTATCAGCTCCCCGTCGCTCGCTTCGGAAAGTGAAGCTCTGAGAGTGCCCTAAAAGCGTAGACCGCCGTGCGCAGAGCTGGTGCCCCTTGGGTCAACGAGTGTAATCGCGATTTAATGGCAGCTTTGAGATCATCTCATTCGCAACAGATTCAACAATTCCCGCCTGAAGTTACGCGATTCACGCGCTACCCGCAACGGCTACGCGGCAAGGTCCACGATTATGTCAACCCACTCGCCATTCAAATATGCGTGTCCGTCGGTTCCAAGCGCGAAGACCAGCGCCTTTGGCTGTTCCGAGAGTGTTCTCGCTTCAATCCAATCGGCGATGTAAAAGTCCACCTCCGGACCGAGTCCTTCTTCCTGATTGGATAAAACGCGGGTTACGACCGCTTTCTGCGTAAACCCTTTGTCTGCATGTATCGCGAACTCGAATTGCTGGCCGATCTTGATCTCTGATTCCATGCCTATCATCCTTTCCGCTTTGCCGCTCACTCCAGTTTGTGCTTGATTCAGCACGACCGCAACTCGCTGATACCGAGTCGAGGGGACGAGCATTCTACCCCTGGGCCACACCCTCGTTACGATCAAGTGGAGGTTCCTTGCCTACTGCAGCTTGGCATACTCCGTCTTGACCTCGCGCAGCAGGGGGATGTCCGGATCTGCATCCTTCCAGACCGCCAGGAAATCCTGATAAGCCAGCCGGGCGTGCGCCTTGTCGTCAGCCATCACGTAGGCGCGCGCCATACCGACTTTGGCCAGCGGCATCAGAGCATCGATGTTGATGATGTTTTTCAGGTCTTGCAGGCGCTGAAAGGCTTGCACCGCGTCGGCGCCGCGCCCGGCCTTGAGATACGCATTTCCGCGGACGTAGAGCACACTGGAATTCGCTCGCGCATACACCAGGGCACCGTCGAGCAGGTCGATTGCCTTCCCCGGGTTGCCCTGATTCAGTTCGATTTGCGCCTTTACCAGCGGCACCGCCACGAATTGCACTAACGTATCGTAAGGCCGCTTCTGGGCGACATCGTCGGCGAGTTTTGCGGCACGCGCATTCTCGCCCAGCAGGGCCAGCGCAAGCGCGCAGTTGAGCACCACGTTGGGAGACTGGGACACCTTGAGTGCCTTGGTTACATCCTCCAGAGCGCGGGACTGGTTCAGGAAGGTGGCCTCCATCAAAGCCTCTTGCGAATATTCGCTGGCTACGGCCTCCTTGAAGCCGAGGCGTTCGGCCGCTTCTCGCTGCTTTTGTCCGAAGCTCCGGCCCGCGTTAAGTTGGCCGGCGTAGGCTGCCATCGCCGATCGCAGGCCGGTTTCGGTGAATTCGCTCTGCGGATCGTTTTTCATAAAACCCAGTTCGCGCTCCATGGCTGCCTGGTCGCCCTGCAACCAGGCAATGATGGCCAGCGATGAATGCACGATCGCCGCACCGGCTTTGCGCTGCAGAGCCTGGTTGAAAGTGGCCTTGGCCTCATCCAGCCGGTTCAGACCGGCGTAGGCAAAGGCCACGTTCGAATATCCACTGGCGCTGTCGGGATCGAGTTGTACGGCCTGACGCGCATTGTCGAGCGCATTCTCATACTGTCCCATCTGGATGTAAACCACCGCCAGATTGTTGTAGGGAGTTGAATCCCGCGGATAAGTTTGCTTGTAGAGGTCGAGGGCGGTGATGCCTTTTTCAAGCTGTCCCGAATCCACGTAGTAGTGGGACATGATGTACAACTTTTCGTGCTCACTGGCACGGTCCCGCAGCTCAAACGCTTTTTCCCGGTTCTTCTCCGCCAGTTCGCTTTGTCCTAAGTTGTTGTACACCGTGCCCAGGCGGGCGTATGCCATGGCGAAATTGGGATCCAGTTCCACGGCGCGCTGGTAAAGCGGGAGTGCGGGCAGTTCATCAAACATCTGGTGCTTCAAGTCTCCCAGGCTGAACGCCTTGAGCGCTTCCAGCGATGACGTGGTCGCTTCCGAGAGCGGTTTGTCGTATTTCTGCACCGAGGCCAGCGACTCTCCCAGCTTCTTCCGCAGGCTTGAGCCGGCCTCGTGCAGCGAATTCAGCACCGCTTCTTTGCTCGACGCCTGCACCTCCTCGCGGGCCAGAGACTCGCCCGTCCCGGCATTGACCGCATCCAGCGTGATCACGTACTGGCTACCCAGATTGGCGATGGAACCGTTCAGCATGGCTTTAATGCCCACACGCTGGCAGATTTCGCGGCCCACGTCGCCGGTAATGCGCTCATCGGACGCGCGTCCCATGAACTGCAGGGTCTGCCTGACTTTTTGTTCAGGAAAGACATTCAAATACGGCGACTGCTCCAGATCGACTGCCAGCGCTTTCTTGAGCGTGCCGTCAAAAACCGGGTCGGCCGTGGTATTGACAAAATCGGTGACCAGGATCGCATCGCGCTCCGTCATGACCGCACGCGTCCGGCGCAGGAAAACGGTCATTGCCAGTCCCAGAACGGTCAGCACGACGATGGCCATGACGACCAGGTTCCACATCCGGCCCGGCTTGCGGTCGCGCGCCGCCGCCCGCAGGGTGGCGGAACTCGAGGCCGCGGAAATCAATCCCGAGTCGGTGTCGCGCTTCAAACGCTTCAGGTCCGCCCGCACTTCGGCCGCGCTTTGGTAGCGCAGGTCGCGGTCTTTCTCCAGCAGTTTGGTGATGATCTCTTCCAGTTGCAGAGGCACGTCAGGATTCAGTCGCACCGGCAACACCGGTGGACGATTCAGGATGGCTTCGAAGATTACCGGAGAAGTGTCTCCTCGAAAGGGCAGCGCACCCGTAGCCATCTCGTAAAGCACTGCGCCGAAGGAAAACAGGTCGGTGCGGGTATCCAGTTCCTTGCCTCGGGCCTGCTCGGGAGACATGTAAGCCACGGTCCCGACGGTTGAGCCGGGACTGGTGAGCAGTTCCTCATCCACCGTTACGTCGGAGCCGGCGGTGAGCCCACTGGCTACGGGCTCCGCCTTGAGGGTCTGCTTCGCCAGTCCGAAATCCAGCACCTTGGCCTGGTTGCGGTTGGTGACAAAAATGTTGGCCGGTTTGATGTCGCGATGAATGATGCCCTTGGAGTGGGCGGCGTCGAGCGCGTCCGCGATCTGGATGGCCAGCTCGGTAAGCCTCTCTATCTCCATAGCCTGCTTGCCGATGCGCTGCTTAAGAGTTTGCCCCTCGAGCAGTTCCATGGCAATAAAATAGCGGCCGTCGGCCTGTCCGATCTCATAGATAGTGCAGATATTAGGGTGGTTCAGGGCGGAGGCGGCCCGGGCCTCGCGCTGGAAGCGCTCCAGCGCCGACGGGTCTTTTTCCAACTCTCCCGGAAGAAACTTAAGCGCCACGTGCCGCCCGAGGCTGAGGTCCTCAGCTTCGTACACGACCCCCATGCCCCCGCCGCCAAGCTGGTGCAGGATGCGGTAGTGGGAGATGGTTTCGCCTGTCATCAGCCAAGCAGCTCCAGAATGATTTTCCGATGGTAGGCTGCGTCCACCGGCAAGTCAATGTGAGGTCAGGTTTAGACAGCACTCCACACCGGTTGTCCCGGACACCGCGAGCCCGGAAAATGGGCAGACCACGGCTGTGGAGGATACGCAGTCTCGAGTGCTTTTGTTCAGACGAGGGGTGCCCCCGTCCTCGTCGTTCCGCACTTTGGAACGACAGGGTGGGGACGGTCGGATACGACAGGGAGCTTTTGGAACGACAGGGCGGGGACGTTCAGCCGACTGCGCGTCCCACTCTGTCTCTCCAAAGATTCCCCACCCTGTCTCTCCAAAAGACGGAGAGACGAGGGTGGGGGCACCCAGTTCTACTCTTCACCTGCCTGTACTTTCGACGTCTGATGTCCGACGTCCTGCGCCCGCCTCACTCCCTGTCCCGCCGGCAGAGCGTCTCTCAACTCACGGATGCTGCGCTTGAGGACCGGATGCCGCGCTTCGGGCGCAATTTCGGCGAGAGGTTCGAGCACGAAGCGACGCTGGTGCATGGCGGGGTGGGGGATAGTCAAGCCTTTGGCCTCAACCACCGAATTTCCAAACAGCAGAATGTCGATGTCGATGTTGCGCGGGCCTTTCTTCTGGCGGCGCCGGCGGCCCATTTCCTGCTCGATGGCCAACACCCCGTTGAGCAGTTGCCTGGGCATTTTTTCCGTGTCCAACTGGAGGGCGCAATTCAGAAACCAGGGCTGAGTGGTGAGTTCGAGGGGCTCGGTTTCATAAAAAGATGAGACCGCCGCCACCTGGCCCAGACGGCCCAGGTGGTGGATGGCCGTATTCAGGTTCGCTGCCCGGTCGCCAACATTTGAGCCCAGAGAGAGATAGACCCGTTTGTGCATTTGCAGCTAGTTTCCTGTTTCCCGTTTCCAGCGAAAATGTTGCGCGGCAGGAGTCCGGTGCGCATCATTCCTACCTCGCACACCCCCGATGACTTTAGTCACTTTCACCTGGTTGGACTGGAAAGTTACCATGAAATTTCTATGCCGTTGGAGTCGTTGCTTCTCAGCCGGGATCCCGAGGTCATTCGTGTGCTTCAGCCCGCCCTGGAGAAGCTGTCCATCGACGTCGAAGTCTGCCGTGGTGTCAGCTCGGGCCACGAAATCCTGCGCACTGAGAAGTTTGACGCCATCATAGTCGATTGCGACGACTTGAAGGACGCTCTGGGTGTGCTGGAAAGCGTGCGCAAGGGCGTCAGCAACAAAAATTCCGTCACCTTCGCCATCCTGAACGGCAACACGACCACCCAGCAGGCCTTCCAGATGGGCGCAAATTTTGTCCTGCAGAAGCCAATTTCTGCGCTGAATGCCAGACGTTGCTTCAGCGCCGCGGTCAATTTCATGATGCGCGAGCGGCGGCGCTATTTCCGGCATCCGGTGGAAATGCCGGCCACACTCTCGTTTGGCGAGGGGCAGAAACTGAAGGTCACGCTGACCAACCTCAGCGAGGGCGGCATGGCCATCTTCTTTCGCGGTCCGCTGCCCAAGGGCGGCGTCTCCACCGTGACTTTCAAGCTGCCCGGGGCCGCTACCGCGCTGGAACCGAAAGTGCAGATTGCCTGGATGGACGAATCTGGCCGGGCCGGTCTTCGTTTCATTGATGTGCCCAAGGAATCGCGGGCGCAACTCGACGGATGGCTGTCCGAACAAAGCGAAAAAATAGAGAAGCCCGGCAAATAATCTAGTAACTGCTGCCCGCGTTGATGTCTGCGCGTACCCAGTTTGAGACTTGCGTGTTTCCGCCGTGCCCATCACGCTGGAAAGGAAAATCAACAACCGAGGTCTTATGCTGTCGATTCACGTAAGAATTGATCGTGCCCAACGTCTGGTGCGCATGCTGGAACGGGACGCGCCGCGCCTGGCGGTGCGGGTCGCGGAGTTGACTCCGGATTATCAACAATCGGCGAAAAAGTATGCTGCCCAACTGACGGCCCACGCCCGCGCAGAGTTGTAAAAGCTTCTGGAAGAAGGCTCCTACTGGGACCCCAACGATCCCACGCCTCACCCTGCAGATTAGCAACGGCATTTGCACGTGTGGGTCGGACACTCCTGTCCGACGCCTTTGACGTTGACTTTGCCTTTGACGTTGACTTTGCCTTTGACGTTGACTTTGTCTTCAAAGTTGACTTTGCCTCTGGTTGCTCCGTTTAGCCAACATTGGAAAGTTTCGGAACAAAGGCAACTTCAAAAGCGTCGGATAGGAGTGTCCGACCCACACACCACCTACGCCATCGACTGGACGGCCGTTTGCACCAACGGAGCAGTGGTTTCTTCTTCCTCTTCTACGGTGGTCTCTTCCCACAAGGTTCGGTCACGCAGGAGGCGTGAAACCAGGGCGGTATGCATGGCGTGGCCGGCACGGTCGGCGACCACGTTGCCCAGGATCTGTTTGCCCAGCAACGCCAGGTCGCCGATCAGGTCCAGGACCTTATGGCGCACAAATTCATCGGGGAAACGCAGCGGCGGATTCATCAGGCCGTCGCGCGTGAGCACAATGGCGTTTTCCTGGGACGCGCCGCGAATCAAACCCTGCTGCCGCATGGCGTCGGCTTCGTGCAGAAATCCGAATGTTCGGGCCGCTGCGATCTGCGTGCGATAGTTCCCGTCCGACAGGTCCACCTTGAAAGTTTCTTTCCCGATCAGGGGATGAGGAAAATTGATAGCGTACGAGACTGAATAGGTCTCGGCTGGGTAAACCGCGATGAACTTCGCCCCTTCCCGCAGCTCAAGCTCTCGGCGAATACGGAGATAGGTGCGGGGACGTCGCTGTTTGCGAATGCCGCTCTTGCGTATGGCTTCAACAAAAGGCAGCGCGCTGCCGTCCAAGATAGGGAGTTCCAGGTTGTCCAGCTCTACGATGGCATTGTCGATGCCGCATCCGATCAGGGCGGAGAGCAGATGTTCGGTGGTGGAAATGAGCACGCCCTTTTTCATTAAGCTGGTGGCGTAGCTGACCCGCGCCACATTCTTGCTTACGGCCTCCAGCTCAAAGCCGTCCAGATCGGTGCGACGAAAGATCACGCCCGATCCCGGGGGCGCTGGCAGGATCCGCAGCTTGACTGGAGCACCGCTATGCAGCCCCGCGCCGCTGCACTCAACCGGCGTGCGAATTGTCTGTTCGTGGATCAAATGGAATTTGCTGTCGTCTGTTTGATGATGAATCTACCCTGCCCGGAGCGGGTTCGACTGTGGCTAATTAGCCACAGTCCGTGGTCAGGAGAATCTGGCATGCTTGGTCGATGTATTCCTATCTATTTAATTATAAACGGTTTACAGAAATATCTAGGATCGAAGAAGAAACCAAGGTGTTAGTTCCTAAGTGAATGCGCGGTTACAGAATTCTTGCGGCGGTTCGCCCGATTGGGGGGCCGCGTCACACAGGCGGAGGGTCGCGATAAAGTTAGGGACCTGGGATTGGGTTCAGGGTTTCTTTTGTCCCGGAGGCGTCGTAGGCTCGAATTGGGAGTCGCTGATCCCCTGGTTATAGCTGACCTCGGTCAGAAAGCGCTGGTTGGACATGTCGCCGTTATAGAAACGCGTGATGGTGTGCGGAGTCATGACGCCTTGCACTTCGCGGTAATTGTCGTAAACCTCTCCTTCTATGTTGCGTTCCTTGTCGGTCACGTCCCTCCACGAGTAGGTTTTCTTCACCGGAAGATGATCGTCAGTGCCGATATACAGGGTGACGCCCTCATTGTGTGCGTTCATCACCGTGACTTGCTCGACTGGCTTTTCTTCGGCCACGGTCTGGCCTTCGTAGAATAGTGCCACTCCCGGTTCCAACAGCCATTTTCTCAGCACCCAGTCGAGCGAGAAGTGGCGTCTCCGCAAATACTCAGCCAGGTCTTTGGGGTCTTGTGGATGCGGTCCCTTAAAGGTGATTTCGTATCCCTTATCGCCCTGGTACACGTAGATCACATCACGCTGCTTGGTGAGCTCGATGCGATCTCGGTCGGGAAACCTGTAGAAGCGCCAGAACAGTATCCCCAGACTGTTAGGCCGGCCGTGATAAAAGCTGTAAGTGCGGCCCTGCTGGGTGATGTCCTGAATATTGAGATAGGCTGACCCGCCCAGGGCCTGGATGGTCTGGTCCAGTACGGCGCGTGCCTTGCGGACGTTCTCCTGATCCACCGGGATGGACTGGGAGGGAGGCGCGTTGTCGGTCTGCGCCAGCGCCAAGGCGGCCAATAAGAGACTTGCGAGGAAGAACTTCATCGTTCACAAAGTTAGATGCAGAGATATTAGACTAGCCGATCAGTACCGCCCCGCCATTTACGTTAAAGACCTCGCCGGTGATGAAGCCGGCGTATTCCGAGCACAGAAAGAGTATGGGACCGGCGATTTCCTCCGGCTTGCCGGCGCGTCCCAGCGGGATCGCCGAAAAGATGCGGGCGCTGGTTTTGGGATCATTCAGGGCCGGCGCCGACATGTCGGTGTCCACCCAGCCCGGCGCTACAGAGTTGACGTAGATCGCATCGCGCGCCAGTTCCGTGGAGAGACCCTTGACCATGCTGATCAGCGCGCCTTTGGTGGCGGCGTAGTCGCAGTGAAACGCTTCTCCACGTTGTCCCGCCGTCGAGCTGACCAGCACGATGTGTCCGGCGGAAGCGCCTGATTTTCCCTGCTTTTTCATCTGTGCTACCGAATGCTTGATCAACGCGAAGACGCTATCCAGGTTAATGGCCATGGTGCTGCGCCATTGCGCGTCCGACATCTTTTCGATGGGCGCGTCCTCCGGGGGCCAGACTCCGTGATTGGCCACCAGGATGTCCAGCCGTCCGAAGCGCTTCACGGCAGCCGCGACCAATGTTTGCGCCGTCTCCGTGCCCGATAAATTGCAGGCCACGGCCGCACAATTGTCCGGCCCGAGCTCCTTGACCAGTTGCTCGGATGGAGCCTTGGCCTTTTCGTAGTTGAACATCACCCGTGCTCCCGCAGCCACAAACATGCGGACGGCAGCCGCACCGATGCCGCGCGAACCGCCGGTAATGAGAGCAACCTTGCCAGAGAGAGAAAGAGGGATAGGCATGCAGAGATAGTTTCCAGTGTCAGCCAAGAATTGGCAAGTGGGAGTGTGTGGGTCGGACACTCTTGTCCGACGCTCTTGATCTTGAGGTTGACTCTAGATTTTGACCTTAAAGACTTATGGCCCAGCCAGGATCACGCCCGCTGCAGGAAGCCTCAGCTTCCCCAACTGGTCGTTCTCTCGGCCTTGAGTTCGCGAATCAGAATGCGCACCAGCATGCCGTCGTAACGCGTGCCGCTCAGTTTTTCCAGCTCGGCCAACGCCTGTTCACTGGTCTTGGCGGCGGCAAACGAGCGCTCGCTGGTCATGTTTACGTAGGCGTCGGTGATGGCCATGATGCGCGCCCATAGCGGGATCTTCTCCCCCCGCAAACCACTGGGATAGCCTCCACCATCGAAGGATTCGTGGTGGTGCAGCACGGCCTCGCGCAATTTCCTGCCGTCGGGCAGAGTGGCAAGGATTTCCGCACCCACATCGGCGTGCATCTTCAAGAAATTGAATTCACCCTCCGTCAGGGGGCCGGGTTTATTCAGGATGCGTTCGGGGACAAAGAGCTTGCCGACATCATGCACCCGGGCGGCAAAGGCCAGATCGGCAAGGTCCTCCGGAGGCAGGCCCAGCGAACGGGCGATGATTTCACTGTACCGGGCCACCATCTCGCCGTGTCCGGCGCTGTTCACTTCACGCGATTCGGCGGCGCTGGTTAACGTCTCAATGGCCTCCCGCAGAATATGGTCAGTGAGGGCTTCTTCGCCACACATCTTCTTCAGGGTGGTGATGAGCTCTTCCACGTGCTCGGGGCCGGTGTGCTCGCGTTGCAGAAAGCCTTCGATGTATCCCGAGATAACCTGTCGGCGCACGGCCGCGGTTTCTCCTCCCGAGAGCTCTTCGGCGGTGGACACCTTGTCGCCGCCGGCCTTCTTGGACACGTACATGCCGGCGTCGGCGACGCGAATAATGTCCTCCATGGAGAAGCCATGAACCGGAAAACTCGCCACCCCGAAGCTGCCGGTGATATGGTGCTCGGCCAACATGGGGTCCTGGGAGATCCACAGACGCAGGCGCTCTGCCAGTATCTGGGCCTGTTCCACCCCGGTTTCCGGCATGAGAATGATGAACTCGTCGCCTCCGTAGCGTGCCACCACGTTCGATTGCCGGCACTTCTGCTCCAGGAGCCGCCCCACCCGGGTCAACACTAGGTCGCCTTCCAGATGTCCCTTGGTGTCATTTACGTTCTTGAATTTATCCAGGTCCATCAGCACGACCGAGATGGGACGGCCGGAGCGCGACGCCCGTTTCAGCTCCGAACCCAGAGCTTCGAAGAAAAAACGACGGGTCTTGATGAGCGTGAGCCCATCCGTGATTGACTGCTGCTGCAGCTTCTGAAACACATTGGCATTGTGCAGGGCGGTGGCCAGCAGGTCGGCCAGCGTACTCATAATCAACCGGTCCGCCGGCGTGAAGGCATCCTCCTTGTGGCTCTCCACGTTGAGAACGCCGAGAAAGTTTTCCCCGTAGGCGATGGGGATGCAAAGCACGGAGCGCGATCCCGCCAGCACGCCCTGCAGTTGGGCTTCGCTCGAGGTCTGGACCAGCGCGGCTTCGCCGCTCCGGGCCACCCGGCCGAGAATGCCCACACCCAGCGGGATGCGTTTGCCCAGGGAGTGTGCCGTGACTCCAGCTTCGGCCTTGATTTCGATCTCTTTGGTCGAGTAATCGAGAATGCCGATGCCGATATGGTCGAAGCTGAAATTCTTCTGGATGTGTCCGACGATGTCGGCCAGCATCTGCTCGGAATCGTCACTGGAAATCGCGGTCTTCGAAATATTGTTCAGGAAGGCCAGCTGGCGGGAACGCCGCTGCTCCTCGGCGAAGAGACGGGCATTTTCCACCGCGACTGAAACCTGCCCCGCCGCGGTTTGCATGACTTCCAGGTCGCGCTGCTCGAAGGCATATTCGCGTTCCGTGTTCAGCGCCGCCATGACTCCCGCCGGCCGGCCTCCCAGCAGGATGGGCGCGCCACAAAAGCATTTGGCGGGCCGGGGTGGCATAAAGGTGACGCCCAGGCGCTCCCGCGACTTCTCCAGGTCCGCGCGAATCACCAAAGGCTGGCCGCTGCGGATGATGTACTCAGTCAGGCCATTGGTCAGTTTGCGGGTGCGCTTGGGCAAGATCTCGCCCTTTTCCACTTCCAGCTCGAAACGGATTTCATCGCCTTCCTGGAACGCAATGTAGAAGTCGCTGGTGTCGAAGATCTGGCCCAGCTCTTTCTGGACCGTCCGCAGAATCTCGTCCTGATCCAGCCGCGAACTGATGGCTTGTCCGATCTGGGTGAGCAGCGCAAATTCCTTGGAGCGACGCTGCGCGTCGTGCATGACCGCATAGTTTTCCAGGGTCAAACCGATCTGCAGGGCCAGTCCGATCAGCAGGCGCAGGTTCGATGAACCGAACATCCGGCGTGCGGTATGGGGAAACAGGATCACGCCAAAATTGTGTTCCCGGGTCTGCAGGCTCACGGCCGTGAGGTTGTAAATGCGCTCTTCGGTCATGACCTCGCGGAATTGCAGGAAGCGGCCGCCGGGGAAGGCCGGCAAGGGCTCGGGCATTTCCGGCACGCTGCGAAAGGTCACGAATCCGCCCCGCCGGTAGGCCAGCTCACAGACATATTCTCCCGCTCCGCTCTTCTCCAGTTTGTCGAGGAACTCGGCGGAAAAGCCGCGTTGCACCGAAGGCAGGACGGCGCGCCAGCGCTCGGAGATGCAGATGACGGCCCCGCCCGCGGGTAAAGGCGCAACCAGCCGGTCCAGAATGCTTTGCATGCTGGGAACCAGGTCGTCGGCGGACAGCAGCCGCGTCGGATCCACGCCCAGAGTCGAGAACGCCAGGGCATTTTCCTGGACTGCGCTGCGCTCGTTTTCCGCCAGCACCATCACCATCGCGATGCCCAGCGCCAGTTGCGGGATCGGGCCCAGCATATCGGACAGCTGCAAATAAGAATTGCTGAATTGCCCGAACAGCATCAGCACCGACCACAGCGCCAGGGCCATCGCCAGCAGCGTGAAGGCCAGCGAATTTCTCCGGTGCGCGTAGCGGTAAAAGAAAAAGGAACAGTAGAGCAGCACCAGGGCCACGCCTACTTCCAGGCGGAGGCGCGGGTCAGTCACGATCTCCGGACGAAATACTTTCCCCACCATGTGCTGCTTTAAATTCCAAAGGCTGAGCGCTACTCCCCCCAATGCGACGGCGAGGTCATACCAGCGCAGGCGGAATCTTTCGCGCATCAGGCGAGTCGAGATGAAGATGCAGACCGCCATCACCGCCAGAAGCAGCGAGGCCAGGAGTGAAATCACGGCCGAGGGATTGCGGAACGCACTCCAGGCGTTGAGGATGTAGTGGAGCGTGTAAGCTCCCCATCCCAGTTGCCAGGCGCGAAAGTAGTCCTGCCGGGTCTGCTCGTAGAGGTATGTGAAGACCAGAAAGAGCAGTAGAGCAACCACGGCCGGTACGACGACCAAACTAATTGTGACGCTGTTCATGGCGCGAAAACAGCTACCCCAGCCAGAGTGATGAGCAATTTCTAACTAACAATGGTTTCACAGCGGTTCCGGCAAGACAATAGTCTTGTGGGGCGCATCGAGGGCGCAGGTAATGGGCGCTTTCCTCTTCTGCATCAACTATTTGGATCGAACTTTGGCCTCCCAGATGCTTGACGCTACATTTCCTCAGCCCGTACCATCAGGACACGACCTTTCGTAATGTTCCCCGCCTTCAGTCCGTCCTTCGCGCCTCAGCCAGGCCCACGTGTCCGTTTCGCGCCCTCACCCACCGGTTACCTGCACGTGGGAGGTGCCCGCACGGCCCTCTTCAACTGGCTGTTCGCCCGTCATCATGGCGGCATGCTGGTGCTGCGCATTGAAGACACCGATCTCGAGCGCTCAACCGCGGAGATGGTGGACGGCATTGTGCAGGGCTTGCGCTGGCTCGGCCTCGACTGGGACGAGGGTCCCTACCATCAGACCCAGCGTATGGAACTGTATCGCCAAAGCGCCGCAAAGCTGTTGGCTTCCGGACATGCGTACTATTGTTTTTGCAGCAAGCAGGAACTGGAGGAGCGCCGCGCGGCCGCTGCCGCCGAGGGCCGTCCGCCCCGCTACGAAGGTACCTGCCGACAAATTTCTCGCGAGGAAGGCGCGCGGCGGCGCGCCGCGGGAGAATCCGCAGCAGTGCGCTTTGCCGTGTCCGAGTCCGGCAGTACGGCTTTCGACGACGCCGTCTTCGGCCGGGTGGAGTTTGCCAATTCTGAACTGGAAGACTTCGTGCTGCTGCGTTCCGATGGCGTCCCTACGTATCACCTGAGCGTGGTCACCGACGATGTGGACATGCGCATCACCCACATCATCCGCGGCGCGGACCACATTTCGAACACGCCCAAGCAGGTCTTGCTGTACCAGGCGCTGGGCGCCCCTTTGCCGGTGTTCGCGCACGTGCCCCTGATCCTCGGCCCCGATAAGACGCGCCTGAGCAAACGCCACGGCGCCACTAGCGTGATCGCTTATCGCGACGAAGGCATCGTGCCCGAAGCTTTCCGCAATTTTCTCGCGTTGCTGGGATGGACGCCGCCCGCATCCGGGCCGGACGGCGCTTCCGCCGAAATCTTGGGCGACCAGCAACTAATCCAGTTGTTTGACCTGAACGGCATCTCGCACTCCAACGCCGTATTCGATCGCGCCAAGCTGGACTGGTTCAACACGGAATACATCCGCGCCTATCCCGCGGAAAAATTACTTCCACTGATTCAGGAAGAGTGGCACAAAGCCGGCTTCGAACCCGAGCACACCGACCGCGACTGGCTGCTTGCGACCATCAACCTGCTGAAGCCGCGCGCCCGCAGCCTGAAAGACTTTGCCACATCCTTCCGCGCGTACTTCACCGACACGTTTCAGCCTGATCCCG
This sequence comes from Terriglobia bacterium, assembly GCA_020073395.1. Lineage (GTDB taxonomy): Bacteria > Acidobacteriota > Terriglobia > Terriglobales > Acidobacteriaceae > JAIQFF01. Next base: position 19,350 of record JAIQFF010000077.1, read on the forward strand.
CCGCGGTGGAGAAATTTCTGGGGGATGAAAGAGTCCGCCGGCTGCTGGTAGAACTGGGCGAACGCTACGCCACGTCCGACGAAACCTTCACCGAAGCCGGAACCGAGAGACTGCTGCGTGATTTTGCCGCGGAAAAAGAGATGAAAGCAGGCGCTCTGATCAACGGTGCGCGCGTCGTGCTCACCGGACAGGGAGTCGCGCCCAGCCTGTTCGCCGTCATGATGGCCCTGGGAAAAGACCGCACAGTCGCCCGCCTGAAAGCCACCCAGGAGCTAGCCGCCAGGGCGATGACGCCAGAAGTCTAGTCCGTTCAAGTGTGGGGCGGGCGCCCTCGCCCCCTGAAGGCGTCTATGATTCGTGCAGGCTTCAACGAGTTCCGAAACTGCTCCCAATGTGTTCACCCCCCTGCAACAATCGGGATGATCGGACTGTGGAAATGGACCAAGCTCGTGCGGCCACGGCTGGTTGCTAACAACCAAGTCAAGAGCCGCGGGCGAGGGCGCCCGCGCCACAACGGGCACCCCGGACTTTTGTTCCTCACTGACTATTCCGCTCGACATTCGCCACTGTCATAATGTGGTATATATGTGGCCTGTCATTTCCCTAAAACTGGACGACCGCTGGCTGCCCAAGTCGGTTATCTGTCTGCGCGAATATAGTTTGAACAAGTTTCTGCGCGATGTCATCGCCGGAATCACAGTCGGGCTGGTGGCGCTGCCGCTGGCCATGGCCTTCGCCATTGCATCCGGACTCACGCCGCAAGCCGGCATCTACTGCGCGGTGGTGACCGGCTTTCTCATCTCCGCACTGGGCGGATCGAAGACCCAGATTGGCGGGCCCACGGGCGCGTTCGTGGTGGTGATTGCGGGAATCGTTGCCGTTCACGGCATCGACGGGCTGTACATGTGCACAGTGATGGCCGGCGCTATTCTCATAGTTTTGGGCGCAACCGGCATGGGCACCGCGGTGAAGTTTATTCCGCGACCGGTGGTAATCGGCTTTACCAATGGCATCGCGGTGCTGATCGCCAGCACGCAGATCAAGGATTTTTTCGGGTTGCATCTAGCCAAGGTTCCCAGCGAATTCTGGTTACGGATAAAAGCGCTTTTTCATGCCGCACCCACATTTTCCCTGACGGCAACCCTGCTGGCAGCCGGGACTGTGGCGACTATGCTGCTTTGCCGCGCGATCTCCAACCGGATCCCGGGTGCGATCATCGCCATGCTGGGTACCACCGTGGCCGCGTTCCTGCTCAAGCTGCCGGTGGAAACCATAGGCACACGCTTTGGCGGAATTCCCAGCGGGCTGCCGCATTTTGAGATACCGCAATGGCACGCGAGCTTGGTCCACGGCCTGCTTGGACCGGCCTTTACTGTGGCCATGCTGGGAGCGATTGAATCGCTCATGTCGGCCGTGGTTTCCGACCGTATGAGCAACGACCGGCACAATCCCAACGTCGAACTCATCGGACAGGGTGTTGCCAACATCTTCTCCCCGATGTTCGGCGGCTTGCCGGCCACGGGTGCTATCGCTCGCACCGCAACTAATATCCGCGCCGGAGCGCAAACGCCGGTCGCAGGCATGGTCCACGCGCTCACCTTGTTGTGTGTGTTGTTATTTGCCGCGCCTCTGGCCAGCTACATTCCCATGGCAGCGCTGGCGGGAATTCTGATGATCGTGTCTTACAACATGGGCGAGTGGTCAGAGATCCCACAGTTGTTGCGCCTGACCAAGACCGACATCAGCGTGTGGCTGGTCACGTTTGCACTGACCGTTTTCGCCGATCTTACTGTAGCCGTCGAGGCTGGGATGATCCTGGCTGCGCTGCTCTTCATTGCCCGCGTGGCCGAGACCACAACAGTCTCCCAGGTGACCGGAGATTACGTCGAAGACGGGCGGCTGCACATTTTGCAGGACAAGGACATTCCTTACTACGCCACCATCTTCCGCATTCATGGACCGTTTTTGTTCGGCGCCACCGACAAAATCGGCGCGATCACGGAAAAAATGCACCAGCTGCCTCCGATCGTCATCATTCGCCTCCGCAACATGACCGCCATCGATGCCACCGGAGTGTTTGCCCTGGAGGAAATAGCGAAACAGCTGCACGCCACCAAACGCACGCTGATATTGTGCGGCGCCCGCGAGCAGCCGGCCAAGATGATTCATCAGGCGGAATTTGAAGACGTGGTCGGCCGCGAAAACATTTGCGCCAACGTGCAGGAAGCGCTGCTGCGGGCGGAAGAGGTGTTCGAAAGAATCGAGGCCCAGGCGGCGCTGGGCGCGAAATGACACTGGGTAATGTACGCGCGAGCGTCTAGTTCGTGCGGGTTTGGCCATCGACGAGCACGAGCGAGGAAGTTCGCTCCTACTACTGGGCCAGGACGCGTGGCCCGAAGACGCGTGGTAAAATTCTTGTCGGCCCCACGACCAACGCCGGGCCCGTCTGTAGTTGCAGGTGCTTGAACATAAAAGTAGGCGCGTAGCTCAGTTGGTTAGAGCGCTACCTTGACACGGTAGAGGTCTGGGGTTCGAGTCCCCACGTGCCTACCATTTATTTGAATCTGCCGAATGGCCTTTGGCAGCCCTCCCGCGTTTTGGCCCAACTCGTCACCATTTGTCACCAATCGCGAAAGATTTTCGACCGCCCGCCGCTGATTCCTCAGGGATGGGACCCCCACTAGCGGGGGAAGGAACAAGCCGAACTCTGAGTATTTCACGTGTGCCGAAATCCTGTTGCGGAAAGCGTCTGCAAGTTGCGGAATAGCCAACGAAAACATTCACTACGATAGGCTATGCCAAAATGTCATGGTTTCGGCACAGGTTCGGTTCGAAGACTTCGAACTTGATCTTCGTTCCGGTGAACTTCACCGG
>JAIQFF010000262.1 GCA_020073395.1 Terriglobia bacterium
ACCAGCTTGAGATCCTAACTGCCGACAACCCCGAAGCCGGCCACGAACTTTTCTTTCAACATCACCCCTTGATTGTCCTGGTCGACCTCATGATGCCGAAGATCAGCGGCATGCAATTGCTGGAAACCTTCGTCGCCGCGGACCCGGCGGTGGAAGTGATCCTGATCACGGCCCATTACTCAACGGAATCGGCCGTCGAAGCCATCCAAAAAGGTGCGTACGATTATCTGACGAAACCTTTCGATTTGGAGAAGCTGCGGGCGCGGATCGGCAGCATCCTAGGCGATGCCCAGCGGCGAGAGAGAACGGCCCAACTCGATCGGGAGTTACTGGATGTTTATGAATTTGAGGGCATGATCGGCCGAAGCCCTTTGATGCTCGATGTCTTCGCAAGAATCCGACGCGCGTCTCCGCACTTTAAAACGATACTGGTGACGGGCAGCACGGGAACCGGCAAGGAGTTGGTCGCGCGCGCACTGCATCGTCTCAGCCCGGTGTCCGCCAGACCTTTCGCGGTCGTCAACTGCTCTGCTCTGGTGGATACGTTGTTGGAGAGCGAACTGTTTGGCTACGTCAAAGGAGCCTTCACCGGAGCCGACCGAGATAAGGTTGGCGTCTTCGAATATGCCGATGGCGGCACAGTGTTCCTGGATGAAATTGGCGAACTGCCCTTACCCGCCCAAGCGAAGCTTCTGCGCGTCCTGCAAAACCAGGAAGTCCAGCGCGTCGGTTCGCCGATTCCGCGGATGGTTAACGTACGGGTCATAGCCGCGACCAATCGCGACCTCAAGAACCGGATTGCAGAAGGCGCCTTTCGCGAGGATTTGTACTACCGGCTGGCCATGATCGAGGTCTCGCTTCCTCCTCTTGCGGATCGAAAAGAGGACCTACCGCTGCTGCAGCGGAGCCTGGTAACGAAGTTTGCTGCTCAGTATCACAAGGAAGTTCATGGCATCACGCGTCGTGCTCAAGCGCGTTTGGCTCGCCATTCTTGGCCAGGAAACGTGCGCGAACTCGAGAACGTTATCGGCAACGCTTGCATGATGGTGCAAGGAAACGTCATCGACATCGACGATCTTCCCGAGTCGTTAAGGCGCCGAACGGACGTGCCGATGGAGGGCGAGGAAGGCATTCTCACTCTCGAGCAAGTACAACGGCGGCACGTCTTGGACGTACTGCAGCGCGTCAAAGGAAACAAGTTGCGGGCCGCCGAGGCGTTGGGCATCGGACGCGGCACTCTTTATGAGATGCTGGCCAGAATGAAGGCCCCGGCGGTGATCAACAGTGACCGAGGACCGAAAGCGTCAGGCGAACTTTCGCTGCCTCGCCAGGATGGCACTGGGTAGTTCTTGCGACAAGTCCCGGACACGGGCCAGAGAATGTACGCTGGCAAGTGATCTCGCCGGCAATTGATCGAACGGAGCGATTCTCCGACGCATTCCCCTCCCCGCACCCACCCGCAGCATGCCGTGAGCAGCACGAGTCCGTTCGTCCTTCCCGCAGGCTCTTGAAGGCAGGCCACGTCGGCACCAAAGCATCAACCGCCGCAGTTCTTGGCTAAGTATTCCCGAAAAAACTGCCGATAACCTTCCTGGAGGATCGCCCGTCTGCCCGCGGTCGCGAGTCGCGCTCTCGCCGAGATATCACATGATCGAAGAAAGCATTTGGGGGCTTCTCTGTGTGCTGGCGGCCCTGGTCGGATACCAGCAATTTCGTATGTACCAGCTGCGCCAAGCTGCGAAACATCGCGACGAGCTGTTCGAGATCGTCACGGAAAACGCGGCGGATATGATCGCCCTGGTCGACGTGAAAGGACGGCGTCTGTACAACAGTCCCGCGTACAAGAAAATCCTGGGCTACTCTCCGGCCGAATTATCGGAAACTTCGGCCTTCGAGCAAATCCATCCCGACGACCGCTTCAAGGTATTGGAGGCGGCGCGGGAGGCGCGCAGTACCGGGTTGGGAAAGAGGCTGGAGTATCGTATCCGGCACAGGGATGGAACGTGGCGGGTGCTGGAGTCGGTCGCCAGCACCATCCGGAACGAGAAAGGTGAAGTCGCCAAGCTGGTCATCGTTAATCGCGACATCACCCAGCGCAAGCAGGCTGAAGAACAACTTGAGCACAATACCTTTCATGACACCCTCACCGGCCTGTCGAACCGGCGCCTTTTTCTCGATCGGTTACAACATCTGTTCCTGCGGTCGCAACGGAATCCCGACGATCAATTCGCGGTGATGTTCGTGGACATCGACCATTTCAAGGATCTCAACGAAACCATGGGCAATGCGGTTGGAGACGCAGTGATCATTGAAATTGGGCGCCGCCTGTCGGCCTGTGTGCGCGACACGGACATGACCGCCCGTCCGGTTGGCGGCTCCCGATCCGAGGAGGCAGTGTCGAGATTTGGCGGCGACGAATTTGGAGTTCTGCTGGATGCGGTTACTGATCCCAGCGACGCGATGCGGGTAGCCCAACGCATTCAGACCGAAGTTACGAAGCCTTTCCTGGTGAAAATCCGTGAGGTGCGGGCATCGGCGAGCGTGGGGATCGCCCTGAGCACGAAAGGACACGAGCGGGCAGAAGATCTGCTGCACGACGCCAGTGTGGCCGTACGCCGAGCCAAGGGATTGGGAGGAGGCCGCTGCGAAGTATTTGACGAGGCTATGCATGTAAGTGCGATGCGCCGGCTGCGGTTGGAAACAGAACTCAAGACGGCGATCGAAAAGCGGCAGTTTCGCGTCCACTACCAGCCCGTCATGAGTCTGGAAAACAAGCGGCTGCTGGGTTTTGAGGCTCTGCTGCGGTGGCAGCATCCGGCGCACGGGCTCATCTCGCCCATGACGTTTCTTGAGGTCGCCGAGGACACCGGGCTGCTGGTGTCGATTGGCCATTGGCTGATATCGGAGGCGTGCCAGCAATTGCTGGCGTGGCAGATGAAAGATGCGATGGAGCCGGTGCGCGTGGCGGTAAACCTTTCTTCGCGGCAGCTTTCGGATAGCGGACTCATCAGCGATCTGCGGTTGGTCTTACAGGAAACGGGGGTTGACCCCTCCTGGCTGCAGCTTGAGCTGAGTGAGAGTGTGGCCATGTCCGATGCCCGCCTCAGCTCAGGTGTGTTCTCTCAACTGCGGCAACTGGGTACTGGAATCATCCTTGACCGTTTTGGCAAAGGACGCTCGTCATTCAGTCAATTGCGGTACCTTCCCATCGATGCGTTGAAGATTGACCGGTCGCTGGTCAGCGAGATGCTCACCAGCCGTAGCGCTTGCGATATTGTGGAGTTAATCATCACGCTGGCACACAAGTTGAATCTGAAGGCGATTGCAGAAGGGATCGAAACTGGCACACAACTGGCGATACTGCGCGACTTCGAATGCGATTTTGGGCAAGGCTACTTGTTCTCGCGGCCGCTGGATCCCGAGGCGGCGCAACAGTTCATGCGACAGCAGCGGGTGCGCGGGAACCATGCGCAAGTACCGTAGCGTGCTAGTTGCTGGCCTCAAAGGACGCGACCCATGCCCGCCGGCAGCCATCTACCAGCGCGAGCTTGCTTCGAAGCACTGAATCGCGATCGAGGTTTTGCAGCGTTACTGTAGTTCGCATAAGAGCAGTTCGACGCATGCCTGGAACCAATATGGCAAGTCCTTGAGGATAATGCGGTTTAGCCGCGGCAACTTGCGATGCCTGTGACGCTCATCACACGGGCTCGTAGCGCCTGTCATGGCTCCAGATGCCTGGCGAGTTGATACTGAAAGCTTAAGCTCGCGATCACAGCTACGTTGGAACCGGAGGATGTCATGATGATGCTATATCGGCTCGTTCGGCTGATTGAGACCCACTCCCAATCGCTCGCCACCTGCCTCCTCGACCGAGTTCGAGATTCTGATCTAACTGAAAACTACCAGAGGAATGTTCCTGGCGAAGAACTGCGCGACCGGGTGTATGAGATCTACCGGCATCTGGGAGAATGGCTCATCGCGAAGGATGAGTCGCAACTGGAGCAGCGTTACCTCGAGATTGGGGCGCGCCGGGCTGTCCAGCGAGTTCCGATGAGCGAGGTGATCTGGGTGATCATCATGACCAAGGAGAACCTCTGGGAGTTCGTCAAGAAAGAAGCGGTTCTGGAGCGTCCGGTGGAAGTGTTCGGCGAACTGGAAATGCTGCAGTTATTGGAGCAGTTCTTTGATCGAGCCATTTACTATGCTTCG
>JAIQFF010000263.1 GCA_020073395.1 Terriglobia bacterium
TTTGACGGCACCCTGATAAATCCGAAAGGATCGTTGCGTGGCGTGGTCTGGCCTGCCCCGGCCCTTTGGTGTTATCAGGCCATCGAGAGTTTCGTCGGCCATCGCCGAGCGGAGTACGTGGCGGGTCAAGCAGCATCGACGCAATATTCGGCGGACGCGAATGCAAGAGCAGTGACTGAAGGCACCCGTAGCAGTGATTGCAGTCACCGAAATCACCGGAGCAATCCTTTAGATTCAATCTGAGCGATTGTCGTAGCGATCGCACCTGGATGGTGCCGAACGTCGAATCGAGTTGAATCTCTTTCCCTGCTCGTAACCATTCGGGCCCTGCGAGATTGGTCTTTCGTTCTTTGACGGGGGAAGGATTTGATGGTGCATCGCAAGCTCATTACACGCAGCCTGGGTGTCCTTGAGTTGTTGGTCGGCGTCGGCGCAGTTATTGGCGGCGGGGCCCTGGCGGCAACTCCGAGCGGGGCGTTACTGGGAATGCCACTCGATTTGCTCGATGGGACCCCTTTTCACACCTATTTAATTCCAGGCCTGGTGCTGTGCCTGGTCGTGGGCGGCAGCAACGTCGTCGGGGGATGGTTAGCCCTGCACGAGCGCTGGTCCGCGGCTATTTCCGCGGTTGTTGGCGGATTGATTCTTATCGGTTGGATCACAAGCGAGATTGTGCTGATCGGCTACCGCCATCCTATCCAGTTGGTTTATTTGCTCTGCGGTGCTCTGATTCTTCTCGTAGGAGTGACACTGCCTGTTTTTGATCGAGCCGTCTGAGCGAACTCCAGGTTTCTGGAGGAAGGAATAGGCTGGAACCTCAGTCGATCGCGTTCAGAGACAGGGCGCGGAGGAACATTGAAGGCTGGAAATGAGCAGGGAACCTCGGCTTCTGGTGAACTTCCCGTCTCCGGCTTGGGCGGTCTGTGTTGGACCGGCGGAATTGCCGCGCTGATTCTGATCGTTTACTCGCTCGCGACGATAGTCCAACTCATGCTCCTTGGCGGCCAGCCCGCGACAGCCGCCGAGGCGTTCACACTGCTCCAGAACAACAGGATCGTAGGACTGTTGCGTCTCGATCTGCCTACCGTGGTTGTGATGCCCCTCTACTACTTTCTTTTCCTCGGCCTGTTTGCTGCTCTGAGGCGAACGGATCGCGCGAATGCGATTCTCTCCACAGTTCTCGCCATGCTTGGGATCACACTCCTGCTCGCGACGCCCACAGCCCTATCGATGATCTCGCTCAGTCAAAAGTATGCGGCCGCGACGACGGAGGCGGCCAGGACTCAACTCCTGGCCGCCGGAGAGGCGCTATTGGCCACGGACATCTGGCACGGGACTGGCGCCATTATGGGTGGAGTTCTGGTGCAGTGTGGAGCTGTGCTGATATCCGTTGTGATGCTTCGCAGCAGCGTCTTCAGCACGACAACTGCCTACCTGGGTATCGTGATGCATGGGCTTGATCTGGGCCACATCGTGTTCGGGCTTTTCCTCCCTCGTTCTGGGGTTGTCCTCATGGCAATGGCGGGCCCCTTGTACCCGATATGGTTCTTCCTGGTCGGTCGAAGGCTTCTTCAACTGGCAGCGACAGGTTCCACGCGCTGAAGTTGCGCCGGCGCCACTGGCTCAGGGAAAGGCATGGCACGTTGCCTCGACAGGCAAAACCTGGCATATCATGAGGGGCGGCGGCGGTCCAGAGTGCTTTGCCGTTAGGGATCCATTTGGCAGCGTTGTCGAAGTAAAGTTCGGGTTCCTTGCCCTTGCCTGAGAAAAGGCGCACACGAATTAGAGCGCTGAGGGCCTAATGAAGCCATGCAGGGAGTGTGGCCACACTATTTCGGAGCAGGCACCCGTTTGTCCCACCTGCGGTGTGCCGTACCCGGCGAGAGAGCGTTGGGACGGATGGGGATTTGAGTATAAATCGCAGGCTACGCTTTTCGGGCTGCCCATTCTGCACGTGTGTTTCAAGTTTCGTCCCAATCGGGTGCCTGTACCAGCGAAAGGAATAATCGCCATCGGACAGTTCGCCTGCGGTGGGCTCACCATCTCGCAATTTGGAGTGGGTGTGTTCAGCATCAGCCAGTTCACTATCGCCGGATTCGCCCTGGCCCAGTTTGCGGTCGCCTATTCCTTGGTCGCGCAGTTCGGGATATTCCTTCACCAGGGCCGAGGCCTGCTGGTCTGGAGCCTGGCTGACATCATCCGCCGCTTACAGTAGACAGGCACTGCAGGTTCTCGCTTGCCGGCTCAGCGCAGTAATGAGTATGCCCCTTTCAAACCGGTTGACCTCTCTCCCCCTGCGGCCTAACATGGCTGCCGATATTACGGCACGCGGCACGTCGGAAGCTACAATGAGGAGAAGAAAATGACCTGGAAAAGCAAATTAGTTCTCGGAATACTCACGGCGCTGGCGATGCTCTTGCTTAGTTTTGCACTGCCCAGAGGAGAATCGTTTCTGCGAGATGCGCAGGCGGCGCAGTTTCCGGTAACGGTTGGGGTATGGGCAATTTTCGTCCTGCTCTTCGTGAAGCTGAAGTAGGGCTTTTAGGTTCGAAGGCAAGATGAAATCTGGCTGCTGTTGCGCCATGAGGTGCGCCCACACAGACGGGGCAAGACCGCAGCAGATTACCAGCCGAGAATCGCTCCGGATACGCATCGTTTCGATCTCACAAGTCTAGTCCTGAGGACTCGGAGCGCCGAATAGTTGTTCAGGTCTGTTCCCTACAAAAACAAGGTCGAGGGACGATGCCCATCAGGATGTTTCTGTATTTTCTGGTCGCCCGCTAACCCGGCAAATAAAATTCAGCATCCAACATTTGAAGTGGCCATAACCAAAAAACAATCTTCAGTCGCAACCCGATCGAGATGGACAGCCGCAGCCCCGACGATTCAACCTCGACTGCATTCATCCCGCCTGCCGGAACTGGATGCCCTGCGCGGGTTGATGCTGGTTGGGATGACGCTCACCCATTTGCCAACCCAGGCGAGCCACTATTCCAATCAGTTGCTCGGCTTTGTTTCCTGGGCGGAGGGTTTCGTCCTGCTGTCGGCAGTGCTCACCGGCCGGGTTTATGGCGCTCTTTTGCGGCAAAGCTCTGTCCGTGTGGTGCGCGAACGCCTTTGGCTGCGCAGTGCGAAGTTGTTCGGTTACCATCTTGCTTTACTGGCAGTGGCGTTCACATTTGTTGGCGCCATAGCATTACATACCCAGAAGCCGGCGCTGGTGGGACTTCTGGATTTCTATCTCGCGCATCACGCTCTGGCTGCTGCCAGTTCCCTGTTGCTCCTGTACTGTCCGCCCCTGCTGGATATTTTGCCCATGTACATTGTGTTTCTGCTGGTCACCCCGCTGCTTCTGAGCGTTGGACAGCGATGGGGTTGGAAGTTTGTTCTCGCGCCCTCGGGGTTCCTCTGGTTGGCAGCCCAATTCGGCGCGCGGGCATGGGTGCACGGGTTGCTGGTACAGCACGCCGACTTCCCGATTCCGTTGGAGCAGTTGGGCGCTTTCAACTTACTCGCATGGCAATTCCTGTGGGCGTTCGGGCTGTGGGTGGGTGTGGGAGGCGCGACCCGTCTGCTGTCCTGGTTTGAGTCGCGATGGATGATTGTTCTCGCCTCTGTGGTGGCGGTGGCGTTCTTAATTCTGCGCTACCAGTGGCCGCCGTATTACATCCCTCACCCCGTTGATCAGGGAAGCGCCTGGGTCCTCTTCGACAAGTGGCAACTCGGTGTTTTGCGATTGCTGAACTTCGCGGCCCTGGGCGTACTATTTACAGCGGTGCGGCCGTATGTCGCACACCGTTTGTCGTGGCGTCCTTTGGTGCTGCTGGGCAAGTCCTCTCTGGAAGTCTTCTGCATTCAGGTGCTCTTCTGTTTTGCGGCACTGTCGCTGGTCGGTGACGGAGCGGGAGCCTCCGTGCTTGACCAGATCGCGATCGTGACTCTCTCGCTGGCAGGGCTGTACGCAGTCGCCTGGTGGCGCGCCCGGCCGCGAGATCAGGATTCGCTGGTACCGTGGATCTTAATTCCTCGATGGCCGCCTGACGGGAAAGAGATCGCTCGCATCGGTTAGCTGGGCGTGAGCCACGAAAGGCAAGACGGAAAATGGTGGGCAGTGCGTGATTCGAACACGCGACCTCCTGCTTGTAAGGCAGGCGCTCTAACCAGCTGAGCTAACCGCCCATCCTGTTTTCAACCG
>JAIQFF010000264.1 GCA_020073395.1 Terriglobia bacterium
AGGATCTCTGTATCCAACTTCCAATCCGTACCGGCCGAGGCATGACGTCCAACTGGACCGGCTGCCGCTGAAGCGTCCGCTCCAAGCTGGAAATTGCTCTCGAGGAGCTTTTGCATCCCTTTTTCATTCTGAATGGTCATTACCAGGTCCACAGCTTGTACACCAATCTGCAGGCCCCAGCTTCCGCCAGAAATTGTGATGAACGCGGGCGCGCTCCAGCCACTCGCTGTGCGGCAGGTGGCTACGCCTTTGCCTCCTTTACCTCCGAAAATAAAGCCACCCTTGACCAGGTGCGGTACAACGGCTACGCACTTTGCGTGCTCTAATACTTCTTCCGGAATTCCGTTGTCAGGCGCACTCATAATTTCGCGGACCACGTCGGTAGCGTTATTCAGCCGGTCGGTGGCGTCTTCCCGTGCCGTCCCTGCCCAGCCCAGCGTTCCGAGACTCAACATCGCAAGTAAGAACATTGCTTTTTTCATGGAGCACCCTCACTTCTGTTCTTCCTCATAAACGCTATGTTTGCGGCGGTCAAAATTTCAGTGACATGGGGCACACAACTCAGTGATTTTGAACACGTCTGGTTGACCCGCAGCATTCCAATGGTTTTCGGAACGGTCAATGACGGGTAATGGCTATGTGATGAACAACTTGGCGCAAACGAGGATGGCAACGACGGGTTGGTGCACCGGCGTTTGGCGCCGGAGCCGTCGCGTTAGTATTGGATACGCGCGGCACGGTCGCTGTATGCAATTCCCCATCGCTGTAAGCGCTGGACGAGTTCGGGTGCGACGCCGGCATCGCGGAACTGCCTTGCCGCCTCCCATACCTTCCCGCCACTGATATCCCCGTAGGCGCTGGGTTGAGTGTAAGGGCGCTTGGGCACCCCGGTGGGCAAGTGCTTGGTAAGTGGATATTGCAGGTTTTTGTCCATCCACGCGGCCAGGAGCGATGTGGTTAGAGCCTGATGAACCTCGGTCGGCAGCGGTTTAAAGACTGGCGTCCAAACCGGACTGATCATGATACGGGGATCGATGTTGTCGTTCGGCCTCCAACCCTGCCTGAGGTCTTCGGGCCCCAACTTGGGATCGGCAGATTGCAGGGCTTTGATTACGGCCACAAGCAGTCGCCCCGGTTCCGGTTGGTGGCTCTGCGCATTGAGATCGAGGAACCCGCCGATCACATATAGCCAATCCACGGGGCCGCGGTCCCGGTGCTGATGATTGCCGCTATTCAGGACGATCTGCAACTCATACCAGGCAGCCGTGAGATATTCGTTGGACAATGCGCTACCGCCAACTCCGGCCGGTCCATTGGGAATGTGGACAGCCGCCGGAGCCGCATCTCCCGGAATGATGTTGCACCACGTGCGAGAGTCTGCGTTCGGCCCAAAGAGGTCGCGCCCGCGCCCTTCGAGTCCAAACTCCTGTGTCATTTCCCAGGTCTTCACCAGTTGCCAAAGCTGGGTCGAGTAAACTCTATTGCTCAGCTCCGGGGTCCACGCACCTTCTGCTTTGCTAAAGCGTCCGAGGAAAGAGCGTCGGGCCTGAGACCACTGCGCGAAGGCTTCGACCACCGGGCGAATGTCGTGATCCGAAGTCTGGCCTGCAGCCAGTAGTGTTCGCAGCGATGGCTTCTTTCCAGCCTTGCTTTTACTCTCCGCGGTCATGTCTCCATCGTAGAAGGCTGCGAACGCGCTCTGGACAAAGGCCGGTCCCCAAGCATCCTTGGGATGTACCCGAGGCAGCCATTGGTTCCAATCGGGAAGTTGCAAGGCGATCGGAATCTCACGAGCACTGAGGTTGCCGTCGGGACGAAACATCTCCGGGGTAATCTGCCTCGCAAGTTCACGGAGGCTGGGCGGAGTTGACGCCGCTCGGTTCGTCCCATCGGCGCCCTGGCGAACCAGGTATGGCAATGTGTCCGTATCCTTCTCAAGGACCCAGGCGAGTCCAGCTCCGGCCGCCCAGCTTGAAATCGGTTGCGCGTCTAGCCCGGGTCCAGGTTGGTACGGAGGGTTCCAGGGGCGGCCAGGATGAGGCAGCGGCAAACTGCGAATGTAGCTTGCGATCTGCTCGCTCTGCAGCGTGGAGAGGCCATGGAAGCGGGCGCGGGCGGCAATGCTGGCGTTGGAAAAGTTGAAGTATTTCAGGTCGCGCCCATCCTGCGCATGACAGTCGGCACAGTGTGCCTGAATCCTCGGACTATTGGGCAAGCTGCTTGCCGCCAGCGAGGCGCTGTGCCAAAGTTGCCGCCCCGCCTGAATAGAAGCCGCGTCGGGCAGGGGTGGCGTCCAGTTTTCGGGTTCATCCTCCGCAAAATCGCTCGGCGGGATGACCTTCTTCCCCTCGAGGGTTAGAAAGTTCCATGCCAGGACGCGATAGGTGCTGACAACTCCGTCCGTCTGGTTGAAGCGGAAGCGGATTGTGTTATCGCCGCCGACAACCGTGCCGTTGGTGAGAGGAAGAGTCATCACCAACGTCGAAAAGCCTCCGCCGATTCCACCGTAGGTCCTGCCGGGTTCGGCGATCGTGACCGTGGTGTTGTTGAGGGGGACCCAGGCGCTGGTGTTGATCTGGACGCTGGCTTGACTCGCATACCGCAGCCCATGGATCTGTAGCCAGAGCGATCGCACCGACTCAGCCTGTCCCGCCTGAAGGGAGACGCTCCGGCTCACCGTCGTGCCGTCTGCACCCAGAACCTCGATCGGCAATAAAATCGGGCCTGTGCTGGTATCCGCAAATGCGATGGAAATCGTCAGCACCGCCAGGAATAAGCCCGCTAGCAACTGTTGCCATCCCGACAGGCATCGGATACGGCAGAGCCACGCACCAACTGATTGCGCACCGTCCGCAGCTCTTCCCATGGATAGCTTCTTCCGCGGCACACCATTGCGCCGGCGGGCGGCGTCGCGCGGAATTAGTTCGGTGTCACCTGACATATTCGTGTCTCTGGGATGATAAGGGCGCGGCCCGGGATTCATTCAGGGGTCATTTTCTGACTATCGGAGTCTCCTGTCACGCTATTTTCCAGAGCCGCATCGGCTCAAAATACACGCAACAGCGATTCACTATTGGCTTCGCTTTCACTTTTTAAGGAAGATGGAATTGACACTGGCGCGCGAGCTAACGGTCCGATCGCAGACCGCCCCTAAAAGGGCTTGAACCAGTAGAGAAGAATGCCGTAGCCCACCCCGGCAGGATCGCTGGTTTTGGCGGACTGAAAGGCCATAAACCGTCCGTCGGTCGAAATTACAGGGTTCGACGCCTTGCCGCCCTCATAGTCGTTGAAATGGGTCAGCCGGGTAAAATCCTTTCCGGTTCCGTCCAGCCTCAGCTTCCATATATCAATGTTTCCGGAACCACGCACACCTCCAAGTTGCTCGCACTGACGGTCCGCCTCGACGGCCGTATATAGCCCATCCGGGAAGATCCCTTCCACTTCGTTGTACGTCGCTGGCGCTTTCGAGAAATTCGTCACCTGGCCCGTTTTCAGATCAATCCCCATGACCGACGAATGGCCCTCCGGTTCGTAGCAGGTGAAAGTCATCTTGGTATCGTTGTCGTAGAAGTCCTGCGCCTCGAGGACGCAGCTTCGGTCCTTACTTTCATAGACCGTTTTCTGGTTGACCAGTTTGGGTACGCCGGAAAGATCCAGGTCTGCCACAACCAGTCGTGACGCTTCCGGCGCAACATCCGGCGATTGGGCAGCCAGTTGCGAAAATCCAATCTTTAGAGTCTTCTTCGAAATCGCCGCACCCTCGCTCATTTTCTGGCCCAATCTAACCGGCCTGGCTCCCCTCTCTTTGCTCAGGAACCAGAGTTCATTGTCGCGGGTACGGCTGGTGTGAACGTCCTCGAAGCGCTCCGGGCCGATCAGGATGTAATCCCCGGTCACGAGATGCATCACCCGGAGAAAAGCGGCGCCCGGCACATTGCAGGTCAGGCACTGAATGATGCGCGACTTCAGGTCTACCACCATGGCGTCGCCAAAACTCTTCGCCATAAATGCTACGCGCTGGTTGTCCGGAGAAATGTCCGCCCGTTCGCCGAAGTGGGTCAGAACCTCAACATTGGGAGGCAGGTGTTCGAGGGGGTTACCGGGAGCCCTTTCCATAAGCGGAAGAGCTAAGGCGAGAAGCAGGATAAGGAATCGCATTCCGGCAATGCTATCAAAGCACAC
>JAIQFF010000265.1 GCA_020073395.1 Terriglobia bacterium
TGCCCGCAACAACTGCTCCGGCGGAATCGACGGTCGTCCGGTTTTGGCATAGAGCTGATCAAACCATGGCGACAGCTCCTGCAACGCCCGATCCGCCATCTCCCGCACCCGTCGTAAGGGATGATCCTGCGCCACTCGTTGCTCCAGCGGTATGTAACTGAAAACCTCGTACTGTTCGTCCTGATTTCCTCGCATACCTGCTTGTAACTCATCTCTCACAAATTACAAGTGAGTTTTTCCGCAACCTCTGAAGCCGTGCCCTACCCCAAAACCATTTATGAGACCAGTACTAGTTCGCTCGCCGCGTCCAAATTTTAGAATCTGACCCCGCTGTGCCTCAACTCGGATTCCTCGCGAGAAAACGCTTGGCCCCAAGACAGCACAACGCCTCCCGCGAAGGAGGCGTTGTAAATCTGGCACGCCGTAAGAAATCCTACCGAGCCTGGAACCTATCCCTGGTGAGCAGAGGTGGGACAGCGGACGATCACTGTACCTGGTTCAGTCCCTGGTAGATGGCCATTCCCGCAATCACCAGGATCATGGCACCGGACAAGGCGCCGAGCACTTTCACATACGGAGAGATCCGGTTCACCTTCCGCATGAGCTCGATCTGCTCTGTCTGCATGTGTGACTCGGACTCGTCGAGGAACAACTGATCATCTTCCTGCATGGTGAGCGTGCTGCGGTAAATCAGCAGGACCACCAGAATCCCGGTGAGAACTCCCCAGCCAATGAGCAGCATTATCATCGGCGACATAAGCCACCTCGGGTAATGATCTTAAGCCGCTCCCGCGTCTCCGGAATGTGGGTGTGGCCCACCGCCGGCCTGGGGTAAGGGCTCACCGCAGATTATAGCCCGGAATCACAAATGCAAACGTTTTGTTTACCATCCGCGACCCCCTGCCTGCTCCAGTCATCTAATTACGTGTCTGAATTTGGCTGGGTTATGGTAAGCTTTTTCCCAGCCTTTGGGCTGGCTTTGTTATAATCCCTGTACTATTAGTTTCAAGGAGATACAAATGGCGACGACAACCACCCCGGAAGTGAAGCCCAAAACTGCTCCCATCACCTTGACCCCCAATGCGGTGGCGAAGGTCAAGGAGATCATGGCGCAACAGAATCCCGTCCCTGGCGGCCTGCGGGTGGGCGTTGTCGGCGGCGGTTGCTCCGGCTTCTCTTACTCCATGTCCTTTGAAAACAGCTCCGGTTTGATGGATAAGGTCTTCGACATGGATGGCCTGAAGGTGTACGTCGACGCCACCTCCGTCATGTATTTGAATGGCTGCATCGTAGATTACGTGGAGACGCTCGAAGGCGCCGGCTTCAAGTTCGAGAATCCTAACGTGAAGAGCACCTGCGGCTGCGGTTCTTCTTTCAGCGTGTAACCGCCAAAGAAACACAGTATTTGAAAAGCCTCATCGCAAGCGATGGGGCTTTTGCTTTTCGTGAATCTCCCTCCAGAGGACGTCCTATTGCGGAGGCGGTGAGGGTTGCGGCGTGCTCGGGGGTGTGGGCTGGCCTGGGACTCCGCCAGGCAAGCCCGGCTGCCCAGCCGGTAAACCGGGTTGTCCACCGGGGGCTGCTCCTTGCAGCGGCGGCTGCGCTGGAGTATTGAGCAAGCCCCCGCGATCCGTGCTGGGATCGTAGATGAACTGCCACTGGTAGTAGTGTTCCTTCTTGTTGAACACTCGGATCGTCTTGTCCTTGCTTGTGCTCGCCACTCCCACGATCGGTCCTCCGCCGAAGACCTGGTTGCCCGGCTGCTGCTCGTTCGGA
Source organism: Terriglobia bacterium (assembly GCA_020073395.1). Taxonomy (GTDB): domain Bacteria; phylum Acidobacteriota; class Terriglobia; order Terriglobales; family Acidobacteriaceae; genus JAIQFF01. The sequence goes on from JAIQFF010000265.1 coordinate 1,777, forward strand.
TCCTGAGCGGCGGGAGCAACGCCCCCACCCGCGGTTACCTGGGTTCCCGGCCCGGAAGGTCCACTTACGCCCTGTACCGGGCTTTGGCTCACCTGCTGCAGATTTGCAGGATTAAGTCCGACCGCCTGGGCTCCGGCAATTCCCGGCGCGAACGTGAGCTGCACTTCTCCCAGGTGAAGCAGCTTGAAGTCCTTCCCGGTGATGGGATCCTTGTAGCGCTTGCGCAGGAAGCGCAGGTTGTTGGTGTTCTCCAGGTCCTCGATGCGGGTCGGGTAACGACCGAATTTCTTGACGTAGCGGCGCACCGCGCGCGCGTACTGCACTCCGCGATGAATCAGTTCCTCCTCACGATCCCGCTTGCTCTCAAATACAACGCTGGGAGCGATGGCTACGGCTGCAATAGCCAGCAGCGCCATAAACAACATCAGGGTGATCAGAATGTATCCGCGCTGGCCCTCCGCGCGAGGCCCACGACGAGATTGCGCAGTCAACTTCATGAGAGAAATTGTGCCATTGGGAATTTCGTAATTTGCTAATTTCCGATACAAAATTACGCAATTACCCAAGTACCAAGTCACCCCTGGGTCAAAGGAATGTTCTGCCGGTTGTTGTTGAGCACGTCTTCGATCTCCACGGATTGCGGAGCGATATGCAGGATCTTGTACCGCCGGTCGATGATGTCTCCTTCGGCAGCGACAAAAATGTCCTCGCCCTGCGAGAGGAAAATTCTTTTCGGCTCACCCACCCGGTTGGCAAAGCCAAAAAACTTTAGATTGATAGGTGGCGGCGGAGGTGGCCCTGGCGGTGGCTGGGGTGGCTCCACTTTGGCGTGATCCGTAGCTCCTGTTCCCCCAGGCTCCGGTATCTCCACCCCGGCCTGGAAGATGTTCCGGCCGGTGCCTTGGTACTTCGTATCTTCGCTCGCCTTCAGCCAGTCGAATCGCAGAGTCGGGTCGAGTGATCGCGGCGATGTGTCCACCTTTTTCCCGCGAACCCGCGACCGCGAAGCCGCAGTGACCGTCGTTGTGGTGGGCGCACTGACCGCCGCAGTTGCGGACGGCGTTGGCGAGCCGAAGGAGTTCCACAGGAACCGCCCCACCAGCAAAATGGCTAGTCCTGCCAGCACCAGCGCCGCGACCAGCTTGCTTCGATTTTCTGCTCCGACTTTCACCTAGGCCCCTGTCTTCAAATACGTTTCCAGCTTCATCTGCAAGTGGACGGTGCCACCCTGCGCGCCGCCCAGCTCCACACTGTCGATGATGAACAGCAAATTATCCCGCTCCAGCGCGTTGATGAAGCGCACCACTTGCAGGTAGTCGCCCGAGAGTTCAGCGTCGATCACCATAGGACGCAATCCCACGGGTTCGGGGTCCTCTGGCTTGTACTTGACCTGGCCGATTTTGACTCCGCTCTGGGACGCCAGTCTTCCCACCTCTGCGGAAATCGTTGAATCCTGTGCCGGTAACCGGGTCTTGTAGAATTCCTCGATCTGCTGGCGGGCCGCACCAATCTTTGTGTCCAGACCGCGCAGCGGTTCCACTTCGCGGGTTTTCGCCTGCAACTCCTTCCACAGCTGTTTCATTTCCTCTCTACGGGACCGCTCCGAGCCAACCAAGGGAGAGAGCAGCATGGCCACCGCCGCTACATCCAGCAGCACCAGGACGGCCAGCGAGATCTTAACCTTTTTCCGGCTATCTTTGAGGTCCGGCATTACGGTGTGCCTCCGGGCCTGGCGTTGCTGGCGCTCACCGCTTCCGGCACATACACGGCGCTAATGTTGAATTGCACAGTGTCAGCTTGTCCGGTCAAAGCTTCCTCCTGCTCGATGCGGGTCTGCTGGAACCGCTGGGAGGCCTCCATTTTCTCAACCAGCGCCAGCGCGTGCTCCCGCGAGTTTCCCGCCACGGTCAGATTGATGGCCAGCTGGTTGTCGGGCGCTAGTTCCGGGCGAATCGACACCACGTGCAGGCGCGCCGGCATGATCCGTTCCAGGTCTTCAAACACCCTGGTCCACGAGAACGCTTTACGCTGGAACAGATCATTGAGGAACTGGGAACGATCCCGGGTGCTGCGATTCTCCGGCCGGTTCAGCAGCGCTTCCGCCTGCGCCTTTTCGCGATCGCGTTCCGCAATCTGCTGCTGCCGCTGCCGGATCAGGTTGCGATCTTGCCGTGCCGTGAGCAACCCTGCGATGGCGACCCAATAGCTCTTGAGCTTTAGACCTTGCTCATTCAGCCGGCCGCACCCATAACAATAGTTCAGTTCATCCGGATAGTAGTCCTGAAATGCCTTCTGATTCATATCGGTATGTCTCCAATCCATTTCACCGCAACGTGAATGATATTCACCACCCTACAATTAATGGGCAGAATGCCATTTATCCTTTTCCCGGTACCAAAT
>JAIQFF010000078.1 GCA_020073395.1 Terriglobia bacterium
CTCGATCGCGAATAGCGCGGCGAATTGCGCTGCTGGCCTGCTCGGCAGCGGCCTTGCCCAGCGAACTCTTGTCGTTGAATACCTTGAGGGCCATGTCGGAATTCCTGACCGCCACCAGCGCAGCCGATTTAAGTGTGGCGATTATACAAGACCGCAAATAATGAGGTAGGCGCGGCGCGTTGCTTATTGTTACTCTTCTGTGCGCCCTTTTGCGAATCCTGTGTGCCCTTCCCGGTTAATGGGTCTGCCGTCGCACCAATTCGGTCGCATTCCAAGCCGCAAAGTTGCCAAGGAACGACCAGCCTCTTACACTATCGCGCAAGCTGAATTCCGCTCAGGACTCTCATGCACCCAACCATTTCGCGTCAAAGCAGGTCTCACCTCTGCGTCCACCTGTCAGCCCTACCGCTTGCAAAGTGGACGGCTGGCTCTCTCTTCATAACGCTAGCCCTGATCATTGCCGCCGGCCTGACTCGAGAGAGCATGGCGCAAACCGTCCAAGTTGATGCCGCTCCCAGCCACGTGGTAAACAAATTTAGCCCGCTGTATGCACTGGGCACCACCGTGGACCGCGTGCCCAGCAATGCCACCGACGTGTTCTTCCGCCAGGACCAGTTGAAGCAGGTCCTGTCCGCAGGCTGGGGTTCAGTCAGCTATCGCCAAAACACCGAGCTGTTCGTTCAAGCCTGGCACTGGAACCCCAAGGGAAAGTGGAGCGATCCCTCAGGCAAGGGCTATTTCACCGGAGACGCCACTCCGACCAAGGAAGTGATCCGCCACTCCTACGGCTATTCCCTGCAGCACCGCGGCTTCACCCGCAACGGTGGGACTGAGTTCGATGGTTTCTCGCGCCTCGATGATGGCAACCTCAATACCTACTGGAAGAGCAATCCATATCTCACCCAGGGATTCACCGGCGAAGCAGATTCGCTCCATCCACAGTGGGTGGTGATCGATCTGGGGAAAAAACAGGAGGTCAATGCCATTCGCATTGCCTGGACCGAACCGTATGCCCGCGCCTACCAGGTGCAGTACTGGACCGGGGAAGACGCCATGGACGACCAGGGCAACGGTGAATGGAAGAATTTTTCTTCCGGAACCGTGACCAGCGGCAAGGGCGGCACTGTAGCTCTTCCTCTGGAGTCGTCTGCGGTCAGCACGAAGTTTGTCCGCATCCTGATGACTGCCTCCTCGGACACCTGCGACACCCACGGTTCGAGCGACCGTCGCAACTGCGTGGGCTACGCGATCCGAGAGGTTTATCTGGGAACAATCGACGCCCAGGGAAATTTCAAAGACCTGCTGCAACATTCTCCCGACCAGAAACAGTCGCTCACGTATTGCTCCTCGGTGGATCCCTGGCACGAGCCTTCCGATCTATATGTTGCGCCCGATCGCATGGAGTCGGGAGATCAGCCCGGCCTCGACCTCTTCTATACCAGCGGCATTACCCGAAGACTACCGGCAGTAATTCCGGTGGCGATGCTCTACGGCACTCCGGAAGATTCGGTAGCTCAGATGACTTATCTGAAACAACGCGGCCATCCCATCTGGTACGTCGAGATGGGGGAAGAGCCAGACGGCCAATACATGCAGCCCGAAGACTACGGAGCATTCTATTTGCAGTGGGCCACGGCACTGCATCGCGTAGACCCGAATTTCAAGCTGGGAGGCCCGGTCTTCGAAGGAGTCACCGAGGACATCAAAGCCTGGCCGGACGCGCAAGGCAAAACATCCTGGTTCGGCCGCTTCCTGGATTACCTGAAAGCCCATGGCCGGCTTGCCGACCTGGCCTTCATGTCGTTCGAACACTATCCCTATGATGGATGCGAGACCCCGTGGAAGAATCTCTACCAGGAACCTCAACTTCTCACTCACATCATGCAGGTCTGGCACGACGATGGTTTGCCGCCAGAAGTTCCGCTGCTTGACACCGAGACTAATGCGCATGGCGGCGAGGCTTCGGTAGAAGTCTTTGGGGCCTTGTGGCTGGGCGACACCTTCGCCGGCTTTCTAACCGCGGGCGGTAAAGCCACGTTCTACTACCACGCGCTCTCATACTCGCCACCCCATCCGGCGTGTCCCAACAGCTGGGGCACGTACCACATGTTCATGGTGGACCGGAATTACCAGATTCAGTCGCGCACCTCGCAGTTCTTTGCCGCCCAGCTTCTCACCCAAGAGTGGTCGCAGCCGGTGGACGCCGAGCACCTCCTCTTCACTGCAGCCAGCGACGTCAAGGACTCCGACGGCCACGTGCTGGTCACAGCCTATGCGGTACTCCGTCCCGATGGACAGTGGTCACTCCTGCTGATCAACAAGGACTATGACAATCCGCACCCGGTGCGCATCGCCTTCCATGACAACGATGCCAGCACGGTAGGCGCCTTTGCAGGGCCGGTCACGATGGTCTCTTTCGGAAAGGCCCAATATCAGTGGCACCCAGGAAGGAAAGAAGGCTACGCCGATCCCGACGGCCCCGCGGCAAAGTCCACAATTGAGGCCACTCCCGATGGTCAATACACGCTGCCGCCAGCATCGATGACTGTACTGCGTGGCCGAGTAAAGACAGCGGCGCCGGCCAGGACGCAGTAGTCAACAAAAGAGCGGACTCCATGGAGGAAAGATGAAATTGCTGCGTTACGGTCTACCCGGTGATGAGAAGCCCGGCGCTCTGGCTTCCGACGGTACCATCCGCGATCTGTCGAACCTCATCCCCGATCTCGCAGGGCCCGCTTTGCTTCCGGAGTCGTTGGAAAAACTGCGCCAGACCGACATCTCGCTTTTGCCTCGCGTTGCCGGCCAGCCCCGCATCGGTCCTTGCGTGGGCAGCGTGGGAAAGTTTATCTGCATTGGTTTGAATTATTCCGATCACGCGGCGGAATCAGGCATGGTAGTGCCAGCCGAACCAGTGATCTTCATGAAGGCGACATCAGCCATCAGTGGTCCCGACGATGACGTCGTAATTCCGCGCGGCGCAAAAAAAGCCGACTGGGAAGTCGAACTCGGCGTGGTCATCGGCAAACCAGCAAAGTACGCGGACCAGGCCGATGCGCTGTCGCACGTTGCGGGATATTGTGTGGTCAATGACCTTTCTGAGCGAGCCTTTCAGCTCGAGGGCACCGGCCAATGGGTCAAAGGCAAGAGCGCAGACACCTTCGGCCCCATTGGGCCGTGGCTGGTCACGCCCGACGAAGTTCCCGACCCGCAGAATCTGGACCTGTGGCTGGAGGTAGATGGTCACCGCTATCAGAATGGCTCCACCAAAACCATGATCTTCGGCGTGGCCTACCTGATCAGTTATCTAAGCCGGTTTATGAGCTTGCGGACCGGCGACATCATCTCCACCGGCACGCCTCCCGGTGTGGGTCTCGGGCAAAAGCCACCGGTCTATCTGCGCCCAGGTAACCGCATCAAGTTAGGCATAGCGGGCCTAGGTCAACAGGACCAAAAAGTCGTAGCCGAATCCCCGTAGGACATCGCATCTGAGAGCGGTGGGCCCGGTTACGCGTAGCGTGGACGTGCCCTGACCGTGCAATAGGGCGCGCAGGTGCACAAAGCAAAGCACAGGCCTCGTAGAAGCGAATCGACTTTCCTTCGTGTCCTTTGTCGTCAGGGACTTTGCCTTCGCGCCGAATAACTGTGGTAACTTCGCTCTAATGCAAGCGGCCATGTATAAAGAATGTGGCGCAGATTCCTGTGCGTCGCTATGCCGGATCAAACGTTCGACATCGTAATCATCGGTGGAGGAATCGTGGGTCTCTCGACCGCGATGCACGCCATCTGTGCTCTGCCACACTTGCGCCTGCTGCTGGTCGAGAAAGAAGACGGTGTTGCCCGGCACCAGAGCGGACACAACAGCGGCGTAATCCACTCCGGCATTTACTACAAACCCGGATCTTTGAAGGCCAGGTTTTGCGTCGAGGGAGCGGCCGCCATGGTGGCATTTTGCCGCCAGTACAACCTGCCGCACGAAATCTGCGGGAAAGTCATCGTGGCCACTAGCGCAGAAGAGGTCCCACGCCTCAATGCCCTGCTGGATCGCGGAAAAGCCAACGGCCTTGCCGGGCTGCGACTGCTCCAGCAGGAACAGCTGCGCGAAATTGAGCCGCACTCCACCGGCCTGCTTGGCGTGCTGGTGCCCGGTACCGGCATCACTGACTACGCTGCTGTCAGCCAAAAATACGCCGAGATTCTAACCGCACAAGGTGGGACGATAAGCACCGGAACAGAAGTTCGGGCCGTGGTCCGGCGCGGCGCGGAGATGATGGTCGAAACCAATCGCGGAGAGTTCGCAGCCCGATACGTGATCAATTGTGCCGGACTGCACAGCGACCGCGTCAGCCAGATGGCAGGCCAGAAACCTGAAGTCAGGATCGTGCCCTTTCGCGGTGAATATTACGATCTGGTTCCGGAGCAAACGCACCTCGTGCGCACGCTTATCTATCCCGTACCCGATCCCAAGTTCCCATTTCTTGGCGTGCACTTCACGCGCCGCATCCAGGGCGGCGTCGATGCCGGGCCAAACGCGGTGCTGGCCTTCAAACGCGAGGGCTACAAGCGCACCGATTTCAACCTTAGAGACTTCGCCGGAACCCTCACCTATCCTGGCTTCTGGCACATGGCGGGAAAATACTGGCGCGATGGCGCCAGTGAATACTATCGCTCCCTGAGCAAGAGGGCGTTCGTGAAAGCGCTGCAGCGGCTGGTGCCTGAGATCGTCGGCTCTGATCTGGTTGCCGACGGTTCGGGCGTCCGTGCGCAAGCAGTGCGCCCCGACGGATCCATGGTAGATGATTTTCAGTTTGTTCAGGCCGACAGGATGTTGCATGTGTGGAACGTTCCCTCGCCCGCGGCCACGGCTTCCCTGCCCATCGGACGGCACATCGCCGAGATGGCGCGCCAAGGCATGGAGGACGGGCGTCCCCGCCCATCTCTTTAGTGTCCTCAAAAAAGTGCCCTCTAAAAACCTAGCCGAGCCTTGCTCGGCCTTGACGGGTCGAAGACCCGTCCACACAATCCATGCCATCCTCGCTCCGGCCCCGTGAGACTGTACAATTGCGGACACATAACACACGGAGGACACAGCGCGATGGGTTTCGATCTTTCGGGAAAACAAGTAGCAGTGCTGGGCGCGGGCAAGATGGGCGGAATTCTGCTCAAGGCGTTGCTGGAGAAAGGTCTGCTCTCTCCCAAGGCAACTTTCGCCACGGTACAGCATGAAGACCGGGCGCGTGCTCTGACGGAGAAGCTGGGCGTCGCCGTCGGCACCGACAATCTAGCCGCGGTCCGCAATGCCGACATCATCTTTGTATGTGTAAAGCCGCAAATGGTGCAGGAAGTGATGGAACAGATCCGCCCCAACGTCACCAGCAACCAACTCATTATTTCCGTGGCAGCGTCCGTGCCCACCAGCCACATCGAAAACGCGTTGGGCAGCAACGTCGCTGTGATTCGAGCCATGCCCAACACGCCGTGCTCGCTGGGATGTGGCATGACCGCGCTGTGCAAAGGCAAGTTTGCCGACACTCACCACGTGGAGGCAGCGTGTGCCCTGTTCAACGTAGTGGGCAAAACCGTCGTGGTGGACGAAAAACACATGGACGCAGTCACCGGACTCTCGGCCAGCGGCCCCGCCTACATCTACATCATCCTGGAGTCCCTCGCGGAAGCGGGCGTGAAGGTGGGCCTGCCACGCGATGTTGCCACACTGCTCGCCGCCCAGACCACCCTGGGAGCGGCGACCGTAGTGCTCGAAACCGGAGACCATCCCGCCCTGCTGAAAGACGCGGTGACCACGCCGGCCGGCTGCACGATCGACGGTATTATGGAACTGGAAGAAGGCAAACTGCGCGTCACCCTGATTAAAGCTGTGGTGAAAGCCGCACAGCGAGCCAAAGAACTGGCTTACGGATAGTTACAATTTGGGTGGAGCAGCGCTTCAGCGCTGCAATTCAGATTCCGATGAGAGGCAGCTTCTGCAGCTGGGCTGTGCTCCAGATTTAAGGAAGCGCGAAGTTCACCGTGACCCGGGTCTCGAACTCAACCACCTTGCCCTTAAGCTGGTGGGGCCTGAAACGCCACTGCCGCACCGCGTCAGTCGCGGCTATGACCAGCTGAGGATCGCCGGTGATCGGCGCCACTTTCCGAACCAGGCCGTCGGTCCCAACCAAAACTTTGAGCACCACCGGACCTTGAATGTGCTGTTGTCTGGCTGCCTCCGGATACTGGGGATCCACCCGCTCCAGCAGATAGCTGTTCGCGGACGCGGGAGATACTGGTGCCGGTGCGGCCGAGGGATCATCTTCTTCTCGGGTCGCTGCTTTTTGAATGGCACCGGACTCCATCGCAGCGGTCGAAGCGGGAGGTTCGGTTTCTGAGGGCGCCATCCGAAAAACTACTTTGCCATGTTCATACACCACTAGCCCGCCTGTCGGCTCGGCTGTCTCGGTCGTCGGCTTCGTACCCGGCTTGGCTGGGGCGCGCGGACCAGTGGAAGCAACCGTTTTAGCAGAAACCGGCGGTTCCTCGCGGCGCGTTGTAGCCGACGGATTTTCAGGAATCACCGGCATCATAGCCTGCGCCTCTTCCGGAGTTATGGGGGCGTGGGCCGGCGCCCGATTGACCGCCATGCTCCAGCCCACACGGCCGACCATCCAGCCCAGGAGCACGGCCAACGCAATCACCGCCGCAGTCAGAGCGCCGGTCCGATAATCGTTTCGAACAATGGCTACATCCTGCAGGACCGGCTCAAACGACTTTTCGGCTTCGATCAGTTCGGGTTGCAGGGCATCAGTAGCGAGCGGCCGGGCAACCTCTTCCTCTGCGGAAGGCACGGATCCGCCCTCCGTTGCCTCTTGCAGTGTTCGCAAGACCTTGCGACTGAGCCCTTGCAGCTCCTGCAGGTCGGAATCACTAAAGGCATGGGGGACGAGAGATAAAACCTCGAGCACGCCCCACAATTCCTCGCCATCCAGGACGGGTTGCACCGCGATGGATCGGATTCCAAGATCGCTGCAGGCGGTCGCATTGACGCGGGGATCGACCAGGGTGTCGTCGCAAAGTTGCATCTCCCGAGTCTGAACACAGGCCCCTGAAAGTCCGGATCGAGTGTTTAGGCAAACTCCAACGCCTGGCGCCTTGTCGCCCAAAGTGGCGCGGCACACCATCCTGTTTCCACGGGCCAGAGCAATCACGGCTCCGCTCGCGGTGGTGGTCAAGCGAGATTGTTGCAGAATCTCATGCAGTTGCAGGTCTAAGGCAAAATCGCTGGGTGAGTCTTCCTGACTGTGGAAGGTCACGACGCCGCTTGACTCTGCCTCAGCTTCCGCGGCGTCTGGTTCAGGCCATTCCGGGCCGCTGACGCGGGTTTGCACACTGAAGGGATAGCGCGTTGAGTCAGGCTTTAACACGGTTCGGCCCAAGTGAGTGACCCCGGGGGCGCGGAATCGCTACCAGGAGCAATCGAGCGGAGTTTCGCCTGAATCATACGTCTTGTCAACACAAATGAACCCCGCGTAAGCAACTAAAAACAAGCAACTTTATGAATGCGGGCGATCGCAAATAGCAAATCTAAAACCCTCCCCCTCTATTCTATTGCCTTCGTCGGCCCTGAAGGCAAAATACTGTCGGCTTGTCCAGTGCCATGACTTTCGTCCCCCCAGAACTTCATAGCGCTGGCGTCCTGCCGGCTGTCGAGGCGCCGTCTCGCTCTCAGCTAGGGGAAAAAAGTAGTTCAACTTCGCTCGCGACGGATTGTTTTCGTTGGCGCGGCGGGCGGGCCGCCCGCCGGCTGTCCGGCGGGACGCCGGCGCTACGGGGGCTGTGATTCCAAACCTCACCTGCGGTGTACACTTTTTCGGCAAATATCTTCCCCCCGAGAAAAGAGTCTGATCGCTTTGAGTTCAACTCCGCCGTCTCCATCGCGACAATCCCGGTCTGACCAATGGCATGCGGTCACCGCCAGCTTTTTAGGATGGACCCTCGACGCCTTCGATTTCTTCGTGGTCGTGTTTCTCGTGGACACCCTGGCGCTTCACTTCCATGTCACCAAAAGCGCCGTCGTGTGGACCATGACTGCGACCCTGGCCATGCGCCCGGTCGGGGCAATTGTGTTCGGATTGCTTGCCGACCGTTACGGGCGCCGCAAGCCCCTCATGGCGAACGTGGTTTTCTTTTCCGTGGTCGAACTGCTGTGCGGATTTGCCCCGAACTACACTGTATTTCTAATTCTGCGCACAATCTATGGCATCGGGATGGGCGGCGAGTGGGGCGTCGGGGCCTCGCTCGCCATGGAGAGCGCTCCGGCCAGGTGGCGAGGTTTCATGTCCGGAATTGTGCAGAGTGGATATTCCATAGGCTACTTGCTGGCGGCCATAGCGGCACGCTTCGTTCTGCCCGCCTGGGGATGGCGCGCCATGTTCTGGGTAGGCGGCGCCCCGGCCCTGCTGGCCTTCTACATCCGTTTCCGGGTGCGCGAATCGGAAGCCTGGAAACAACACCGGGCCCCAACCGTGGGAGCGATTTTGCGCACGGCCAGCGGTCACTGGAGGATTTTTCTTTATCTTGTCCTCTTGATGACGCTCATGATGTTTCTCTCCCACGGCACTCAGGACCTTTATCCCGACTTCCTGAAGTCGGCGCGCGGTTTCGATTCGAAAGTCGTGGCCTATCTGGTGATCCTGTTCAACGTGGGAGCGGTGGTGGGAGCTATTTTGTTCGGACATCTGTCGGAAAGTTTTGGGCGCCGCCGCAGCATGATTCTTGCACTGCTTTTGTGTCTGACGATGATTCCCGCCTGGACTTTCGGCGGATCACTGATGACCCTGGCGATCGGCGCCTTCGTAATGCAGGCCGGCGTCCAGGGCGCATGGGGGATCATCCCCGCGCACCTCAATGAACTCTCTCCCGATGCCGTCCGCGGACTTATGCCCGGCTTCGCCTACCAGTTGGGAATTCTAGTCGCCGCCCCCGTTAACAATGTTGTTTATGCTCTGCGCAAACCGCTGGGATATCCCTGGGCGCTGGCCGCGTTTGAGATCGCCAACATCGCCATCCTGATGACCGTCATCACGCTGGGTTCGGAACGCAAAGGAAAGAGTTTTTCCCGCCACGAAAGCGTCGAACTGAAGATGTGACAGTCGTCACGCTCATTCGTGATCAACGACCACTCCCCCCGCAGACTGCCCACCAGGCCTTATCATTAGCTCTGGCTTACTCGGCTGCAGCGTCGCCTTTGTCGCACAAAAGCTGCTACAGTATTTCATCTGACCGGGTGGCGAATTCCGCTTGGTTGAAACGCGGAGAAAATTGGGATGCACATTGCAGTGGTGGGTTCGGGTTACGTGGGACTGGTGGCGGGCGCGTGTTTCGCCGACCTCGGCCATCAAGTAATTCTGGTGGACAACGACCAGGTCAAACTGGCTGCCCTCAAGGCCGGTGACGTCCCTATCCACGAGAAGTTCCTGCCCGAACTGTTAAAGCGGCATCGCGAGCGCAATCTTACTTTTTCCGACAATCTGAACCAGGCGGTGCGCGCCAGCAAAGCCATTTTTATCGCGGTGGGCACTCCGCCGACAGAACAGGGTGAAGCCGATCTCTCCTATGTGGAATCGGTGGCCCGCAGCGTTTCCGGCGCCATCAACGGCTACAAGGTTGTGGTGGAGAAAAGTACGGTCCCGGTTTACACCAGCGACTGGGTGCGCAAGATTATTTTGCGCAACGCCGCGGCCCCGGATTCTTTTGATGTCGCCTCCAACCCGGAATTTCTGCGGGAAGGCACCGCGGTCACCGACTTTCTTTATCCTGACCGCATTGTGGTGGGTGCCGACAGCGAGCGCTGCGCTACCGTGTTGCGCGAGATTTACGCGCCCATGACGGATGGCAGCTACTACCAGCGCAAGGACGCAATTCCGGCGCCCGACCGGGCCCAGATTCCTCCTCCGCTGATTGTCACCAGCGCCAAGAGCGCCGAACTGATCAAGCACGCCTCCAACGCCTTCCTCGCCATGAAGATTTCTTTTATCAATGCGGTGGCGTCGATTTGCGAATCGGTGGGCGCGAACGTGCAGCAGGTTTGCCAGGGCATCGGAACGGATAGCCGCATTGGTCCGCGCTTCTTAAATCCCGGAATCGGCTACGGCGGATCTTGTTTTCCCAAGGACCTGATGGCCTTCCGCGCGGTGGCGCGGGAGTGCGGATACGAGTTCCGGCTGCTGGACGAGGTCATGCGCATCAACGAAGACCAGCGCCAGCGCTTCCTGCGCAAAGTGCGCACTGCCTTGTGGACTTTGCGGGGCAAGCGCCTGGGCGTGCTCGGGCTGGCTTTCAAGGGAGGAACGGACGACATCCGCGAATCACCCGCCATCCTGCTGGTGCAATCGCTCTTGCAGGAGGGCTGTCAGATTGCGGCCTACGATCCGGCGGCGACAGCCCGCGCGCGCGAGGTTCTGGGCCCCAGCACAGAGTTCGTGAGTGACCCCTACGAAGCGGCCCGCGACTCCGATGCCCTTCTGATTCTGACCGAATGGGAAGAGTTCGCCGCTCTCGATCTGGACCGCATTTTCAAGCAACTGAAATATCCCATCGTGATCGATGGCCGAAATCTTTACGATCCTGAGGCGATGGCCGCGCGGGGCTTCACTTACTATAGCGTCGGCCGACCGGCGGGAACGCCCGCGGTTCCGGCCGCCGCTTCGACTCCTCCGGCAAGGAAACTCAAGAAATCATGAACCAGCAGCGTGCCCTGGTGACTGGCGGAGCCGGCTTCCTGGGCTCACATTTGTGCGATGCCCTGCTGGCCGAAGGTTATTCCGTAGTTGTCGCAGACAATCTGCTGACCGGAAAACTTTCGAACCTCGAGCACCTGCGCAACGAACCCTGTTTTGAATTTCAGCAAATTGATATCAATGAGCCCTTCGACTGCGGAGCGGTGAATTACGTCTTCCATTTCGCCAGCCCCGCCAGCCCGGTGGACTATGCCGTGCACGGGATGGCCACCCTCAAGGTCGGCTCCCTGGGCACTTTTCACGCCCTCGATATCGCCCACAAGTACGGCGCAAAATATCTGGTCTCGTCGACCTCGGAATGTTATGGCGATCCGCTGCAGCATCCTCAGAAAGAAACCTACTGGGGCAACGTAAATCCCATCGGGCCGCGCTCGGTGTACGACGAAGCCAAAAGATTTACCGAAGCTGTCACCATGGCCTATCACCGCTATCACCGGGTGGACACGCGCATCGCACGAATTTTCAATACCTACGGGCCGCGCATGCAGTTGAATGACGGCCGGGTTGTCCCCAACTTCATGAAACAGGCGCTGCGCGGGGACGACCTGACGGTGTATGGCGACGGCAGCCAGACCCGCAGCTTCTGCTACGTCAGCGACGAGATCGACGGCTTCCTGCGGCTGGCCAAAGCGGACGAACACTTGCCGGTCAACATCGGGAATCCCACCGAGTTCACAATTCTGGAATGTGCCCAGCGTGTGCTGGCGGTCACTGGGTCGAAAAGCAAGATTCGTTATGAAGCCCTGCCCCAGGACGATCCCAAGCAGCGCTGTCCTGACATCACCAAGGCCAGGACTCTGCTGGGATGGGAACCGAAGGTTGATCTGGAAACAGGCTTGCGCCTGTCACTGGATTATTTTCGCAAGGAAGCCCGCTGACGCATGAGGAAAAACAGTTTTCTCTCCCTCTGTCATCCTGAGCGGAGCGCAAGCTTTCGTTTGCGAAACCTTGTGCGGAGTCGAAGGACCCCTATAACTGGATAAGTCCGTTGCCAGATGGGGGTCCACTGACAACCTACGGATAGAGTCTTTTGGGTGGAGCAGGACCTCGGCCCTGCAATAAGTGCTGTCCCGTAAGCGGGGGTTCAGCCCCTGAGGTACCTAATCTTCAGCTTCCCCGCCGCTCAGGCCAGACTGTCTTCGGCCGCCTGGGCCGCGATCAGTTGCTTTACTTGTTCCCGCTCATCGGCCGTGTTCAGACTGAACTGCACGCCCATCCCGAAGCCGGGATGCACCACCTGCACCGTTCCCCGGACCCGCAATTTCATGTCATGCGTGCGTACCACGATGTCCAGCCCTGTGCGCGAAGGAAAGGGAGAGGGAGTCTCCACGTAACATCCGCCCGTGCTTACATCGCTCAAAGTGCATCGATTGGGAACGCCCTCGCCTACGCGGAACACATCGGCGCTCAAGTGACAGGCACGACGGCCCTGGACGCGGCGATTAGAGGATGCGGCCGAGAGCCCCAGTCCGGCGAACCGGGTGGCCACCGCCTCCGCCGGAGCTTGTGGCTCTTTCCGGGGCGCATTTTTTTCCGCCGTTGCCAGCCGGGCCAGGCTGCTCTTGATCCACTCGTTCATGGTGCGCCGCGAGGTTTGGGGAACGTCCACAAAGCGGATCCCAACCCGTCCGGACGAGTCTTGCCACACTACGTCGCCGGAAAGCCGGACCGAGGATTTGTCTCCCGGCAAATTGAACTGAAAGTAAACCTTGCAGCGGGGAGGCAACCGCCGTTCGGACTGTATGGCCAGTCCATCCTCGCTCAAGTCCAGCAGAGTGGCGGCTACATTCTCCGCGTTGGCGTACGTGATCGAGGCCGGAGCGTGCAGAGCGATCCTCAATTTGCCGCGCTTTTCACGTGCCATCAGACCTCGTGCCGCCCGCAGGCTGCTCGCCGCCCGCTCCACCGAAACCGGCTTGTACACAATGAAATTGGCCCCTTGCCCAAAAATATCGCGGACCTGTTCTCGTCCGTCCACCAGGCCGATGATGAGCGTGCTCCGGTTAATCGGCAACTTGCGCACGCCCGCAATCAGTTCGATGGCCGGCAACTGTTCCTGGCAATCGACCACCACGGCGTCGAAATGATGGGACGCGAGACGGGTTGCCGCGCTTGCCAAGTCTCCGCAATGCTCCGCCGCGATGTTCAGCTCCCGCAGGATCTGGCTGAGCACCTGCACCGCCTTCAAATCAGCACACACCACCAGGGACGTAAGCGCCATACTTCGAGAATGTTAGAGTTCCGCGGTAAGCGGAGACAAGTTACCTCGGTCATGGGGAAGTGGATTCAGCGCTGGAAGTGACTTTCGTCATCTGGAGTTAAACCGGAGAACTCGCTATGTTCGCAATTGCTGGCCACCTCATGGTCGCGGCGAGCGAGTTCCACTCCGCCAAAAAGGTACCGAAGATGTCATCACAAGCCGGCAACTGGATGATCGCCGTGGGAGCGCTCGGAGGCTTCGTCGGAATTCTCATGCTGCCCGCCGCTCTGGGGGAGCATCCCGACACCAGTCTGCTCGTCCTGGGTGCGTGCGGAGTGTCCCTGGGCTCCATGATCACAGCCTCGGGTGTTTATCTGAAGGCGCGTGCGCTTCAATCTTCCGCCGGACCAGGCGTGGCGTCGGCAGAATCTAAGAACTCGAAGCGCCGGATGCGCGGAGGTTGCGATGTCTGTCACGGTGACTTGCCCGTGATCCATTGCAAGGTTCACCAGGTCCATCTCTGTCCGGACTGCCTGGGACAGCATTACGATTTTCGTACCTGCAGTTACGTCCCCAGCACCCGCCGGGCTAGCGCCAAGCCGGCTAAGAATATGGCCAAGGCACGCGGCGCCTAATTCACCGCGATTCCGCGGTAAATGGCCAAAGTAACTACAGGTTACCCCGCCGATTACATTACCCAAGTCTAAGGACAGGCGACACCTTTGGTGCGTTGACCCCCCTATACTCTGCCCCTACCATGAAGTCAGTCTGGCCGCGGAATCTCCTGTCTTTACCCAACTCCTTGCGGCAACGGATACAGCATTACATCGACCCGACGAAGAGGTCTTATACGACTATGCATAGGGCGACTGACGACACGAGGTTGGACGGAAAGACTCACATGGGGCACAGCCGGATGAGAGGTTTTTCGCTCATCGAGACCCTGATCGTGCTCAGTTTGATGATGATCGCCAGCGGCATATTTTTCATGAGCCTGCAGCCGGCCTTGAAGGACACTCGAGTCACCAACGCCTATAACGCGACCCTGATGACCATGCGAAGGGCGCGCGAGCAGGCCATTGCGGAGCGCCGCGTTTACCTGGTCACTTTCAATAACGCGGTTACGCCCAACCGGATCACGATTACGCAAGCATCCACGGGCGTGGTCACTTCGACCATCACTTTGCCTACTGATATTACCTTCAGGGCGGAGCCTGGCATCCCCAACACGCTGGCCGCCACCCCTGATCACTTTGGCACAGGCAGTCCCGCGATTGATTTCGATCAAGGCGTAGCTGGCGGCGCCAAGAATGTCATTTGCTTCAATCCTGACGGCTCGGCCCAGGACGTTAACAGCAACACCAACAACGGAGTGATCTACCTGGCGCGGACCGGAAGTCTGTACACTTCGCGCGCCATCACCGTGTGGGGCTCGACCGGGCGCCTGCGCGGCTACCGCCTGTATCCCAATGTCGCTGGCGGATCGATCTGGAGGCAACAGTGACCATTCAGAGAGCAGCCACCCTGCGGCGGCGCCTCAACCGGCAGCAACAGGGATTCACTCTGCTGGAAGTTCTGATTTCGATGTTCGTGCTCACCGTGGGACTGGTTTCCATGCTGGGTGTATTCGCCACTGCTATGGCCGCCACCCAAACTGCCCAGCAGGACATGATCGCCAAGCAACTGGCACAACAAGCGATGGAGACGATTTACACGGCGCGCGAAACCGCCAACATCACCTGGGACCAGATTCAAAACGTGGGCGGCGCCGGATCACCGGGCATCTTCCGGACTGGACTGCAATCCATCAAGCAGGTAGGTACCGACGGCATCATGGACACCATCAATGACGGCGCCTCCTTACCCCAGAGCATGACCTTACCGGGGCCGGACGGGATCGTGGGAACGAGCGACGATGTCACCATGGGACTGAACAACTACCAGCGCAGCATCGCCATTGCCAACACTCCTTCGGCTGATTTGCGCTCCGTTACCATAACTGTCCAGTACACCACTCCCCGCTCCAAGTTCCCCAAGACTTACGTTCTCTCCGGATTCATTTCGCAGTACCGATAAGGACAAACGAGGACCACATGCGGAGCACACTCAAAACTTCCGGTCGCGGCTTCACCCTGGTAGAGATGCTGATCGCCCTGACCTTGGGCCTGCTCGTAGTCGGTGCAGCCGTACAACTGTTCAGCCGGTCGATGAGCGCGACCTGGATCGTTTCACAGCGCGCAGAGTTGCAGCAGAATGCCCGGGCCTCCTCCAACTTGCTGACCAAAGACATCAGCCTGGCGGGCGCGGGTCTGCCCACCGGAGGCGTGGCCCTGGCGTCGGGAACTGGTACAAAACCGCGTTATGGATGCGACTACACGGGCAAGTGCTACCTGGGCTCGACCAACTCGGGCTCGATCACCTATCCCACCCAGGCTGATCCGGTCAGCGGCGCCGCCATCAACTACATGTACGGCGTGATTCCGGGATGGAAGCGCGGGGTTACGGTGAACGCCGCGGCCGGGGCGACTGACGTGATCACGACGGTTTATGCGGACACCACTTTCCTGCTCTCCGACTACACCGTAAAGTTCAACGATCTCAACGGGAATTCGGTTACGTTTACCCTGCCCGCGCCGGCCCCCAATCCCCTGGATCAGGCGGTGAACAATACCGGTGTGGGATTGCAGCAAGGCGACCTGGTGTTGTTCTCGAGCAATGCCGGAAGCGCTTATGCGGTGGCCGAAGTCACGGCCCCTCTCGCTGCCGGCGGTGGTCCGTCCTACACCGTGGCGTTCGCCAACAACGATTCGCTGCTGTTCAATCAGAACGCGGCCACCAGTAACGATCTTAAGCAGATGGCGACCGCGTTCGGGACCGCCGGCACCGCGGCGGGCGTAACCGCAACCCGCATCTGGGCCATCACCTACTATCTGGACAACACCGCCACCCCGGGAACGCCCACGTTGATGCGCCTGGTAAATGCGCGCGTGCCCACCCCAGTGGCGGAAAACGTAGCCGATCTGCGCTTCACCTATGACACCTATGACTCGACTGGAGCTCTGCTGAACGCCACAGGCGACGGTGGCATGGGTCTGGCAACCCCTATCTCCCTCAGCCTGATCCGCACCATCAATCTGGCGCACTTGACTGTGCGCAGCCAGCTCCGCGGTCACGACGGCTATCAGTCGATGGACATTCAGACTTCGGTCAGCGCACGCAACATGAGCTTTAGTGACCGCTACAAATAAGCGGCAGAAATTGTGGTGATCAGTTCGATTTGGGAGCAAGAAGGAATTTGGGGTCTCTATGAGGAACCAGCTGATGAAAAGCACGAACCAGAATTCGCGGGGATTTACGTTGATTGCGTCGTTGTTGTTGTTGCTGCTCATGACCGGGCTCTCGATCGGGCTGCTGATGATGGTCCAGACCGAGGGCCGGGCCGGCAACAATGACGTGGAAAACAGTATGGCCTATCGCGGCGCCGAGGGAGCAATCGAGAACATGACTTCCAGCCTGGCCGCTGCCTTCCAGAACATTCAGTCCCCCCAGGCCAGCGACATCACCAGCTTGAGTTCGCAAGCGCCAAGTATTCCGGGAATCACTTTCCCTGCGGGAGGCTACACCCTGACTCCGCGCACCAAACCCGATGGAAGCCTGAAGACCTCCTACGGGCTGATCAGCAGCGGCTCGAACCAGGGGTTATACGCACAACTCCTTCCCATCGACCTTGCAGTTACAGCGCAACGTCCTCTGGGAGAGCAGGTACGCATGTTGCGTACGGTCGAAATCGCGCTCATTCCCGTATTTCAGTTCGGCGTGTTTTCTGACAGCGACCTCGGCTTTTTCAGCAGCCCACAGCTGGACTTTGCCGGCCGGGTGCACACCAATGGCGACCTGTACCTGGGTGTCTCGAGCACCGCCACCCTGACCTTCCACTACAAGATTACCGCCTATGGAAACGTGGTCCGCAACCAGCTTCCCAATGGACTCGCTCCTTCCAGCAGCTACAACAACGACGGTCCGGTAAAGATTCCATTCGCCAGCACCGGCTGCGACAGCCCCTCCAGCCCTACCGCCTGCCGAGCCATTGGCATGAGCGAAGGTAGCGTGGTGGCAGGCCCGAGTTCGGCACAAAACTATACGGTCTGGCCCAATCTCTCCAAGAGCACTTACAACGGATTCGTTCGCGACGGAAACTATGACGGCCCCTACGGCACCGGCGTAAAAAAGCTCACGCTTCCCTTCGTCGGAGGCGGAGCGCAACCCTTTGAAATCATTCGCCGCCCCATCGCGGGCGAAGCCACCGCAGTCGGCGGCTCCCGGCTGGCCAATCAGGCGCAGATTCGCGTGCTGCTGAGCGATAACCGCAACGACCTGCACCTGCCCGATTGGAACGGGGACCTCACCGGCGACGTGGCGCTGGATAACACCACGGCCGGCAGCACCTATACCGGCACCGGAGTGCCTGTCCCAGGAGTGGCCGCAGTCGGTGGCGATAGCAAGACCTACTTTGCCAGCGCAACCAGAGTCGCGTACAACAACCCGGTTACAGGTAACGCGGTAAAGTTTGACGCCAATTTCGTTCAGCCTGCCGGAAGCCCCACTCCCTGGCCGCTGATTGGCGGCTGGCTGCGAGTTGAAGTCCAGGACCTTAATAGCACCGTTTGGCGTCCGGTCACCCAGGAATGGCTGAAATTGGGCTTTGCGCGCGGCCTTCTTCCGGGTGCCGCCTCCGTTACCCCGGTGGCGGTTCATCCCAACGCAATTCTGATGTTCCAGATGTTGGCCGACCGCGACGGTAACGGGGCGGTATCGGGAGCCACCGAGAGCACCGCAGTCGGCGGATCAGACGCCCAGTTCAATTGGTTTCCCATCAATTTCTACGACACCCGCGAAGGTGAGCCTCGCGACGCTTTGCTGGGTACACAACCCAGCTGCACCCCCAACGGCGTCATGAACGCGATCGACCTGGACGTAGGCAACCTGCGGAAATGGCTGAAAGGGACAATCGGCACGACCGGCGCTCAGGTGGACTACGTTTCACAAAACGGATACATCCTGTATTTTTCCGACCGCCGCGGGATGCTGCCTGATCCGCTCGCCGTCCCGTCGGTCATTAAGGGTTCGTACGGATTCGAGGACGTCATCAACAGCACCTCTAACACCGGCACGCCAGACGGCCAGCCGGAGCCGCCGGTCACCATCGCCGGCGTGCCCCGGAATCCCGAAGACGTGGACAACAACGGCCGGACCGACAAATACGGGGCGGCCGACGTCGGGATTGGCTTTGGCATTAATACCACTAACGATCCGTTCACCAACCGCATTGCCAACTGCTACACGACCGGCCGCAAGAACCGGGTAACCGGAGCGCGCCATGTACTGAAGCTGGTGGATGGCTCCTTGGGGAACGTACCCGTCCGCCTGGTGGCCAACGCGGATGGCACCTTGGGTGGATTCACCGTAGCCTCCGAGAATCCGGTTTACATTCAGGGAGACTACAACAGCGCTGCTCCTCCCGCGGACCCAACCTGGACCAACACAGCTGCGGCTGAGCCAGCCCATTCCGCCGCCGCCGTGATTGCTGACACCGTTACCTTACTGTCGAACCAATGGCAGGATGAAGGAGTCATCGGTGCAGCCAACAAGTTCGGAAGCATGCTTTACCCGACCGACGCCACTAGCGCGAACGGGTATCGCCAGGCCGTGACCACCTACTACCGGGTGGCCATCGCCGCGGGAAAGAACATCACCTTCCCGCACCCCACCGGGAGTAACAGCACGACTTATTTCGGGACCGACGGCGGAGTGCACAATTTCCTACGCTTTCTGGAAAACTGGAACGGCGACACCCTCTACTACAAGGGTTCGCTAGTCAGCTTGTACTACTCGACTTACAACACGGGCACGTTCAAATGCTGCAACTACGTCGTCTATCAACCTCCAACCCGGAACTATGTTTTTGACCCGCTGTTCACCCAGCCGCAGAACCTGCCGCCGGGAACACCGATGTTCCGCGACATCGACAACCTGACTTATCGCCAGGATTTCACGCCGTCGGCTTACTAGACTGCTCCCGGCGAACCAGCCACAGCCCCGATCCGGCCGTGCCGGCTCGGGGCTTTTTTTTTCGCGGGCGGTCGCTCCCGAGTGCGGCGGCAGCGCAATGCAACTTGCCGTATCACCCCGCCGTCGCACACAAACTTGCCGTCCTGTCGCTGCGTGCAGGGCCGGGTAAAACTCTGGACACTGCCCCCTGACACACTCGCCAGTACGGGAAAGGTGTGGGGGAAAGGCATCTCGCAGAATGTTGTGTGGTACGTAGTCAGGACCTGCTGCCAAAGAGTGGGCTTGGAGCATATCGCACCGCACGAGTTGCAGAGAACCTGTGCGAAGCTGTGCCACAGCAGCGGTGGCGAACTTGAGCACAATCATCTCCTGAGGCTGGACATCCGCCTTGAGGTCAAGAAGATCGATCAGGCCTCAGGGAATTGCTGAAGGATGTCATGAGCGGGTGCTGCCCGTTCAAGACCATTCTTGTCTACGACGTGACCCGTTGGGGACGATTCCAGGACAATGACGAGGCGGCGCACTACGAATTCATGTGTAGGTCTGCCGGAGTTCCGATTATCTACTGTGCCGAACCGTTCCAAAATGACGGCAGCGCTCCTGACGCGTTGATGAAAGCGCTTAAGCGGAGTATGGCGGGTGAATACAGCCGTGAACTTGGAGTAAAAGTGCTGGCTGGAACCAGACGGCTTGCCAGCCTAGGCTTCAAGCAAGGTGGTGCTCCCGGTTACGGTTTTCGACGCATGCTGATCTCACCTGCCGGAGTTGTAAAGGAACCACTGAAAGCGGGCGAGCGCAAAAGCCTCGTCACGGATCGGGTGCGTCTGATCCTCGGCCCACCGGAAGAAGTTGAATTGGTGCGTGAAATTTATCGCATGGTCCTGTCAGATGGGCGAACAATCAATTGGATAGTGACGCCATGACTGACGGGGTCATCACCGCAGTGGCGG
Organism: Terriglobia bacterium; assembly: GCA_020073395.1. Taxonomy (GTDB): domain Bacteria; phylum Acidobacteriota; class Terriglobia; order Terriglobales; family Acidobacteriaceae; genus JAIQFF01. Next base: position 20,007 of record JAIQFF010000078.1, read on the forward strand.
CCCTTTTGCCCCAGCACCTTGGCGTGATTGCCCGCACCACTGCCATGCACTACAAGGGCAGCCGCAAGGACGTGGAACGGATCGGGCGCGAACTATCCTTGGACTACGTTGTGGAAGGCGGTGTCCGTCGCACCGAGGGCCGAATAACAATCAATGTCCAGTTGATACAGGTCAAGGATCAGACGCAGTTGTTTGCCAGAAAATACGACGCCGAGATGCGCGACGTGTTCAAGGTACAAGACTGCATCGCCCAAGCCATCGCAACTCATATTCCTCCCCTCGCCGCGACGCTGCCCGCACGCACAGCGGACACCGCTGAGCAGGCCAGAAACCCGACCCAAGACATCGTCGCTTACAACCTCTACCTTCAGGGCCGCTTCCGAATGTACAGAGATGTCGCCAGCGCAAAATCATATTTCGAGCAGGCACTCGCTCGCGATCCCCACTTCGCGCTGGCTTACGATGGACTGGCGGAGTACTACTTCTGGGCTGGTCACTCGGTTTGATGCCGCCGAAAGAATCTTTTTCAGCGGGCCTTTGGGCCGCGTTGCGAGCTCTCGAGATCGATAACACTCTGGCCGAAACCCACGCCCTGCTCGGACAATTCTGCAAGATACGCGACTACGACTGGTCCGAGGTTCAACGCGAATTCACGTTGGCGTTGAAATTGAACCCAGCATCGCTTCTGGTCAAGTTCCGCCATGCGATAAGCGGACTGATGCCGGTAGGCCGTCTCGACGAAGCCGTTGCAGAACTCGAAGCCGTGCTCGATTTGGATCCCTTGAATCTGGAAGCACGCCGCTGGCTGGGACTGATGTACTGGTGGAGACGCGACTACGACCGTGCCATTGAGCAGGCGCAGTTAATCCTGGCCGTTGAACCCAATTACCCTACAGCTCACGTCTTGATCGGAGTGACCCGATGTGCACAGCGCAGATTCGCTGAAGCGATCCCAGAGCTCCGCAAGTGCGTGGAACTCTCGAATCGCGCACCCGTCTGGCTGGGCTGGTTGGGCTTAGGGAACCTCTGAACAAGCGCCGCGTTCGTGCCGACTCAGGGTAGTCTTGAGAGCTCGGTGGTTGGTGTCTCCCGCGAGAGAATACTATGTGCCTCACTCGCCCTGGACTCGGCCAGGCAGCTTCGATCGGAAGCACTATGCAGCGGTTGCCGTCAGCAGCCGCTTGCGAACCAAGAACAGGTTCACCAGAGCGCACGTCACAAACAATCGGTTCGCGTTCTTGTCCAGTCCGCGATAGCGCACCTTGACGAATCCGAACTTCAGCTTCATCACCGCGAACACGTGTTCCACCTTGGATCGTACGCTGCTCTTGGTGCGGTTTTTCTCGCGTTCTACTTCATCGATATGGTGCTTGTAGCGATAACGCTGGTGGGTGAAGTCCAGGGCGTGCGGAGCATGTTCCCGCAGCACCTCGCTTTGCCCGCGATACGCTTGATCGCCCCACACCCGCGTCTCCTCGCCGTGCAGCAGGTGCGGTAGCATCGTGCGATCGGCCGCGTTCGCCGCCGTCGCCACCACCGAGTGAATCAGCTTGGTCTGGCTGTCCACCCCCACGTGCGCCTTCATCCCGAAGTACCACTGCTTGCCCTTGCGCGTCTGGTGCATCTCCGGATCGCGCTCCTGCCGGGCGTTCTTGGTCGAACTCGGGGCGTTGATAATCGTCGCATCCACGATCGTTCCCGTGTTCAGACGCAGCCCCTTCTGCTGCAAATGCTCACCTACCCGCTCGAACAGCCGCTCTCCCAAACCGTGCCGTTCCAGCAGATGGCGGAACTTGCACACCGTGGTCTCGTCCGGCACCGGCTCCCGCCCCAGATCGATGCCCACAAACTTTCTCATCCCCGCCGAATCGTACAGCGCTTCTTCCACCCCGGGGTCCGACAGGTTGAACCACTGCTGCAGAAAATAAATCCGCAGCATCCGCTCCACCCCC
>JAIQFF010000266.1 GCA_020073395.1 Terriglobia bacterium
AAACTCCTGCTGCATGTGGATGAAAGTCTCCACGCTACGCCGCAGCAGGTCAGTAACAGCATGCGCCGCGCGCTGGTCTCCAATCCGTTCCTTCACACCGGACATGAGGATTTCATGTTGTTTCAGTCCGAGCTCAAGCAGTACCTTCTGCCCCTCAATGAAGTTGGTTACGCCCTCCCCGGCTACTTCGCCAAGAATGGCCATCGGCGAGTGCTCAGGATCGGTCAATTGTTGCCGCACAGAATGCATGACGCTTGCATTTTGCCGCATGGCGAGATCCACGAGGACCCGTTGCGTAGCAAAGAAACTCTGTACGCCCTGTTGGGCCCAGCTGGAAAGTAGAGAAACAAAGGATGGTTCCCGAGAATGAGTTGATCCTACCGTTGCCGGCATGTGACACCTCCATGTATGTATATGCTGCAATGCAGCATCAAATTAACTATACGAATATAATGAAATTGTGTCAATATGTATTTGTCCTTTGTGCACTGCAACATAGAGGAGGCCGAGATGAAGCCAGACACCGTGGTCATCAAGAAGTATGGAAACCGGAGACTGTACGACACCGCCGGAAGCCGTTACGTGAATCTCGACGATATTGCCCGATTCGTTCGCGAAGGCAAGGAGCTCCAGGTAGTGGACGCAAAAACCGGACAGGACCTTACCCGCGTCACTCTGACCCAGATCATCATGGAAGATGCCAAGGATAAGCCCACCGGGCTGCCGCTCGAGCTGCTTCGTCAGCTCGTGGTCGCGTCCGATGAGGTTCGGCAGGAGTTCGTCATGTGGTACTTGAAATCCGCCTTTGACGCCTATCAGAAGGTGCAGGACGCGGTACAGAGCCGCTTAGGCGAGGTCCAGTCCGCCATTCTGTCCCCCATGGACATGATGCAGAAGTTTCTGAACGTGGCGCCATCAGCACATCCGCTAGCTCAGAGCGGACCGAAACTCGATGCGTTGCGCAAGCGAGTGGCAGAATTAGAGGCCCGCCTCGAAAAACCCGCGCGAGGGAAACCTTCGCGGAATAAGCGCTAAAGAGCCTGGACGCGATACAGGGCATGTGGCCGCGAATTCGGCCACCAAACACAGAGACTCCTAGTCATCGGAACTGCCCCACCAGCATTTGCCATGGCCGGTCGGGAACTTCACGATGACACCGAAACAGATGCAGCCTTTCGCGCTCTGCAAAGAAGAGACCATCGTGCCCCACTTTGGCCTGCGCCACAGCATCATCCACGCCAACCTGCCTACTCCGCACGCCCTCGACGTGATGGCCAACCTGCAAGGAAAATACGATGCTGGATATCCGGAAATGCAGCCCGGATTCCTTTGGTGGATCGGCGACATCTATGCGGCCAGTTATGGTCCCAAGCGCGGCCAGCGGCTGGAGCCCTTCAGGACCCTGCAATCCCGAGCTGTTCTGTGGTCCGGCGGGTCGGACTACTTCGTCACCCCGGTAGCCGCACGCTTCGGACTCTGGGCCTCCCCTATACCGGAGGTTTTACGGCACGCATCTCGAAGATTGATCCTCACGGAGTCCGCACGACTGTGGCGGACCACTTGCCTTCCAGTCAAACCAGTCCAGCGATCGGCAGCTTAGTCAGCGGCGTGGCCGATGTCGCCTTCATTGGCGATACGCTATACGCTCTAAAAGGGGGGGCGGGTTGCTCCCATGGACTCACAAATACCGCCAACGGGGTGGTCATTGTGAACCCGGATGGTAGCTGGAAGGAGATTGCTAATCTGAGCTTATTTCAGAAGCTTCATCCAGTTGCGCATCCGGAACCCGACGACTTCGAGCCAGATGGCACGTGGTACAGCATGGTGTCCGTGGGAGATGCGTTTTACGCAATTGAGCCCAACCATGGAGAGCTCGACAAAATCGATAAATCGGGAAAGATCACCCGACTGGTAGATATCTCCGCTTCGCAGGGCCATATCGTACCGACTGCGATGACTGAGCTATTCGGTGGAATTTTTCTGATTTCCAACCTGAACACCTTTCCTATCGCCCCCGGATCTTCCTCGTTGTTCGTCGCGACGAAAACAGGAGGGTTCGTGAAACTAATTTCTGGCTTCACGGCCGTACTTGGTCTGGCTGCGCGCAACGGCAAAATTTATGTGCTGGAAATGTCAAATGCGGTTAACGGCCCCGCACCTCACACCGGTGACATCGTGAGCGTGGACCTCTCCGGCCACAAAGAAACCGTCGCGAGCGGATTGGATTTCCCTACCGGCATGACGTTTGGCCGTGACGGCAACCTGTATGTTTCTAACAAAGGCTTTGGATTCGGTCCAGGTGAGGGAGAAGTCCTAAAGATAACATTGCATTAGATTCGCAAATTAAATCATGCCCAGGTCTCACTTAACCTACGAAGCCGGAGCAGAAAAAAAGGTGGGTGGCACGATTGTTATCAGCCACGGCTGCCTCCGAGAGAGGGCGGACTTGGTTGGAGTCGTGTCGGCGTTCGCGCGTCGGCACGGCGCGTTTTCGTTCTAGTCGTGACGTGCTTGTTTTTCTACCCTGAGTTGACCAGAACCAAATTGCGTTCGAACCGCGCGGAGCGGAGCCCTTCAACGTTACGCACGTACGTTACGCAAAGAGGGAAGCGGTTCACGCCATGGCAGAATTGAAGATCGAACCAAATCCAAAAAAGATGCGTTGGGCGGCGATCCTGGTCGATCCTGCCGCTCATACCAAAGAGTTGGTAGGGACGGCTATGGCCGGCCTTTGATTTGTTCTTTCCACTCAGCAGCGTGCTCGGGCTGTGGATTGGCGTTTACTGCCTTTGGAACCCTGATGCGCTGCGATGGAGCGGTTGAACTGGTCGCAGTCGGCTGATCGTCATGGCTTACTTCCTGGTTTTCGGATAGAAGAGGCGCAACTACGCGCAACGCCTCGACCTCGGTTTCCAACCTCGAGATCTCAAGCTCTTTCTGTCTCAGAAGTTCGTAAACGTCCTTCATACGTCAGTGCCAAAAGAAAAAATCAGATCTACAGCACCTTCGTCAGCTCGATCATTCGCGTGGCACGAGCAGGCCGCTCACATCACAGCGGCTTAACCGGTTATGGCTGTACCGAATTCAACCCAATGTAGACCGCCCAACCCGCGACGACTAGGAGCATCAGTCCCGAAGTTGCACCTGCCACTCTTATCAGAGGACTTATCTTGTTCACCTTAGCGATTAGTTCCCTCTGATTCGCTGCCATTGATGACGCAGACTCATCAATGAAAAGCTGGTCGTCCTCTTGCCTCGTCAGTGTGCTGCGGTAGAAGAGGAGAATGATGAAAACAACAGTCACAATACCCCAAGCAATCATCAGCCATTCCAATCCGGGAGTCATCGATCACCTCAACAATTAATTTCCAGCAGAGTTGCCCGAGTCCTATCCCGATGTGTAAAAGTAACGAACAGCGCCGTTCCGCCGCATGATGCTCTTCTAGCGTCCTGCAGGAAACGCAAAGCGAGCGCCGAGCCAAACAATCAGCAGCAAGATGCAGAAGATCGCGAACGTACTCACCGTGTCTCCACCTAGCACACCAGAAAAGCAGGGGCACCCTGGACGACATTCTGACGAATTGCAAGTCAATTTTGAGAGTAGGCTACGCCCCGTCAAACGGCGGGTCAATTGCCCAAATATGGTGCAGGCTTTAGGTGCTCTCAGAACCGCTTCGCAAAAACCACCAAATACACGAACAGCAGCAGCGCCAATCCCCTGCCCTATCAATCCACTCCCTGCCTGTTACGCGGCATAAGCCAGAACCCAAAAGGCCGCTACGTAATCCACGAATCAGATCGTAATAAGAAGACTGGAGGCAATCAAGCCCCAAACGCAAACCTAGGAAGCCACCAGGTCCTGCGCGTGGATCGGCACTGTGGTCAGCGTCTCGACTCGTGGGCCGTACTTGCCCAAAGTGTTCTCCACAACGCAGAAATCGAAGCCCGGCATCACGACGTCATTCCAGTGATCTCCGATTCCGCGCAGCGCCACGTCGAGCATAGTGACGATCTGCTTGCCCAATGGTTCGTGGCTGTCGAGCGTGATCGCTCCAAAGAATTCCTGACATTCCGTATAGCCGGAGTTGTGCGTGCCGGTGTACGGCTTCTGCCCGGCGAGGTCGATGGTCCGTCCGATACGCTGCGAGATCTCCTGTGAACGTCCG